>NZ_JXYC01000025.1:0-115193 GCF_000967665.1 Marinomonas sp. S3726 | reverse complement strand
TGATATGGTATGCTTCACGCCTGTTGCGGTTCCACTTAACCAGAAGCCATTATCACACCCAACTGGCGGTGTACTTACTTGTATCAGAACAGTTCCGTCTTCTCTTTCTGAATAAACGGTTAGTTTTGTAATAGTCGTATTAGTTGCTTCTACTAAAGTTAATGCTTTTGCAGCACTCGAAAAAAGCCCCATCATTAAAATTGTTAGAAAGATTCTTTTCATTTTTTAATCCCTGAAATAATAAAAATAGTTGATTTTGGCTAATTCGGTTTTGTCTAAAAACTAGCCACCAAATAAAAAACTGAGCAGTATACATAAAAAATCTTTTTTTAAAACCCAAAGTTAATACAAAGGAAATTTAATACTTTCATTAAAGCCTTCACTAATGTCTGAAAGGTGCTAAAAATGCTATTAAGCCTCCGAAAACATCAAAGCAAAAATCAAGAATTACAATAGTAAGAATCTATTTTCTCTAACCCGAATCCCATTTAAAAAAGTACGAAGTTAACTACTACTTAAACCTTATAATTTAAAGCACTTAATAGGTTTTATTTTTCGTTCTATTTTTTTAAGTCTAAACCGTTTTCCCCCCTTACGTATTTCTACTGCTTCCCCTCGTATTACCCCTCAGTCAAAATTCAATGATTTTATGAACCTTCCATTTTGTTACTTTTAGGCTTATTAAAAAATTTCATATAACTATCAGCAACTTAAATTCAATAATTAAAACCGCCTACTTCATATAGCCACTTTCTAGTTACACACGAAAATTAAAATTATTTTTGTTTTTCTCAAAAATTCCTAAAAAGTTAAAGCACTGATAAATAAGAAAAAAGTGTCTTTGAGAGGGGAAGGGGTAATACGAGCTATATTTTTCAAAATTTATCTGACCCCGCGAGTGTAAAACCCGCAGAAAATAGGCCCCTATTGGGAGTACCTTTTTCTATTTTTGGTACGATATTTACCTTTTTTTATAGTGGTTACTAACATTTTATTTTTCGTTTAGATAAGTGCAGTACAATTCATCGACTTCACCTCCTATTTTGATAGATCAAGCAGTACAAAAAGCCTACTTTAAGCTCATCGATCGTTAAGCCTTTGCTGCTTAGTTAGCTCATAAATATTGAATCCACAGATGCCATTCAACTACCGCCCCCTTGTAGATGCGCCCTCATTTATTAGCCCCATGCACCCTCTCCAGTTACCGCGAGAATATTATCTCCCCCTAAAAACATGAGATTTAGAACGAAAAAAGCCCACAAATCAGTGGGCTAATACAAAAATAGCTGCCCGAATGTATGGCAGCCTGAATTAAAACTATCTCTAATTAAATAGCACTTCAACCCGATAAGCCCGTTTTAAGCAAATGACGTTCTCTTCTTATGAAAAAGACATAATTGGGTTAGAGGTTTGGTTTTATTGGGCTGCGGGGTGGTTATTAAAAAGTTGTTGGCGGTATGGTGGCGGTAGAGAGCATAAAGATTAAATATATTTTGATTATGTTCAGGCACAAAAAAACCACCCGAAGGTGGTTTGATATGTTTCTTCCTAATTAATAACCACTATCCTCATCCAGAAGCTACTTATTATATTTAGCATCAATACCAGCAATAGTCGCTTCACCATCAGCAGCTAACATCAACATCCAATTCCCTTCATGAAGCTTAAATTTCTGAACTGCGTCCTTATTAATTAAACTTCCTTGGTAATTCATACTCAGTTTATAAGTTACATATGCCGCATCGTTTTTTAGATTTATATCTAGCAGTTTAAACTCAGAATCCTTCATTAAAATAACGATCTCCGGCTGAGCTTTAACAAAAAAATTATTAAGTTCTTGGTATGTCTCAATATTTGTCATTTTATCGTATTGTTCAATATTAGTGACATTAAAAAGAGGGAAAAGCTCTTTTTTTGCTTGTTCACTTTTCTTACCATTAAAAGCTTCTGTAAATGGTCTACGGAATTGAGAAAGAGCTTCAGGATGCATAAGACTAGACATAATCGAAATATCATATGCTTTAACAGCATCAAAATATTGATCAAAAATACGCTCAACATCAGTTTTGTCACTGGCTTGCGTAGTCATCGAAATAAGAAGACCAAGAATCAAAAAATAACAATATTTCATTTTTTCACCAAATTTTTTAAATATAAAAATCAAACTCACACTAAAATTATTTCATGTGTATTTACACGAATCAAACATCAATAACCCGTAAGATAGTTAAATACTCCTTAAGATAATTTATCTTACTAATTTTAAAGTTTTTTTAACCTAACACAACCTCCCCCCACTCTTTCAACGCTTTCCGCATTTGCTCTCTACTATGAGCATGCATATACCACTTATCTAACCCGTCTCTTTCGTGGTTGAGTATCATCTCGCCGATAATCCAATCGATGCCCATATCTTGCCAACAGTCTCTAGCGAGTTTTCGCATATCATGGCTTGTGAAGATTAGATTTAACTCACTGCTTAGCACTTGATACCAGCGCTCTATCGTTTAGGTTTTAGTTCTGAAGAATTAAGATGGTTTATCTAACCAAACATAAAAATTCATATCATATTGTTTTAGCAAAAAATTCAAATAAAAATTTGCATTCCCTACCATATGAACTAGCTTAAAATTACTCAAGGATTGGGTTACTTACTTACCATCAACAAGGAGAGCTTACGATGGAACAAAAAATACTCTTACTAAAAAATTTCCCAGAGCCTTCTCTAAACGATTTTTTTGTATTCCTGATGAAAGTAAACACGGAGCAGCGGTGAAATCAACTTCATCAAGTATTGCCGTTTAAGAAAAATCACTCAAGTTGCATCATTTAAGTCTTACTAATTTTAAGAAAGGTAGAACTAATTTGATTTCAGTTGGAGAGAAGATCACGGACTTTCTAGTATGAGTTTGTAATATGACTTTATTTTTTAAATCTAAAAACCATAAAAAGGGAAAATTTATGAACAACAGAGCTTTTCATGAAAAGTTTCAAGTAGCTGAGTTAAATTCGGACGCCAACTATCTTTCAGGTGTTAGCTCTTTAGGATGTGGCTATGATGTCTTTGGAGAATATGCAACTCCGATATCAATTACTTTTCCATTATTTGATTGGACAAAAGTACCTACCAGAGCTGTAACTTTTTATAAGGGAAAAGTGATACCTAACATAGTAAGTGCCGTACAACTTGAAACTTCCAATTACAAAGAAATATCAGGCAGCTCAATTGAAGAGTACATAAAAAACTTAAATACTTATACAAAACTTGAAGGAAGTTACAGCTTTTACAGTGGCTCCGTTTCTGTCGGCTATAATGCAAGTGAGTATAGAAATGCTAAAAACGAGTTTTCACTTATTCAGCAAGACATTGCTAAATGGGCTTTAAAGTTTACTCCTGAAACAGCTCTTAACTACATCAAAGATGACGTAAAAAATGATATAGCTGATATGGACCCAATTCAGTTATTTAAAAGATATGGTACACACTTCCTATCAGCGATTGTAATTGGCGGCAAATCAATGATGACTTCCGCAACCAATCAAGTAGATTATCAGTCCGAATATGGCATTGATCTAACTGCAAAACTAGCTTATGAGAGTCTTACTTTCCAGATCAGCGCAGAAAATAAAACTAAATACTCTCAAGAAATATCTACTTTTGAAAGCCGGTCTAATACTGAAGTTAGAACGTATGGAGGCAGCGCAGAAAAAGGTGGTACTAACATTTTGAAGGAAGGAGGCTTTCAGGAATGGCAAGATAGCGTTGGAGACAATCCTACATTTGTAGATTTTGACAATGATAATGCGCTTACCCCAATTTGGGAACTTTGTGAAGATCAAAAGAGAAAAGAAGCTTTAATTCACGCTTATGCCACCTTTGCGAAAGGGAAAACGTCTGAGTGCTTAAATGTATTCAGTGCTAATTCTATTACTGAATTAAGAGTAATATCAGGCGACTCAAGCGTTATACAGCCACCTACAGGGTATATTAAGGACGACTTTGATCTAAATAAAGGTGCAGGAGGAAAGTTCATTTATGTCTGTTATAAAGAAGATTCAACTTTAGATATTAAAGCTGAAAAGCTGGATGTAATAACTGATATAACAACAATTTCAGGTGACAGCCCCGATATTCAAGCACCTGATGGTTATATAAAAATAGGTCAAGACTTGAATGAGGGAGCAAGAGGTAAATATATTTACCTATGCTATAAAAAAGGCGAGTATTCAGAAACAGACTCTATCAAGGACATAATGGTGATAGGCTCAAGTCAGCCACAAATTTACCCTCCAATAGGATTTGAAAGAATAAACCAGGACCTAAATCAAGGAGCTGGAGGACTTTACATCTACATGTGTTATTCAAGAACATTGTAGTCTACTAATTTAATCACCTTTAACTAAAGGAGGTTACGTAATTACAGAGTCTGTACGGTTAACTTAGGTACAGACTCTGTATTACAAACATAAAAAGCAGTATGCAATATAAATGAGGAACACAATACAAATTCTAATATTGAGGCGTTAAGTTAAATAATTAGAACTCTTAAAGACAGCTCTTTCTTGAATTATGGCAAATAGAATAAAAAACAAATTAAATTTCAAATACTTATAGTCTAATTCTAATTACGTAGTCGGAAGAAAGTTCGAATTAGGCTCTAAGGACTTATAAATCCGAGCTCATGAGCTGGTTTGTTTGAACCTAATATAAAAGCAAATACAGGCCAAGCGATGGGGTTGTCCTTAGTTGCAATCTTGTACTCATCTTTGGTTGCCGGAATTCGATTATCTACCAAAAAATACCCTATTAATGGTTTTCGAAGCGTGACCCTCTTTGCGGTACTGTTAACATCCAATCCATAATCAGAAATTATCAATAATTGCTGTTCAATACTCAAATTAGGGTTTGGCTGTAGCTCCAATTCAATCATTTGATCCCACTCTACATCGGGTCCAATCGGGATTCCTTCATAACGTTCGAATGCAGGCGCATTATTACCCCAGCCTGAGGGGTTGTTAGTAGGCTTAACAACTTTGGGAGTGCTTTTAAAACGGCCAATGATGAAGTCCCGATAGTCCAGATTATCCCAGCAATAGGCGCGTACATGGTAACGGTTTTTGACAAATGAAATTGCTGTCGGAGTTAATCGCCGTCCTCGCCCTTTAGGTGAGCTCATCGTTGCTACTACGGCTTCAACTGATCGATGATGCTCTATAGCCGAGAGTAATCGAGCTAGAACACGTAAGTTATGCCTACGGGAAAGTACGGGCATTTCTGTTGTGTATGAAGTTTTTGGGGAAGCATATTCTTCAATAGCATGCCATTGTAAATCAGCACTCGATAACAAAACTGGCTCAAAGTATTCTGTTGGTTGATGGTATGGAATCCCCAACTTATATGGTTTCAATGCCTCGGGAGATAGTTGTTGGTATAACTTTATGTCTTTCTGTGCTTGAGGTCGAGAAATGCCAAACGCTTCTATGATCATGGAAGTTGTCAAACGACGTTCCCATAATAGCTGCCGCTCAATAAAGCACAAGCGAAGCCATTGGGGGTGGGAGTGTGCTCCTGACTCAAGTCGCTTACTAGCCAGACCTGTTATTGAGACTGTTTCTTCATCTGAAGCTATAACTGGCTTTATGTACTGTGAATATTGCATGTGACGCCCTTGTTACCAGTATTTAGTTGTTTATTTATTCAAAAGTGTATGATACTACTGTTTAAATATCCACTATATATATTTTATATAGGAGCCTATAAAGTATACATAGAGATAAAGTATGTATCGATAAACGTTGTCACGTAAAGAAGCTTCTAAGGATGATGAAATGGGCTTTGACACAATTAATACAGATCTATTTAAGCCGATCTCAGGTGAGACGGGGCGTTTAATGCTCGCATTGCTTGTAGAGCTTGATAAATTTTTAGATCCAGTTCAGTTGGTTGATGAACCGAATCCGCAGCAGGTTCGAGTGTTTCTGAGAGACTTTATTTCTAATACAGCTCTAAATCTTGGAGTGGAGTCTGGAGAGGATGTGGCTGCTGGTTCAGCCCCTGAACAGTATGTATATAACCGCTTAAAAGATACTGGATGGATTCGTGAAGAGCGGGAAAGTGGTTTCCGATACGTTGTTTGGATGCCACAAGATGCTCGTAGGATACTTCATTTTTTAGGTAGCATGGGGGCTGAGCATCCTTCACTAGGGGTAGTGTGTTTGTCGGTTCGCTCAAGTTTAGCTGAAGTAGTAAAAGATCCAGCCAGTGGTTCGCTTATTCGAAAAGCCGCTGATGATATGGAAAGCTTTTTAAATCGGCTACGAGCCTTGGTCGGAAACATACGAGAAATTCACCATGTCATCAGTTGCGGTACGTCCCACTCAGATAATGATTTTACCTTCTATTTTGAAGAATATTTGGGTGAGCTCTTTTTACCTAATATTGAGAAGTTGGCACTGAAAGGAAATCCAAACCTCCATGCTAGTGTCATTCGTAAACTTGTAAGTGAAATTCGGTTTAGTCCAGAGCGTCTTGAAGAGTGTGTCAAAGCCTATAAACGAGATGAAATTTCTCACCCTTCTATCGATCTTGTTGAAGCAGATCTTGAACGATTAAGTAGTTCATTCGATGGTATAGCCCCTCTGTTTAAAAAGACTCAGGAGTATGCTCGACGTATTACACGACGAATGTATGAAAAAATTAAATACACTGTTCATACGCCTAGTAATATGGGGCAGCAAATACAGACATTGCTTAACCGTATTGGCAGTAATTCTGATCTAGATCGCTTCCCAAGTCCCATTATAGGTGAAGAACTACTTTGTGACTGCCGCATGTCCCAACCCAAAGCAAGGGCAATAACGCCAGTTAAGACTGAACGAAGGCAACAAAAACCCTTGTGGGAAAAACGTGCATATAATCAACTCAAGCAAGAACATATCCACTTTCAGAAATGCAATCCAAATAGGCTTGAACGTTTTATAGAGTCAAATCTCACTAATAGAGATTACATCACGACAGATGATCTGAAAATTAACACTCCTGACGACATGATGTCGGCTCTACATTTACGCCTTTTGGCGCAGCGCGTATCAAAAACACATATCCTCTATGAGCTTCAATCCAGATATCGTGTAGATTTCGTCGAGGGAGAGTGGACTGATTTAGAACAGATGGCAGGGCGTCGTTTGATAATCCGCAAGAATACTTCAATGGAGAAATACTCATATGGCCAGTGAAATCACGCTCAAAGAACTTAAAGATATTGAATCGAAAACGTCTGCAGATTATGTAGACAGTCTTCGGAATACAACTGCTTATCTACTGCAAAAACAGTGGGTGTGGAAAGGAAAGCGTGGTCAAAAAGAGCACTTCACAATGTGCGAGGAAAACCAGACCTATTTCCATAAGATCTTTGATGCTCTTGATATGGCCTGGTATTACGATAGAAATTTCGGGTTTGCAGGCATCTTACCGAGAGGTTCTGGTAAACAGCTAGATATAACATCTACTCTGTTTTTGCTCATTTTAAGGAAAATGTACGATACAGAGGCGTCAATGGGACGAACTGAATATGGACGGGTGAAACCGCCTACAGCAGAACTGCTTGATCAGTTTGAACGGTTTAAAGGAGATAAACCACTCGTCACTGATACCAATGCAGCATTAGATAATTTGCGTAGAAAAGGAATTATTGAACTGGGAGAAAAAGACCCTGATACCAAACTGCACGAGATTATAGTCCTCCCTAATATCACCCGTGTAGTCAGTCCAGACTACATTGGGACACTGAATCGATTTATAGATAGTTACCTGTACACACAGGAGTCAATAACTGATGAAGCCGTTATAGAAGAAGCCGATTCCATAGAGAATGCAGAGGTGTCAGATGACTGAGCAGAATAACCCTATCCCGTCACATATTCTTCATAATGTAGTTCTCGCTCAGTGGTACTTGTTTGAGCTTGAAACTATTTTTCTTAATGCGTCTGCCACTTTGATATCTGGTGAAAATGGAGCAGGTAAAACAACTATTTTCGATGCTATTCAATTTGTCCTGATGGGGGGAGATCAGAGAAAAGTACGTTACAACGCCGCATCTGATGCCAAAACATCTGGACGATCAGCAAGAAGCTATGCTCTGGGGGAGTTTAAAGAAAATGATAAACAAAGCTGCCAGAGGGAAAATGCTAATACATATATATTCCTGAATTGGTATGACGATTTACAGAATCCTTATTCATTTGGGTTATCTATTTACGCTAGCAGTCAAACCGCCAACATTGAAACTCGGGGGCATTTCATGAAAGGCCGGCATATTAGTGAGGCGGACCTTTTAGCGGGTGATGATACTTTCTTACCTTGGCGCGAGTTTGTAGACCGAATGAAGCATATCGCTAAAGATCAACGGGGGGCCGTAAGCTATGAGATGATCGATAGTGCTAGAGTTATCCGCGAGAAAATATCTGAGGCAATGTCTGCTAATCAGACTCGTAGTGCGAAAATTGAACCTGACCTTTTAGTTAAAACCTTATCAAACGCATTACAATTAAGAATGGATAGTCCCATCGATCTATTTATCAGGAACTTTATTCTTCCCCCTTATCCTATTGAGACTGATCAACTACGTGAAGATCTTATTGAGCATCAGCGAATTGAAGAAGAAATTGCTCGTACAGAAAGCCATAAAACAGCACGTGAGAACCTGATTACAGAGGCGAATAACGTCACAAAACACAGAACTAACGCTCACCATAGGCTTTGGGTATCCCAAGAAGCCGAAGCTGTTCGACTTGATGAAGAGCTTGATCGTAAGAAAGATGCTTATGAAGCAGTCCAAAAACGCTTTAAAAAGGCAGAACGTATTATTGAACAAGAAGAGCCACGACTTACTGGACTGCAACAGCAAAGTGAAAAAACTCTCATTGCTTGGCAAAACTCAGATGCGGCTAGCTTAAGTATAGCGGTGCGAAACGCTGAGACAGAGGTTTCCTTATCTGAGACCGATCTAAACAAGAAAATAAAATCATTGCAGGCTTCCGTTAGTGAAGTTATTGGGCGGCAATTCTCCAACACACTGGGCATACAAAACTTTGAACTTTTAGCTACCCATTGGAATGCGTTAGCAAATATTCTCGATCAAGCTAATGTTGATAGTCTTTCCACATCAAATCCAGCGAATACGCATAAGGTAATCTGTCAACTAAAAGACTCTAAAAAACATCTTGGAGAGATTACAAAGCGCGTAGAAGTTGTGGACAAAGACCTAGATCAAGAGATTAAACAGTTAAAGTTGGAAGGGAATTCTCTACAAAGCCGTATAGAACGGCTCAAGCAAGGTTTATCAGACATTAATTCGGCAACCAGCGCGACCATAGAGTTACTAAAACAAAAAGGCATCCCGTCGACTCCCGTATGCGATCTTTGTGAAGTTAATGACAAAGATTGGCAGGAAGCGGTGGAGTCGTATCTGGGACAAAATCGAGAAGCTTTAGTGATCAGTGCACATGATTTTGATGATGCACTTGAGGTGTATGAAACTGCTCGGAAACAAGATCCTCGAATAGGACGAGCACGCATGATCAACCCTGATCATGCTCTTCGAGCAAACAAGCTACCTACTGATCATATGGTTTCAACCCTTGTTGAAACTGATAACCCCATCGCAAGAGGCTTTATGAACATTGTCCTCGACAACACTAAGAAAGCGGCTACACACAATGATCTCCGAAGAGAGCGAAAAGCACTAATGGCTTCTGGGTTAACAACAGGGGGAGGTACAGTAGGTGGCACTGCTCGGATTAGCGGATTATTGATTGGTAAGTATGCTCAAGTCGAACAGCGTCAACGGTTAGAGAATGATTTAGATCGGCTGGCACAACGCCTAGCCAGTATCAATACACCAGCAGCTACCCTGAGTAAGCTTAACCGTAAATGGGCAGGAATATCTGCATCTATCCTTGACAGATCAGAGGATGTTCAAGCACAGAGCGAACAACTGGAGATTCATAAAAAAGCATTGTCTGTAGCTCAGGAGAGTTTGAAGCCTCTGACCTCGGAAGATGAGCGTTTGAAGAACGCCAAAGAACAAGCTCAAAATGCTTATGAGAAGTGTAACCAAGCAGTCATTGAAGCAGGTAGTGAGCGCAAGCAGGCAGAGTTAGACATCGCTGCTTTAGGTAAAGAAATCGAAGACCTTTCTAAGCTAAGGGGGGAGGCAGAGAAAGAACGTAGCAAAACAGAAAGCTTACCTTTACATGATGCAATTAAAGCTGACGAGGCTTGGCAGGCCTACGAACGTAAGTTTGAGAGCCAACAAGATCAGTATTCACTGATTAGAAATGAAGCTCATAATGAGTCACAGACGGCAAAAGAGAAGGCAATCCACGCTCGCGGAATTCTGCGAGAAAAAGTCATTGAGTTCACCAATATCTTTGCGGAGGACATAGCGAATCGACTGGAGTTGCTTGAAGCTGCGAAAACAGATAATTCTAATGAAGATGCGTATACCCTCATCACAACGGATTCCTCTGATTGGGTAACTCGTATCCTAGCAGTTCAGCTTATAGAGCATCGTCAGGCAGCTCAGGATGCGGCTAAGCAGATGGAGAAAAACTTCCGAGGCATCATTGTCGGTGAGTTACAAAACCGTTTTGAGCAGATGAAATACACGTTTAATCAGCTTAAGAGTCTGCTTAAAAAGATTCCTTTCCACGACTACATCTACAGTTTTGATTATAAGGAAGTGCAATCGGAAAGCCTCAAAATCATCTATGAATATATTACAACTGCAGACAAAGAAGAGACTGAACTGGTTGGAACAATGTTTGAGACAGAATCAGAGCATCCTGCAATCGACCTATTAAAAGAGGCTCTCATCAACGGAGACGATCTAATTAATGAGATTAGGGATTATCGTAGTTTCTTTACCTACGATATGAAGATGCGAAACCCTGATACGGGTATAGAGCGTCGTGTGGCAGATATGCAAAGCACTGGCTCAGGTGGTGAACAGCAAACCCCTGCCTACATTGCACTTGCGGCCAGCTTTATGAATGTTTACAAAATACAAGGGCGCTCACCTAGAGGTGCATCGCTGGTACTCTTGGATGAAGCTTTTAATAATATGGACGGTGGTAATGCGAGTGCTGCGGTTTCCTTCCTGAAAGAAATCGGGCTTCAACTTATGATTGCTGCGCCACCAGAGGTTACTCTGAAAATCGGTAAAGAAATGGATCAGATATATACCATTTGCCGCGAAGGAAGAGATGTCGTGATCGATCACACACAGCTTTTTGATGCAGGACAGTCTCTTATTGACCAACTGAATCCTGAATACCATCCAGAGCTTGTTACAGAGCGAGCAGCAATATTGAAATCTCAAGCTGAAGTGGTTACTTGATATGAATGAGTTTACCAAAAAATTCATCCTCCAACTCATCAAAAAAATAGATAAAACCGAAGGAATTGAGGCTGAATGTAGGATACACATCACAGATCACGCTTACCGTTGGTATTTTGCACTAAATAATAGCGATAAAACTGCTTTGCATAATGATTTGGAAGCGATAGATAGCTTATCAATTCAATATGATCGTAGAGTGGCACTTGGCTCATTCAAGCACATTGACTATGTTAGCATCACTAATGGACATAAAATCATTGCCATTTGTGGTATTACACCGCAATCTGAAAAGATTCAAACAGCAGTTAAGCATTTAGAGTTCGCTGAGTTTAATGTCCCCTGGTGGAACGAAATAAAGCCCACTATTGCCGTAGCATGGTCCAGTAATAAAACTGCCTTTGGTATTAAACACAGTCAGTTTGACCGACTTTTTGACGCAATGAAAGCTGTAGAGTATATCGTACAGTCATCGGATACAGAGTCAGTGCCTGATATGCGTACTCTCAGTGCTATTCTTTTTGGTGAGTCAAAGCGACTGGAAAATAAAAGCTTTTCCAATCTCATTCGAAGACT
Organism: Marinomonas sp. S3726; assembly: GCF_000967665.1. NCBI lineage: Bacteria > Pseudomonadati > Pseudomonadota > Gammaproteobacteria > Oceanospirillales > Oceanospirillaceae > Marinomonas > Marinomonas sp. S3726. The sequence goes on along the minus strand of NZ_JXYC01000025.1, from coordinate 103,218 downwards.
GATGCTACCGCACATAGACAAAGATGCGGTTGATCTTATAGAAAATGGCGCGAAGCTACTAGAGTATTTTGGAATTAGCAAGTATCCAATACCTATGCGCTTCAAAGCAGAGGGTCGCTTATACTGCAAAGGGCCGATTGATTTAGCAGCATTGCATTATGGTATCGGAGTATCCCCTGATGAAGTCAAAGGAATAGATTGGGATAAGAAACCTCCTTATGTACTTTTTATTGAAAACCGAGCCAGTTTTGAGCGATATGTTCGTGAAATTGATGATCCTGGTGTGATCATATACACTGCGGGGTTTCCTCCCCGCTCTTGGGTGCGTGTAATAAAAATTATCATTGAGGAACTTGTAGGTACTGTGCCAGTTTATCACTGGGGTGACAGGGATGCAGGTGGCTACCGAATACTGGCTTTTATGGCTAAACGGCTTAATACCAATATTCATCCATATATGATGGGAATAGAAGAACAATTAGAAAATAATGCTATTGAGAAGTCTGACGATAAGTTGGTGGCAGAATTGATGAAGGCATTGGAATCAGCTATACAGTACCCCTCAATTTTGTCACTACATGTGGCTTTGTCGAAAATTTCACTAGAGAGTTTACCGTGGATCGAACAGGAGCAAATCTCACCAATAAGCCCGCTGAAACTTGAATCAACGAACCCTAAATATCTCTTCAGAGACAGCTAACTCGATAAGGTGAAAACAGTTCATTTTACTTAACTAAAAAGACGCTCATCTAAACAGTGATAATTCATTATTATTTCAAAGGAAGTCGATTCATCTTTCAAAAAAAATTACAATAGAAGTAATTTCTTCATCGTTTCCTTGTTGATACCGGAAACATGCTGCTTAGTTTTTTGAGAGGCAGGATTTTTATGGGATCAGAGAATAGTCATTTATCTATTGATGTTATAGCTGGTTCGGTTGGTTATAGTTCGACAGATTTTTTTAGGAAAAACGTTAGAAAGATCTCAAAATTTAGCCCTTCATCATATAGAAGAGTATATCGAAGAACCTAAAAAGGTTAAGCTCTATTGTTGTTATTCATAGCCATAATAACAATTGATATCAGCCCGTTTACCATCTTTTGCAAGTATTCAATATTCTTTGCTGAAGATTTCAAGCCCTGTGAAGCTATTGTCAAGATATGAGCTAGATCATCGTGTGTAATTTTTTCGTCATCTACCAATTCATTTTTTATAATGTCGCCAAGCATATTTTCAAAAACCTGATAATGATTTTCCACCGCAGCAGGCGCATAGCTAGATACATTCGATAAAATGTCTCTACCTGTATCTAAGTCAATAACAGAAGCGGCAGGTTGAATAATCCAAATATCAAAAAAGCGGGTTAGTTTTTTAAAAAATGTCAACTCTTCGGTAAAGAGCTTTTCAGTTTCTTTAATATTTATTTCTAATGCTTCATTGATTAATCCAACAATAATTGATTCTTTATTAGGAAATGACTTGTAAAGCGTGGTTCGCGAAATATTACAAGCGTTTGCAATGTCAGTCATCGTAACTTTCTGATAACCATACTTAAGAATAAGCTTTTGAGCTTCACGTAAAATCATACTGTCTCATAATTTTTAAATCCGCTGACATTATGAAATATGAACAATTCTACATCAAGAGTTCATTTGCAATAAATGAACATATTGACAAATTATGTTCATTTGTTATTTTTATGGAAAAAGAATTACTACTTAGGAAATCATGTGAAGATCTTTATTACTGGTATTACTGGCTATGTAGGTAGAAACCTAGCAAAACATTTTGTTAAGAAACATGAAGTTGCTGGGCTTTCTCGTGACCTAGAAAAGTCATTGAATCTTGAAGAGTTAGGTATTGAAATTTTCAAAGGAGATTTACACTCTAGTTGCCTTGAAAAAGAGCTTAAGAGCTATGATGTAGTTATTCATGCGGCTGCTGATACAGATCATAAGAATGCTTCGCGATCACAGTATGATACAAATGTTGTTGGGACTGAGTTACTTTTACACGCGGCAAAAGCTGCTGGTGTAAAAAAATTTATTCATATAAGCACTGAATCCGTCCTCTTAACAGGTAAAGAACTGCATTTAGCTAAAGAAAATATACCTTACCCTAAAGTTTCAGTGGGTTCCTACTCTGAAACAAAACGCCTTGCCGAGGAGTTAGCATTAAAATCGTCAAATGATGAATTTAACGTAATTGTTTTGAGACCTCGTTTTATTTGGGGGCGTGATGATACAACTGCTATCCCTCAAATACTAAAAGCAGTAAATAATGGCCAGTTTGCTTGGATCAATGACGGAGAATACAAAACATCAACAATACATATAGCAAACTTTTGTTTTGGTGTTGAATGTGCTATTTCTCGCGGGAATTCTGGCGAGGTTTATTTTTTAAGTGATGATGATGACAAAACCTTTAAAAATATAGTTTCAGCTCTGATTGAAGCTTATGGATATAGGTCTCCAACCAAAAGCGTTCCCCGTGCAATGTTACTATTTATAGCTAAGTTGGATAATTGTTGTCGAAAGCTTTTCCCTAAAAGAAAATTATTACCAATAACTATGCAAGAGTATTCAACAAGTGCCGTTGAAATTACATTAGATATTTCAAAGGCCAAAAAAGAACTTGGGTACGCGCCCGTTATTTCATTCCAACAGGGGCTTCTTGAAATAACAAGATAAACTGTAAAATAAGTTTATTGTTTTAGAGCTTCTTATGCAATCGTATGGCTCAATGGGAGCATTAGAGGACGGGAAAACCATTTGGGCTGAAAAAATCTAACCCAGATAAAATCTGACAGGCACCTAGAAAAAAGTGGGTAACTGTCAGATCAAGTCTAAGTTAGTACAATTTAATAAGTAGTTAAAATCTTATACTTTAAATTTGTTCACTTAATCACTTTAGTCCTGATGCAAGTACCATTAGTTTGTCACTAGAACCTGAAAGCTGCTACATCCCTTCGGCAGAGTCATGTGCAGAATTGCAATTGCTGTGTTTAAAAGTAAATATAAAGTCTCTTTCAAACTATTGAACTCTGATTCAGACAGCAATACGATACTTTCAGCTCTTGCTCAATGAGTTATCACCTATATTGTTTCATCAAATACAATATAGACTCGCTGCCTTATCATTCCATAAAAAGGTTTGCGAATAAGTTTAGCTATTCACAAACTTCTTTAATAAAAGTTAGTGCTTATTTAAATCTAAAAAATTTACCTCCCTATTAAAGTCAATAATTTAAAGCATAATATTAAAAATATCTTCACCAAACCGCTCTGAAAAAACATTATAAACGTCTTTCGATTGCCAATAGCGCATCAGTCTTAACATGCTTACCCGCTGCTTGGTTCTTGAATCAACACAAGTGTCCTTTAAATCAATCTCGTTCCCTCTAGAATCAAGCATAAATTTAACTAGCTCCGCTTCATTGAGCTCAATAGCTAACATTAAAGGCGTATAACCAAGCATTCCTGTATCGTGCTTTGCCATTAAAGATGAACCATGACTAATTAATAATTTTGCAATATCTCTAAAATTATCAGCCGTTGAATATTTAGAAATATTACTTTTTTGTGTATTAATACAATAGTCTTCCATTTGTTTATAAACTTCATCTTCATCTTGGTTTGATATCGCTTCGCCTAATTGCTTTAGATCGTAGGGAAGCATACCTGAAGAGTATGCTCTAGCAGATTGCAAGCCTAGCTCGGAGTATTTCATCCATCCATTTAGCGTATGATCTTCCTGTCTTTTTAAATGTTTCGCTATAAGTCCAATGGCAGTAAAAAGTGGTGTTTCATTGCCAACATCATGTCTTCTATCAACAGTAGCTCCCATATCTATCAGTTTTTCTACTACATCTACTCTCCCAGTTTGAACAGCACAACCTAAAGGCGAAAGTTTCCTCTTATTAGTTACTGTATTCAAAACACTTTTCTTATGCGTTTTTGCGCTGATAAGTTTGAAGTTCTGATCTCTCATTGAATTAAGAGGTAATAGGTTAACTTGCAATGATTGAACAGCCAGTAAAATAGCAGATTCATTACTTGAAGATAGTATATTAACATCAGCTCCAACTTCTAATAACTGAGCAACTACGTCATCTTTTTCCCTCATAGAAAAGTACGTTAACTGAGACATTTTTTTATTGTTTCCAGCTTCACCTACTGAAAAGATTTTATTTGGATCTGTAAGATCTAAGCAATTAGCTTTATCAGCAATTATCAACGGACCAGTATTTTTATGCGGTTCAACTGGGTAAATCGCATCAGGAAAGAAAGAATTCTTAGAAAAAAATGAATCGAATAAATTACTGTAAGCAGCAATCTCCCACTTTTCTATTTCTTCAGGTTTTGCTTTAAACTCATTTTTATCAACACCAGAAGGCATAAAGTCAATCTTCATTAAAACAGCCATTCTTCTTAGTCGATTGATAAAGCTTTTCTTAGGTTTAGGTGATCGACACGCAGCAATAAGCGCCTCTCTAATAATTTTCTCTGCATTTTCCCCATTACGATAGATCACTTGTTCAAATGCTGTAATATACTCATTGATAGCATCTTCTAAAAAACCAGAATGCAGCTTGTGACGAGCTATCATCCAATGGTAGTAATAGGTAGATTCTTTTCGAGTATCTATTGCAAATAGTTCTTCTTTTAACTCGATTAGCAACGCTAAACTTTGCTCTTTATCTTGACTTGATTTAGCTTTACGAAGCCTAAGTAAACTGTATACTCGGGATGCCAATTTAGCTGCGGCCTCAAACTTTTTAGAGCCTTTAGTAACTGTCTCAATTAAACGCTTCGCAAGATCTTCTAAACACTCATTAGCCAACAAATGTTTAACTAAATTTAAGTCCGTATATCCACTACGCTCAAAAAAATAATCCCAAAGCCTAGCGGTGATAAGGCGAGCCTTGTATGTGCCCCAACTATTTCCTAGTTTTGACTTTTCACCTAAAGAGGCAATACTAGATAGTTCAGGTAACTCTGCTGCTGATTGTGAAGACCAAGCTCGAATTCGTTCTTTTTGGGAATCGGAGCTTTTATGATAGAACACTTGCCATTCAAAGCTTTTCGAACACTGCTCCAAAACTAAGGCCATAAAAGTTTTACCTGAATTAGCTATATCTCTCGCTGATACTCCCATACCCTCTATCGAGCCTGAACATACTTCGACAACAGCAAAAGTAAAAAAGTATTGATCTAGTACCTTTTGAGACTCTTCTGCATTAGCGGCATCTAATGGTACCTCTTTGTATAGGTTCAGATAGCACTCACAAATAAATTCAAACTGCTCTAAGATATGATCGGCAAAGTGAATATTGACATACTTCGTCAAAGGTTTATGAATCAGTTCTTGTTTTAAAGCTTCAAAATGAAAAGGGTTGATTTCAGATTTATTGCAGGCGTCTCTTATTTTTGTTCCTGCTATTTTTTGGGTCCCTAACCCTTTTGAAAATTCTCTAAGTATGTGTTGTAAAGAATAGTATGGAGTAATAATCGTTTCTTTTGTCATGATAATCTTTGAATATCCTTATAAAAATTCATGTATGCACGTCGATCACTTGGACTACTGGGGACTGTTAGTTGCTTTCCTTTTGGAGAACAAACAGAGCCATGTTTTTTTAAGTGCTTAAAACGCCATTTATCCCTAATAAGGCGGCACACTAATTTATGAATATCTTTATTGCTGCTGTATTTTTTCATATTGCAATCGGTGGGTTTAACACCCACCTTTTCCTATGCTTATTTATTTAATTTTGCTGCGACGGATTGAGCTCTTGCAGCAAAACTACCTTTTGCAACTTCTCCATTATTTGCTTTGGCTTCAGCACTTTGAATACGCGATGCATCAGACTTCGTCATTGGTGTAGATTTAGTATTAGGCATATATATTTCTCCTTAGTTAATTGAACACAAATAAATTAGCAATTGACTGGAAGAAAAGCACAAGGGTAAGTAGAGACTTTTTTTAAAAGCTATCAAAAATATTTTTCTGCTACTTTTTAAACATGCAGATCAGCATAAACTAGTTCAAACAGATAAAAGGGCGCTTAAGTTCAGATAATAAATGTGACCCAGTCAATCTGGCGTAAAGAAAACCAACAACTAAAATCAGTACACATTTTTAGCTCAAAGCAAAATAGTATTAGAATGGACTGTGAATCGCCCCTAGTTTTCTAGACACTACTTTGTTTCAAAAATAGCTCTTTTCATACCCCATTGGTGACTATTCATTATTATTTCAAAGGAAATCGGTTCACCTTTCAGAAAAAATGCCCCAAAAACACGTTTCTATCAAATAATACATCACATCGAATATCAAATAATGATGTACAGATATCATTTATGCATATTCATTCTCAATTAGAAATGTTTCTTACAACAGAACCACCACCCACTAGAGCGGCGGCAGAACTTGAGTGATGGGGGGAGCGAAAAGGTCTTTCTTGCCAGAACCAGTCAGCGCCCATTTTTCTCCCTGATACAGACTGAACACTAGCCACCGCAAGGGATTCAACCTCTGTCATACTTGGCATAATACCAGGAAGACGTGAAGCCAACATGGTTTTACCTGTGCCTGGAGGGCCAATGAATAAAAGATTATGACCACCCGCCGCGGCAACTTCTAAAGCACGCCTTGCTTGAAATTGGCCTTTTACATCAGCCATATCCTTATATTGTTTTTCCCTTCTTTCAGCCAGCTCAGCAATACAAGGGTTTAAGAAAGACTGCTTCATTAAGAAGCTGGTAACTTGAGTAAGGTGAACTGCTGCTAAATGATTAGATTCCACCAAGGCTGCTTCCATTTGATTGTCGATAGGTAAGATCAACTGCCTGCCCGCTTTCGCAGCTGCAATGGCTGAGGGTAATAAACCCGGCACTCCTCGAATATCGCCAGACAGAGCTAATTCTCCCACAAATTCATATTCGTCCAGTTCAACCTTGCCCAACTGCCCTGAGGCAACCAAGATACTCACAGCAATCGCTAAATCATAACGTCCGCCTTCTTTGGGTAAATCTGCAGGCGCCAAGTTGATGGTGATGCGCTTAGTAGGAAATTCAAACTTACTCATCATAATCGCGCTGCGTACTCTGTCTTTAGACTCTCGTACCGCCGCTTCTGGTAAGCCGACAATACTCAACGCAGGTAAACCGTTTGATATATGGGTTTCAACCGTCACTAGGGGGGAGTCGACACCAACACGGGCACGACTAAACACTCTCGCTAAACTCATGATCACTCCTTGATCAAAAAGCCTGAAAACAATAAGAAAAAGGAAGCAAGATGCTTCCCTCAGAATGACACTTAACCACTCCCTGTGAGTTAAGCCTCTTTTTAAGCATAGCAGCTAACTCATAGATTTCACTGAGTTATTTCTAAATAACTACTTAATACTTAAAGGATTATCACCCATTTTTTAAACTAGGTTTTTGATTTAGCCCCTGTACATTGTCTTTGATAGTGATAAAGTGAATGCTCAATGGAGTTAATATTATTGATCAATTCATAACTAATTTAAGGAGGATTCTATGTCTTTGTGGTGTGTTACCAACCCACGCCTTTTTGGTATTCGTATCCGCTCAAGAGTTTTTGATATCGCGCTGCGATAATCTCGACTTGAGCGAATTTTTTACGACTGAGTGATTAACTGTCTGAAGACAGTCTAAAACCTCACCCGAACACCTTCCCTCATGTTCGAAGAATTATTGTCAGCTTTGACAACGGCCTTTTGCGCCAAAAATTCTTGAGAATATTATGAGCACTTTTTTAACAGCACAATCCCTAACACTTGCACACTCAACCAAACCTTTATTTACAGCGCTAAACTTCACCATACAAAGTGGCGACAAAATTGGTCTTATCGGCCATAACGGCTGTGGTAAAAGCTCTCTACTTAAGTTGCTCAATGGTGAATATGACGCCAGCGAAGGCAATATCGCTAAGGCAAATCACTGCTTAATGAGCTATGTAGAACAACATATACCCCCAACCTTAGAATCTAGCAGTCTAATTAATGCCTTAGCCGAAACTCTCGACGAGACAGAGCATTGGCGAGCAGAGTTAATGCTATCTGAGTTGGGCTTTGCTGAGCATGAATATCAGATGCAAGTCAGTCATGCCAGTGGTGGCCAACAAATGCGGCTTCTACTGGCTCGCGCCATAATTAATGAACCTGATTTACTCTTATTAGACGAACCTAGTAACCATTTAGACCTTACCTCCCTAATGTGGTTAGAGAGCTTTTTATCCCGTTGGAAAGGCTCATTTATTCTTGTCTCTCATGACCAAGTGCTACTTGATGCCATCACAAATACTACTTGGATTATGCGTGATAAATCTTTACATCACTTCGCTCTAAGCTGTACTCAAGCAAGAGCAGCACTGGATGAAAAGGATGAGCAGGACAGGCAAAGATACCAAGGTGAGCAGAAAGAAATCGATAGAATAGAAAAGAGTGCAAAGCGTTTAGCCACTTGGGGGAAAGTTTATGACAATGAAGATCTCGCCCGTAAAGCAAAAACCATGTACGCCAGAAAAGAACGATTAGAAGAAGAGCAAACAGAGTTAAGCGAGGGTACGCCTTGGCGATTACAACTTGAGGGAGAGGCCTTGCCGGCTAATCGTTTACTTGAAACCAGCCCTTTTATGCTAACGCCACCACAAAGTGAGAGACAGCTCTTTCATATGCCTGAAATGCGCATCAAGAGTGGTGATCGTATCGCGGTACTAGGTAATAATGCCTGTGGTAAATCTACTTTACTCAACCTTTTACATGCTTTTTATCTTGAGCAAACACAAAAGCAGCAAGGCATATTAAAGCCAGACGTTAACTTTCACCCTAGTTGTCGTTTAGGTTATTACGATCAATCTCAAAACCAGCTTAATGATGAAGATTCTCTGGTAGAGGCTTTAGGCCATTTCAGTACTTTAACTAATGAAGAAGCAAAACGAGCCCTGATTAATGCAGGCTTTGAATATGCTCGTCATATACAGAAAGTCTCCTCATTAAGCGGTGGAGAACGTGCCCGCTTGCTGTTTATTGGACTTAGTTTAGCGAACTTTCATCTGGTGTTTTTAGATGAGCCGACTAACCATCTAGATATGGAAGGCAAGGAAGAGCTAGTAGACACACTCCATACCTTCCAAGGTGCCAGCTTAATAGTGAGTCATGATAGAAGTTTAATCGAGCAAGCTTGTAATCGATTCTGGTTTATTCAAAAGGGTGAACTTACGGAGTATTTCAATGTTGAAGAGGTATATCAAAACATCTCAGAAAAGAGTGAGCATAAGGCTCTAGTTAAAGGCAATTATTCTAGTAAGGAGAGAATCTCTCAAGATGGGGCAAATTCCACCCAATTACAAAATCTTGATGAAGAAGCCATGCTAGAGCGCTTAATTGAGCTTGAAACCTTACTAGAGGATGACTTAAAACGAAAAGCTAAGCGCCAGAAGCCTAAGTTACAAGCACAATGGCGTAATGAAATTGAGAAACTTCAGGCGAAGCTCTAGGAAAGCTGAGACCAAAACATCAAAGGGTGCAAACAAGGGATATTGGCGTTTGCACCTGATTTAAGGTGAGATAAAAGATGCGACTTAACCACTCCCTGTGAGTTAAGCCTCATTTTAAGCATAGTCGCTAACTCATCAATTTCACGGGAATATTTCACTTTATGAGAAAAGGTTCATCCTGCGTCACTTCGTTTTTCATAAGCTTTGGCCAAGTAAAATAGAAGGCTGAGCCCTTACCGACCTCTGATTCTAGATATACCTTGCCACCATAATGCTCCACAATTTTTTTAATCAGTGCCAAGCCCATACCGCTACCTTCCACTTCGTCCCTTGGTTTAAGCGTTTTAAACATTTTAAAAATTTCTTCAAAGTAATCTGTTTCGATACCAGGGCCATCATCTTTAACCATAAATGTGTAAAATTCGTCGCTTTCTTCACTGCTAATTTGAATTAGCCCCTCTCCTTTCTCATGGTGCTTAAATGCATTATTCAGGAGGTTACGTACCACCTGTTCAAAGGGTGACTTCAATGTTTCAAAAACAGGTAAAGGTGAAACTATCTCCAACTCAAACTTGTCATTCGGTGAGTAAAGTGGAAACAAACCTTCAATCAGCTCCTGAGTATCAAGTAAAGCCAATGATGCTTGCTGCCGATTGGCACGAGAGTATTCCAAAAGATCATTTAACAGAGTATCTAAACGCTTAACCCTGCTATTAATCAAAGTCAGATTCTGAGGAACCTCCTCAAATTTGCCTTCTTCAATATCTTCTAACACCCAGTTTGAAAGCTGGCTAATCCCCCTTAATGGCGTCTTAAGATCATGAGATGCCACATAAGCAAAATCATCTAGGTCGCGATTAGAACGAGCCAGCTCCTGTGCTAAATCTTGCGCACTTTGTTTTGCACTTTCAGATTCTTTCATGAGCAAGGAGAGGCTTACTTTTTGCTGCTCCAAGCTTGTCACATGCTGGTTTAAAAGTTCATTTTGTTCTGATAGTGCACAAGTTCGCTCCGCCACAGTTTCCTCTAACTGACGATTTTGTGCTTGTAATAAGCCACTCAAATTACTAATTCGACGTGTCTTCATGACTGCCACTTGTAGGGCATAAAAAGATAAAGCTAATAAGAAACTAATTAGACCGCCACCTACTAAAATCCAGTTAGTTATGCTTGGAGACTCAATTTTTTGCTTTAATGCTTCATTTAAAGCGAGGTTTAATTGCCAGTGCCTATCAGGAATTTGAATATCAAAACTAAAAACACCATCCAATGTTTCTTGGCCATAAAGTAGGCTTGTTTCGTCTGTTTCTATGTCATACAGGGTAATCTTTAAACCGATATTATCAGCTTGCTCTCGAGCATTTTCCATCAGGGTATCAATTCGAAAAACGCCTGTAACATAGCCAACTAAAGACTGACTCCTTTCTTCTACTGTTTTAGGCATACTAACCTTTTCAAATACAGGCGCTATGATCAAAAAACCATATGACTCACCGGTTTCTTGCACTAAACGGATTTTAGAGGTTGCTGTCATCAACCCCGTATCTCTCGCCATAATTAATGAGGCGTTACGAGTTGAATTACTACTCAAGTCAAACCCTTGAGCAGCCTTATTAATTAAATAAGGGCGAATATAGGTTACTGGAGTGTAGGTGGCTTTGGGCTTACTTGCGGCTAAAGCGCCACTCTCATCCCGCACTTTAATTAAAAAATCACCTTGTTGCCCTCTTAGCCTTGCTTCAAAATCTTTTCTATCCTCATGATGTACCAAAGGCACCCAGCTTAAGGCTTGAATATAGTGCCGCTGCTCAATGCCCAATACATCCATATATTGGTTAAATTCATTTTGGGAAGAAGCTTTTGATTTGGCGGAATAGAAGGCTTGTAAGGCTTGAAGATCATTCGCGGATTTATCTATCGCATCTTGAAAGTGAATAGATATCTGCTTTGCCACATTCTCTAACTTAGTATATTCCTGATTAACTAAACGAGCACTGACAGCAATGGTTAAGTAATAAGCACCTACCAAGCCTAATAGGCCAAGGCTAATTGCAAAAAACAGTGCTTTGAAATATACCTTGCCCATTCGTTAACGTCCTTTCAAACTCTCACCATTAGAAAATCACAGCCATGCCTTAGAGGGCATAAAAGCTGAGAAAAGCATGCATCCTTAACATTAGACTATAGCCAAATTTTCATTTTTATCTTGGTAAAAGCCTAACAAAGACAAGCGCTAAACAAGGCAGGAGTATATTGAGAGAAATACGATTACATGAAGACGAGAAGTGACTTAACCATTTACAAACCGTTAAGTCACAAGCAATTAAACCAGAGAAGAAATAAAGTGTGAGCTATTTATAATAGCAAGGTTATTCATACCAACCATGCCACTTACTAAAGCCTAAATCGATCAACTGTTGTTGTGAGATAGGGGTCGTTATCTTATTGGCAATTTCCCTGACCTGCTCTAATTCAGAACATGCCATATGCAAAGTCCAGCCAGTTTCATTATCACAACAAACGACGATACGAGAGTAAGGAATATCCCCAGCCAGCTTAGCGTCGTAAGAATCAAAGAAGACCCAAACTTTATTCCCTAAAAAATAATTTGGCCAGTTTTGATCAGCCTCTCTAAGCTCATCAATATAAACAAAATCCCTTGGTTTTTTTCTTGTGAGCTCCATTTGTTAACCTCTAAGCTATTTTCATCTGATGAGTAATAAGCTCATCTTACCGTTAGCAACAAGCCTCTAATAGGGACAAATTGTCGCTGTTACAAAATGATAGTCAGCTTGTCCCATTAACTCATAAGCAAAATATACCTTTCTGGGTATATCCCACGAATAGGCACTAGTCGTATCTTTATGAAAACGGAGACATGCCTAGATAGTTTGGTTATGTCGAGGCCAATAATGCTTACTTAGAAACTTTTCTGGGTATAAAGATAGAGAAAGATTATGTCACAGTCTTCACATACAACATCTTATTACGCTGCATCTGCAAATGATAAAGTACAGCGCCCTAGCCTAAATCAAGATATCAGCAGCGATATCTGCGTCATTGGTGCTGGCTTTACCGGCATGTCTAGTGCACTACATCTTGCTGAGCAAGGCTTTAGTGTCACTGTACTTGAAGGAACTCGCATTGGTTTTGGTGCATCAGGTCGTAACGGTGGCCAGATAGTACATAGTTATAGTCGTGATGTAGATTTTATCGAAAAACATTATGGCAAAAGTACAGGTCAGGCAATGGGCAAGATGGCCTTTGAAGGTGCCAAGGTAATTCGTCGCTTCGTCAAAGATTACAGCATTGATTGTGACTTGAAAGACGGCGGTATTTTCGCAGCCTGTAATCCAAAACAAATGCGTGAGCTTGAAGGCAAAAAGAAACTATGGGAGTCCCATGGACACCAAGATCTTGAGCTTTTATCTGCAACCGATGTGCAAAACTATATTGGCAGTGATAGATACTCAGGTGCCCTATTAGATAAATCAGGTGGCCACTTTCACCCATTAAATTTGGTGCTGGGTGAAGCGGCTGCATTTGAAGGCCTTGGTGGTGTTATCTATGAAGACTCAAAAGTAATAGGTATAGAAGAAGGCGAAAGAGCTGTCGTACGTACCGAAAATGGCAGTGTCACAGCTAACTATGTGGTTGTTGCCGGTAATGCTTATTTAGAAGGTTTGGTGCCTAAGCTTCAAGCGAAAGCCATGCCTTGTGGTACTCAAGTCATCACCACAGAACCACTAAGCCAAGCCCAACAAGATGCTTTACTACCAAATGGCCAATGTGTGGAAGACTGTAACTACCTACTCGATTATTACCGTCTCTCTGGTGATGGCCGCCTTATTTATGGTGGCGGTGTGACTTATGGCGCCCGTGAACCAGATAAGATAGAAGCACTAATTACCCCTAAGATGCTAAAAACCTTCCCTGAACTAAAAGGTGTCAGAGTCGATTTTGCTTGGACAGGTAACTTCCTACTAACACTTATGCGCCTACCTCAACTAGGCCGAATTGGTAGCAATATTTATTATGCCCAAGGCTATAGTGGCCATGGCGTCACCTGTTCTCACTTAGCAGGCAAGGTGATTTGTGATGCGATTCAAGGCGACGCCAAACGCTTTGATGTGTTTGCAGGCCTACCACAATATCCATTCCCAGGGGGACAAGCACTACGTATTCCCTATACCGCCATGGGTGCTTGGTATTACAACATGCGAGATAAGCTCGGCATCTAATTTAAAGCGTGATTTATATAGGGTGAACATCAGGTTCACCCTTCTCTAACCTTTTATTAGGGCCTTTCTATGACAGGGTTATCCGCTCGCACAGCCTTTTTTATTCTTTTTTCAGTGGCCTTCATCTGGGGAGCCGAATTTGTACTAGTGGACTTAGCCGTGGCTAAAGTCTCAACTAACCTATTCAATGCTCTGCGTTTTGCCCTAGCAAGCTTGGCTTTGCTGCCGCTTTATTTCATCAAGAAAGAAGTCATTGACGCTGATGTCCTAGGCCGTCTTTTCCTAGCTGGCTTTAGTTTGGGCTTTTTGCTCTTTATTGGTTTTTACGCTCAAACAGAAGGTATGCGTTTTACCAGTGTCGCCAATGCAGGCTTCATTACAGGTCTTAGTGTGCCACTTGTCCCTGTACTGGCTTTTCTTGTGTTTAGGCAAAGTGCCAGTTGGAATGTTTGGCTAGGTGTTGTGTGTGCCACATTAGGCCTTTACTTGCTCACAGTCGGAGATAAGCTCAGCTTTAACCAAGGTGATAGTCTGGTATTAATTTGTGCCTTTGCCTTCGCTTTTCATATTCTACTTACCGACAAGTTTGTGACGAACTTGCCCATTATCAGTTTAAGCATAATACAAATGGCAGCGGTCGCTATTTATAGCCTGATAGCCTTAATGTTTACGCCAGAAATGATAAACCAAGAGACCTCTAGCCTTTCATTCAATATCAGTATCTTGCTCGACCCCATCGTCCTCAGTGGTATTCTAGTCACAGGCCTACTTGGTAGCGCGTATGCTTATTGGGCACAATCCGCCTGCCAGCGCCATTTAGAACCAGCCAAAGTGGCCTTAATTTTTGCCACTGAACCTGTCTTCGCGTTTCTTTCTGCTTGGGTATTTTTAGGGGAAGTTTTAGGCTTTAAAGGCAGTCTAGGTGCCCTACTTATTCTAGCGGCAATACTAGTTTCTGAGTTAGGTCACACTTTGACAGACAAAAGCTTGTTTAAAAATATTCGAGGTCAGAAGCCTAATTAAGATGCTGTTTCAATAAAGCCAATAGCATGAGTTTAAGGTCCGCCAGAGTGCGTTTTGCGCGCTCTGGATTTTGGTTTACAACCACTAAGAAAGCACTGTGGCTAGTCTCAAGGTACAAGCGCCCTAACCTTTCTCTCTCTTTAATATGAGAATTAATTCCCATACGCTTAAATAACGCCGCCATATGGGAGATAACAAGCTCATCATGTTCCGTATCTAAGCTGCGAAGCTCAGGGACAGAAAACATCGCCTGTACCAAGGTTAAAATGGCTTTTTGTTTTTTGTAGGCTTTCAGGTTGAGGGCTAATATCTGCTCAAGTAAATCATCAAGAGGAATCGTCTCTATCTCCCAAGCACTGATCTTGGTTAATACCTTTTCGATCTCCTCTAGCCATTCACTGGCCATGGCATACAAGATGGCATGCTTATTCGGGAAATAGTGGTATAAAGATCCCACCGAAATACCGACTTCTTTGGCAATTAATACTGTGGTGAGGTCATCCAAACCTACCCTCTCAAGTAGCTCGCTCGTCACATCCATAATCTTTTTAGAGCGTTCTTTCGAACGTCCCTGCACAGGGGCAGAACGACGAGTGAGGTCTTGTTTTTTCACTTTTTCTATAGAGGTTTGATTAGATGACACTTGCGGCATTAAAGAGGTTCCGGTTTCGCTTTATATTGGATTGGTGCAATTCTAAGCCATTATAAAGCAAACAGGCTAGGAGAGATTAAACTCTCTCCCTGCTTTTCTAGAATAATCTATCTCTTAATGAGTAATAAAGCATACCTGCCACTAGCCCGGGCCAACGTAACAAAGTCCCACCAGGGAAACTTGGAGATGGCATTTTTGCAAAGACATCAAAACCATGGCTTTGTCCTGCAACCGCTTCGGCCATGAGCTTTCCGCCTAGGGTTGCCATCGCTACACCATGGCCAGAATAGCCCTGCGCTACCAAGACATTGGGTTCAATTCGCTGGAAAAATGGCATCCTATTAAGTGTAATGGCTAAGGTGCCACCCCAGCCATAATCTATCTTGGTTTGGCTAAGTTCAGGATAAAACTCCAGCATATACTTACGTACAAATTGGCCAATATCAGAGGGGAATTTAGAGGTATAGTTTTCACCTCCTCCCCATAGCAGCCGATTATCCGCCGACAATTTAAAATAATTAATCACAAACTTTGAGTCAGCCACAGCCACATCTTGTGGATTAATTCGAGCACAGATTTCATCGCCTAAAGGCTCAGTAGCTAAGATAAAATTATTAATAGGCATAATTTTACCTGCGATTCTTGGCTCTAAGTTCCCCAAGTAGCCATTGCAAGCTAATAAAACAAACTTGGCTTTCACACAGCCTTTATCCGTATTCACTTGGACTTGGTTTCCTGTCTGATAGTCAGTTACACGACTGTCTTCAAAGATTTTAACCCCAGCGTTATCTGCCGCCTGCGCTAATCCTAGTGCGTAGTTCAATGGATGAAGATGCGCACCTTGCTTCCAGTACTCTCCACCATGGTATTTATCCGAGCCTAGCATGGCAGACACTTGAGCCTTATCTAGATACTCAATATCTTGATAGTTAAGCTTGCTCTGCTTGTAATCCACGCTCTGCTTAAGCTCTTCACAATGTTTAGCTTTATTCGCCACATGTAAAACGCCTTGCTTAAGGTCACATTGAATTTGGTGCTTTTCAATCAGATCTTTGACCAGATCGACCGAATCTAAAGACATTTGCCATAATAGGTCCGCGCTTTCCTTCCCGACCTTGGCGATCATGTCTTCGTGGGACATATTATGCCCTTGGCAAACCTGACCACCATTTCGGCCAGAGGCTCCCCAAGCCACTTTATGGGCTTCTAGCAAAATAACCGAATAACCCTTTTCAGCTAAATGTAATGCTGCTGACAGTCCTGTAAAGCCGCCACCTATGATACAAACATCGCAATCTTCATCACCCACTAAGCTGGCATAGTCTTTTTTGCTATTCGCAGAATCAAGGTAATAGGATGCTTGGTAGCCAGTTAAACTCATTTAATGCTCCAGAATATAGGGCTAAAAACTTTATAAACCTTAAATTGAGTAAGATCTAAAACAATAAACCGAATATTAATTCGGATTTATTCTAGTTACAAGCACCATTTTTCGTGTTTTTTATTCACTTAGCTATTGCTTTAATAAATTCTTTAAAATAACCTAAAAGCGAATGATGATTCGGTTTAATGTTTTCAATCATCATCCAGAAGATTACAAATTGGCATTAGGCATAGCGATATAGGTCTGCCAAACTATGAACCAGAGTCCATACAATAAAGGTGATTTATGGAAGCCATAAAGCGGTTTCTCACAGACAATCTAATTACAGAAGTTGAATCCACCCTGCCTGATATGACAGGCAATGCCCGTGGCAAATTCTATCCCACTAAAAAGTTTCTTGATGAAAAAGGCGGACGCATTCCTGAAACGCTACTAGTGCAAACGGTCACTGGTGACTGGGCCGACAATCATTATGATATTGTCGATCCAAGTGACAGGGATATGGTGCTAACCCCTGATGCCAATACCATTCGTTTGGTGCCTTGGGCGAATGAACCAACAGCACAAGTCATTAATGACTGTTACACAGTGGAAGGAGAACTTCACCCTCTTGCTAGCCGCTCGGTTCTTAAAAAAGTGCTCGCCCTATATGAAAAAGAAGGCCTAAAGCCTGTTATCGCACCGGAAGTTGAGTTCTACCTTATCCAGAAAAACAATGACCCTGACTCTGAGTTAAAACCCGCTATTGGCCGTTCTGGCCGTCGCGAAACAGCGCGCCAGTCATACAGCATAGATGCGGTCAATGAGTTTGATCCTGTCATTGATACCCTATATCAATACTGTGAAGCTCAAGGTTTAGATGTGGACACCCTCATCCATGAAACCGGTGCTGCACAGATGGAAATTAACTTTCTTCATGGTGACCCTCTAGACCTTGCCGATCAAGTGTTCGTATTTAAGCGCACCTTGAGAGAGACTGCGATTAAGCATGGCATTTACGCAACCTTCATGGCCAAGCCAATGCAAAATGAGCCAGGTAGCTCAATGCATATTCACCAAAGTCTGATTGACGTAAAAACCGGTGAAAACATTTTTGCCAGCGATACAGAGCAGTTCAGTGAACGCTTCTATCACTATCTGGGCGGTTTGCAAAAATTCACCCCACACGCTATCAGCTTTTTTGCCCCTAACGTCAATTCTTATCGTCGCTTTGCACCTGAAATTTCAGCGCCAATTAATATGAAATGGGGCATAGATAACCGTACGACAGGCCTTAGAGCGCCTGCGGCACCAAAAGCAGCAACTCGTATTGAAAACCGCTTTCCAGGCGCCGACAGTAACCCTTACCTTGCTATAGCAGCCAGTTTAGCGTGTGGCTATTTAGGTTTAAAAGGTGAAATGAAACCAAGTAAACCAACCTCCGATGCCGCTGCAGAAGAAGGCGATATGGTCGAGCTAGCACGCTCTCTTGAAGAAGGTTTGCGACTACTTGAAGAATGCCCTGAATTAACCGAAATTATGGGAGCTCAATTCGTAGAAGCCTATATTGGCGTTAAACGAGCAGAGTTTGAAACCTTTCATAAGGTAATCAGCTCTTGGGAAAGGGAATTCTTATTACTCAATGTGTAGGTTTCATTTAATGAGACCTATGGGACTTTCAACTTTAAAGCAATAAAAAACAAATGCGATGAAACTGGGTTTTCATGGCACATATAAAAAGAGGCTATTCAGATGAAAATCAATTTAACATCTCGTTTTACCCTAGGCTTATCTAGCTTGACCTTAGCTTGCACTCTGGCTGGCCAGGTTCAGGCACAAGAAGAGCTCAAGCTGTATAACTGGTCTGACTATATCGCCGAAGATACCATTGCTAATTTCGAAAAAGAAACGGGTATCAAGGTGACTTATGATGTCTATGACTCTAATGAAACGCTTGAAGCAAAACTGCTTGCTGGTAATTCGGGTTATGACCTTGTTGTTCCTAGTTCCTACTTTATGGAACTACAAATCAAAGCGGGAGTATTTCTGCCACTTGATAGAAGCAAGCTGACGAATTGGCATCATCTGGACCCTTTTTTAATGTCTTCTCTTGAGAAGAAAGACCCAGAAAACAAATATGGTGTGCCTTATTTATGGGGTACAACCGGCATAGGTTATAACCCACAAATGGTGGCTAAAGCCCTTGGCGAAGATGCGCCTGTAGATAGCTGGGATCTGATCTTCAAACCTGAATATATGGAAAAGCTAGCTAACTGTGGCGTGACTTATTTGGACTCTCCCGATGAAATGGTCACCATAGCACTGCATTACACAGGTCAGGACATAGGCAAAACCAAACGCTCTGATTTCAAACCATCGAGTCCTGCGGGCAAAGCCTTAAAAAATGCGAGACCCTTTATTAAACAATTCCACTCATCCCAATATGTGAATGATCTAGCCAATGGCGACAGCTGTG
The DNA here is from genome assembly GCF_000967665.1 of Marinomonas sp. S3726. Classification (NCBI taxonomy): domain Bacteria; kingdom Pseudomonadati; phylum Pseudomonadota; class Gammaproteobacteria; order Oceanospirillales; family Oceanospirillaceae; genus Marinomonas; species Marinomonas sp. S3726. The sequence continues at coordinate 83,938 of NZ_JXYC01000025.1, read as the reverse complement.
TCGCAGTGGGCTTCTCGGGAGATGTTTTCCAAGCAGCAGCCCGTGCGGAAGAAGCAGATAATGGTGTGGAAGTGGTATATAGCATTCCAAAAGAAGGCAGTGAAATCTGGTTCGATATGCTAGCTATCCCTGCGGATGCGAAGAATCCTGATAATGCCCATAAGTTTATCAACTACATTTTACGTCCTGACGTAATAGCAAACATCACCAACTATGTCTGGTATGCAAACCCAAACCCAGCTTCAAACAGCTTGATTGATGCTGAGATAATAGAAGACCCAGCCATTTATCCAAATGATGAGACTCGCTCAAAACTTTATATGAGTTCCCAGCTTCCTTCTAAGCTTGCTAAGGTACGAAATCGCCTTTGGTCTGATCTAAAAACAGGCCGCTAGATGATTCTTAAGTTAACTTAAAAATCATCTATACCTCTTTATCTAAGTTTCAAGTGATGCAACTTGTCGGCCCCTTTTGGGGCCTTTTTTTGTGTTTAAAGCAGGCCAATATGATGAAAAGTATTTAGCATATTCCCTATTATTTTTTCCAGACCAGCTACACTGAACTAACATTATTAGTAAAACTAACTTACGCCTATTCTTATGCTCAAACAGGGACTTCTGCATAAAGGCAGAAAGGTACTGAATGAGTCACCCTATTATTTTTACTTTAGTTTGCCTTATTTTGTCGTTGAGCCTGCCTAGTATTAGCTATGCAGATACCAAAATTCCCTTACGTATACTCACTTGGGAAGGTTATGTCACAGAAGAAGAGCTTGCCGAGGTCAATCAAACACTTGAGCAACGCGGTTATAACTATGAAGCCCAAGTTATTTCCCCTTATTCAGAAGGGGCTGAGCAAATGTTCGCTCAAATCAGAGCCCATCAAGTGGACGTTGCTTTTCTCACACTATTCTTTATCAAGATGGACTTAGAGCAAACATCTAAACTGCTACAGCCTATCAATATTCATTCCCCTAGATTAAACAATTACAAGCACCTCATTCCTACATTAACTCACTTACCTATGGGCCTTAATGCCAGCAAGCAGCCCTTATACATTCCTTGGGGAGGCGGTACTTATGGCTTTTATGTGAACAGAAATAAAGTCTCAAAAATTGATGTTCCCACTTCTATCAAGGAGTTATGGCAAGGACATTGGAAAGGCAAATACTCTCTCAATAAAAGCCAAGAGTGGTACAACATAGGCCTTAGTTTAATGAGCCTTGATAAGTCTCCTTTTTTTATTTATGAAGCAGTACAAACAGGCAATTTAGATGAGATCAATCAAGAAAAAAAGATACTGGAAGAACAGCTCGTTCAACTCTATGCCAATGCAGGTGATTTTTGGCGAGTCTCACCAGAGTTCAAAGAGGGATTACACATTATTAGTAGTTGGGGCCCTGAAATAGCAAGGGAAAATGCCAAAGGGGCTAACTGGCAAATGATACATTTTAAAGAAGGGCAAATGGCTTGGCTTGATACTATCAACTTCACGAAAGAAGTCAGTGGTAGAAAACTAGAAGCAGCAGAAATATTCGCAAACTTCTTCATAGGCAAAAAAGTACAAAGTCGTATTACACAAAAACTCTCCATGGTAGCCGCCTCATCAGAAGTGACACCTAACCCAAATTTAGGCGACCCTAGCCAAGTATTTAAAGCCGAAATGTTCGTCCCCCCTTACGACAAAATAAGCTACGACATAATGGAAAGGTTTGTCGAAAAAGCAAATCATCACATTAAATATCATGGCCTTGATTAGCCCAAGAAATGACTAAGCCAATAAACCAGACCAACTGAGATGAGATACAACCCCTTTTAAAACAACAACATAGAAAACATAAAGTTATTGTAAATATTGAAACCAAAACAGCCCTTAAAGCAAAAATAAGGGCTGCTTTTTTACAATAACAATAATCCTCATCATTAACTCCTCTTTTACTTAGCCTCTTATTTTACTCAACCAAGCTCTTCCTTCTTCGAGCAGTCACAGCTAAATATGCGCCCAATAGGGCACCGAAAACACTGACAAAAATAGCGGTATACAAAAGCAGATCTTGCAACAGATAAACACCTGCTAACAAAGCGACAATAAGTCCTGCTAGAGGTTGTGCTAGGTTATTTAAAAAAATCAGAACGCCTGTGCTTTTTCCTAAATTTTCCATAGGTATCAGCTCTTTACGCAAGCTTCGTAAAAAGACACCGAACATTTTGTCAAAACCGACTATAAGTAAAAATCCTACTAGATAGACTAGATAATCTTGGCTTAGGGCCGTCATAAAAAACCCTATACACATGGCAATGAAAGCAGTCGCGCCCATAAACACAAGGCTCAGAGAGTAACGCGCAATAAAAAGTAAAATTAATAAACTGACAAGTACAGCTAGACTCTGTAAAAGTGCATAGGCGGATTCAGACTGAGCAAACAACCCCGTATAAATAGGCGCCATACTGGCCAGTGTCATACCCAAAATTAGGTTGATACAAAATGCCACCAGCACAACGGGCACTAAGCCAGGTAAACCGATTATTTGCTTACAAGCTAACGTCAGTTGAGTGTAGAAAAAGACACACCAAGATGAGATTGATGTCATTTTAGCAGGAAGACCTTTTACCTCCTCTTGCAGTCTAGAATGGGCAAAGCGCCACCAATGCTTTAAGCCTAGATCCGATAAGAGAAACAACAAAATACATATAGAAATACTCACCTGCCAGCTAAAATAAACAAGTAGTAAACCCGCTAAGATAGGCCCTAACACCATGCCTAATTGGCTTGCTAAGCTTGAATAAGACAAGACCTTTTCGAACCTTGCAGTTTTAAAAGCTTGTACCAAAATCATCTCCCTGGCCATTAGCGCAAAGCTGGTTGCAACACCCACTAAAGCGGCCATCCCCATCAACCAATAAATGCTCTCCGCTAAATAGAAGCCAAGTAAACCAAAGGGAATAATGACAGCTCGCACACGTTGGCTCACTGACACGATGCGATAGGGCGCAATAAGATCACATAAGATACCGGCAATAGGAAAGGCCAAAAAACGCGGTAAGGTTTCGAAGAAGAAAGCTAAGCCTGATAAAGCACCACTGCCAGTCATCTGAAAGATAACCAAGGGCACCATAAATAAAATGATCTGATCGGCGAGGCGAGAGAGAAACAAAGACGAGAAAAATAAACTATCCCTAGGGTTCACTTGTACTCCTTGTTGAACGCTATTCTAAATAAAGCTCATCCATAGTATCAGAAACCTTCTCCTTTCAACCTGATAAACATAAAAAAAGCCCCACCCTGATATTCAGAGTGAGGCTTTTTAGTTTGTCTGAAACAAGCCTTAGCTATTTAGCTTCGCCTTTAATTTCATCGATACGATTAGCAATCTTAGTCAGTTCTGGTCTGTGCTGACGAATTTCGTCTGTGCTTAAACCGTCAAACTCATGAGGGAAAACTAGCCACTCATCCGTTTCATACACATAAAAGTCAGGAGTACGGCCAGACTTGTTGTTCTTAGGCTTGTAGTAAGGCGTCGCGATACGAATCTCTGGCGTATTCTTTTTACAGGCTTTTTGAATATCAACTATGGTTTGCTGAATACTTAAACCACTGTCATGTACATCATCAACAATCAGTAGACTGTCTTCTGATTCAAGACGTTTAATCAGGTAAGTCAAGCCGTGTACCTTCACATTCTTATTACGCTCACCAATCGCATCATAAGAAGAAGTACGAATCGCAATATGATCAGATTCCACACCTAGAACATGCAGCAACTCTTGTACTGCGATGCCGACTGGTGCACCACCACGCCAAACACCCACAATGTAATCAGGACGAAAGCCGCTGTCGTAAATTTTTAGCGCTAACTCGAACGAGTCTTCTAATAATTTTTGAGCACTGATAAATACTTTATCCATGATATTACCCTTTAATAAATATTCGCCGTCATCATTTTTCAATCATAACAGTTTCTGGTTTTAGTGATTTAGCGACACGCACTCAATACTGAAAGATGCTGACTAAACTGTTTAATAAATAAGCAATCTAGGCTAAAAATTTTAAAGGCGCAAAGATAAAGGAATTAGCAACTAAAACCAATGTTAAAGCGACATTTTTACTATTTTTTTTACCCTTAATAACCGACTTATCAGGTGAAACCCATTAATATCTCACCCAGCAAAAAATTAGCCAAGATATGAAAATATAAGAAGGAGTAAGCAGGATAAAAAAACTAAAAGCCGAGCGCAGATTTTATCAAACTAAAAGCTTGCTCATATAAATCTCATCCACATACTCACTCTCAATTTTGAGAGACTGACGTTTGATACCTTCTTGTTCAAACCCATGGGAAAGATAAAGCTTTATTGCCTTATGATTATGAGCCATGACTGTCAGTTCTAATCGAGTAAAACCATGTTGTGAAGCCCATAACTCAAGTGAGTTTAGCAGCTCTCGTCCGAGACCTTTGCCTGTGTAGGCTGTTTGAATTCCCATAACACAATAGAGGTTGTGCTTATTCCGCCTTGCAGTACTGCCTATACCTATACAAAAGCCGACAATACACTTATTCACCTCTAGCACCCAGAAAACCTTACTACTTGAGAGTGTGAAGTCAGACAAGATAGACTCTTGCTGCTCAAGTGTAAGCTGCTGCTCTCCTACTTCATGCAGCATAAAGTGACTTTCTTTTGCCAGCTTCTCACTCAAGTTTAAAATGTGTTTTGCATCAGCCACTCTGGCATGTCGTATCACTGCGATATCCTTATACTCTCTCAATTATTCCCTCAATTAATCTCTCAGCAGACTTATCTATGGCATATACCAAGATTCAAGCTCTCACTATTTAACGGATTCGAATACTTTAATGACACCCTCCTCCACCAGCTCATCATACGCCTTGTTTACCTTATCAATGATCTCTTGAGAGGTGCCAAGACTAAATGCCATGTAAGGGGTGAATTCAAATAGTTTCATGACCCTGGTAAGAGCCTCTGATTCTACGCCCATCTGCTTTGTTACATGAGCAAAACTTTTTTCACTGACTGCGACTAAATCCACATACCCTCTTAGAAGATGCTCCAAATTCAGTTTTTGATCTGTACTGACAGGCACTATAGCTTGTGAAACCCCATTATTTTTTAAAAAGAGGTAGCCCATACTGTCTTTGATAACCCCTATCTTATATTGCTTTGCCTCTTCAAGGTTGGATACTTTAATATTCTTACTATCACTTAACTTAAATAGAGAACCCGTGTCTTGCTTTGCTAAAGGCCTAGACCAAATAAACATATCTTCTCTTACAGGCATACGCACTATGGTATAGATAAGAACATTTTCTTTCTGTTGAGCAATACGATAAGCACGAGACCAAGGGTATAGGGTAATTTTATAATCAATACCCGCTCGATCTAACACCTTGACGACAATATCCGTAGATTGGCCCTTAATTTCTCCTTTATCCTCATAGTTATAAGGGCGCCAATTCTCTGTTAAGACCTGCAGAAAAGTTTCGGCAGCTGAGAGAGCAGAAGTAAAAGAAAGGACTAATAAAACTAACAAGTATTTCAACATCTATTCCTAGCAATTTATCGCAAGCGACTACTTAGCTTAAACCAGAAGTCAGTAACTAGGGAGGCTGCGATTATAAGGTGCGCCACTCCCTAGAGGTAAGAACGCTTGGTCACGCCTTTTGGGCCATACTGAAAAAGAGGTGACTTAATCACAGAGCCCTAGCTTTGTCTTACAGTATAAGACTAAAGTCTAATGCCTATTTGATAATTTTCACTTTTTTCATCCTATTCGAAACATAACCTAAGACTTTAAAGAGAAGGATGCTCAGTCATAAATAGTGACTACCCAGACCCTCCCTTTTGTTTTTTATGACAGATTAGATTTTCTATAGTCAGCCTTTGGAAATACTCGATTACATTTTCATCTAAAATTTGTCATTCTCTTTCTCTTCAACAAAACCCATCAACTTACCTATTCGAGCGTTCAAGAGTGACACTGGAAACCGCTTTACTTCTATTTATAACAGGCCTTGCCTGTGGTGCGATTAATGCGATTTCAGGCGGCTCTAGCTTATTAAGCTTTCCTGTATTAATCAGCACAGGTTTACCTGCAAACATAGCGAACGCCAGCAACTTTCTCGCCACTATGCCAGGTTATGCGGCAGCTATCCCTTTTTATAGAAAAGAGTTTAAACAGATAAAGTCAGCACTTTTTAGCATTCTATTAGCCGGCTTATTAGGCGCAATCACTGGCTCGTTACTCTTATTAGTCAGTTCATCTGACTTTTTTGTTCGGCTCACCCCTTACCTCTTACTAAGCGCTACCTTACTGTATGCCTTTGGCAATAAAATCCATCAGTTAGTGATGAAACACTGGCAGGGACTGGCATTGAAAAATGGTAAATCTGGACAGTTTCTTGTGTACGCCTTTTCTATTTACGGTGGTTTTTTCGGCGCAGGTATGGGCATTATCATGTTTTCACTGTTGCGCATCATGGGCTATAGCGACTTCCATCAAGCCAATGCCATTAAGAATCTGATGATTACACTCATGTCTTTAATCAGTGTGGCTATCTTTATTTTTGGCGGCTTAATCGCGTGGCCAGAAGCATTAATCATCATGCTAGGCTCAGGCATTGGCGGTTATCAAATGGTGAAGTATGCCCATAAGGTGTCTCAGACATGGCTAAGTTATTTCATCATAATGTTAGGCCTTGGCTTCTCTCTCTATTACTTTTTACAGCCGATATAAAATACCAAAGAAGGCACAAAAGCAGATTAAAGCGGGGTTAATCATGGCAAAACTCACCTTGATTAACCCCGCTTCCGAGAAATTAAAACCTATGGGTTCCTTGCTCAATTTCAGTTTGAAGTTCTTGTGTTAAAGGCACATATGCCTCGCTATTTGGCAGGCGAACATATAGAGGCTCCTGAACCTTTTTAAGACAAAAACCATCTTCTTTAAGAGGGACTTTTTTATGTTTAAAAGTACCCGTCATTTCCACCCCTTTACTGATACGTAAGAACAAAGGAATAGCATAGTTTGGCATGTCTTTTTTCAGTTCATTCAACATCTTATTAAAGTCGAACTCCTCTAACTGACAATCAAGACGAATAGACGCCATACCAGCACGACCATTGGTATTCGGTATCTCTACTCCATACACAACAGTTTCACTGACGTTATCGACCGCATCAATGAGCATCTCTACTTCGGTGGTCGAGACATTCTCCCCTTTCCAGCGAAAAGTATCCCCAGTGCGGTCCACAAATTGCGCATGACGAAAGCCGATATCACGCATCAGATCACCCGTATTAAACCAAGCATCTCCCTCTTTAAAGACATTACGCATGATGCATTTTTCACTTTTCTCAGCATCTGTGTAGCCATGAAATGGGCTTTTCGTTGTGATCTCACCTATCAATAAACCCACTTCGCCACGCTTCACTTTACGTAGTTTGCCGTTGGCATCGGTCAAAGCCTTATCATTTTCTTTATCGTACTCAACAATGGCGTAAGGGTAAGGAGAGAAGCCCACGGTACGATCAAAGTTAAGCACATTGGTAAAGCCAATATTGCCTTCACTTGAAGCATAAAACTCCATAATTTTTGGGATATCAAAGCGCTGCTTAAATTCATCCCAAATAGAAGCTCGCATACCATTTCCCACGATCACTCTTATGCCGTTTTGAGCCTCATCAGGCACAGGCGCTTGCTCTACTAAATAGCGGCACAGCTCTCCCACGTAACCAAAAGAGGTAGCTTGGTACTTTTTCACATCAGGCCAAAAGCCACTGGCACTGAACTTCTTAGTCATCACCAAGCAGGCATTACCTGCCAGTACTGAGCTCCAGCAAATCGCCATGGCGGTAGCATGATAAAAAGGCAAAGGCACATACATACGGTCTGAGGCTTTCAAACGCACAGAAGCAAAACCAAATGAACCATAGGCTTTCATATAGCGGCCATGGTTAAAGACAACCGCTTTCGGCATCCCAGTAGTGCCTGAGGTATAGATGTAAAAACAAGGATCATCTGGGTAAATAGATTGGCATTGGGCTGGATTGCTTTCGCCTTGATCTTCAATCAGCTGTGCTAGATTCTGCCAGCCATCAGGTGCTTGGCTGGGTGTCGATAAGGTGTTTTGATCAGCAAGGTAATAATGTTTGTCTTCAGGAACATGGCTCTCTTCACGAATGGCTTGATACGCTTCTAAACACTCTTGGCCCACTAACATCATCTTAGGTTCAACCAAGTTAATGCTATAGGATAAAACCTTACCCTTTTGAGCCGTATTCACCATAGCGGCAATTGCACCAATTTTGGCGCAGGCACCGACTACCGCAAGTAGCTCAGGGCGGTTCTCTATCATGACAGCAATACAATCCCCTTTTTGGATTCCTTGCGACAAGAAGTAATGCGCTAATCGATTAATCCAGCGATTGAACTCTAAATAAGTAAGCTGCCTATCTTGATATAAAATGGCCAAGCCATCAGGATTCTCATTCACACATTTTTCAATACAGAGACCTAACCCCACGTTTTTAGATTTGTCTGAGGTGTTGGCAATCTTTAATCCTTTTACCAAACTAGGTAAGCCCGCCAAAATACTTGGGACCTTGCTAATTATCTTCCTTTTGCTGATCAGTGTCTGTGTACTCATTACCGACTCCTAAGCTTTCTTCATACTTTTTATTGTTATTTTCTAGCGAGACCCAACTAAGTTTCAGGCCCGCTTTATCAGGAATTATTATTACTTAGAGTATAAAAATTGCTCAGTATGACTTATGTCATTATGTTGCAAGATACTGGCAATTTGTCTCACTAGACTTATAGAAATGGCAAAAAGTAATAAAGGCCAAAAGAGAATCTAAGGTGAATTCTAGGTTCCCAAAGGCTTAATATTTGAAAATTACAGAAGAGGTAAGGTGAAAAGAGGCAAGAGGGTTTTCGCTTAGAGCTTCCCTAACCCCTTAAAGAAAGTGACGAGATGAGCGAACGCTGTTTCATCAGTTGACGATATTTATTCGGCGTCATATTAAACCAAGATTTAAAAGCACGATAAAAAGCACTGGGCTCTTTAAAGCCTAGAGCCTCACTAATTTCATCAAAGATATGCTGATCAGAAATTAAAAAGTGCACCACTTTTTCCTTTCTCACTTCAGCTAAGATGGCTCTGAAATTCGTACCTTCCTGTGCAAGTTTCCTGTGTAAAGTTTGCCTGCTCATATTGAGTTTGATGGCCACCTCATGGGAATTAAAGCGTCCTGTTTTAATGCCTTCAGCAATCAGGTGCTTAACCTGACTATGTAAACTAGACTCAGTTTGATTCACCTTATCCATGTTTCTATCTATATAGCCAAGCAGAGCATCTTTAATAAATTCATTCGCGGTTTTAATTGGCAGGGCGAGCATGTCATTAGCAATATCAATGAAAGCAAACTCTTGATCAAAATTTACCTGTGGCCCAAATATTTCATGGTATTGCGCCACATAGTCAGGCTTTGAATAAGGGAACCCAACTCGAATAGGCAGAACCTTTGTATCAGACAAACGACCAGCCCAGGTAATGGCTGCACTTAAGCTTCGCTCTATTTCACTAATCCTTATCCCTTTTGGATAGGCGTTTTTATAGAGAAGACGACAGCCCCATTTATAGGTTTGTAATTGCACTTTTTCGCACTGATTCATCAGGGCAATATTATCCACAAAGTTTTGCAGCGCTTCTCTTAGGTCGGCAGAATGTATTAATAATTGAGATAAGACACCCACCAGCTTGGTATTGATTTGAGTGCCAACTATCAGGCCAATATTGGGCTTTACCCCATCTGTCATCGCCAAATCCCAAAGCCTTTCTTGTAGCTGAACAGGCACACGCAATGACACGTCATTTAGCTGTTCTCGGCTATAACCTAATAGGGACTCAATATCAGATGAGACTATGCCCTCTTTATTGAGCACTTCATAAAGGTCTAATAAGGCGGCAGATGATGTGGTGGCTTGCAACTAAATTCTCCCTGATCAAGCTTCCATATATCTGGCAGCCCATCTAGTAAAGCAAAAATAAGAAGCCTAAAAGTACCCTACAAACCAAGGAATGTTAACGGGTAGAAAAAGTGTCATGACTGCAAGACATATGAGGAAAAGCTAAATTAAAGTTGAAGCGGCACTCTCCTAGGCTTTCAATGCCTAAGATTACAATCAGAAAAGAACCCGTCACCGGCTCCACACTCACTGCACATAAGGCCTAATATCTCATATTTTTCTGATACAAAGCCTCACATAAACCCGAAGATTGAGGAATTTTCTGCGCTTTCAATAAAAGAATGAAATAAGGCTGATAGGGTTAATAGCATAGCAAATGAGTTCGATTTCAAACCTTCAATTAATAACGTTTTATTAAGGATGATGAGTCATGATTATTTCTGCCGAAAAATTTAAAGCACATGTAAAAAGAGGCAAATGGCATACTAAAAGTAGCCGTCTTAATACTGTGATTACCAAGCTAACAACTTACCATACAAGTAAAAGTGACCTTAACTTAAGAGCCTTACAAGCCAGTGTGGTTGACTGGGCAAAACAAGACCCTAAAGAGTTCCTTGCCACCAATTTAAACTCAAAAAATGCCGTTTATGATTTTTATGCCGAAGTAAATTGCCAGTTTTACTTAAAAAAACTGGGGCCTTTTCAAGGTAAGGCACAACCAAAAGGCTTAGTATTTATTCCCTTTGCTGGGCAGAACTCAAAAGAGTTCAAAGTAAAATCAGAGCAATGGAATGAGGCCGAAAAAGTAAACCTTTCAGGCGGTATTGACGCGAAAAAGTATCGCCAATTTGATATCGTGATTTGGGAGGATAAAATTGTCAGTGATGAGGTAAAAGACTTACCTACCACTAACTCAGAAATCTTTATCCGAGCACATGGCTCTATTGGAGCAACGCATGTCAGCACCCGTAATACACCCGTAGAGAACGAAGCAAGTATCACGACAGCAGTCAGTGTGACTGAAGTGTGTGATAGGTTAATCAGTAGCGGTTTGAAAACAAGTTACGCTGGTAATATTCATTTCTACTCTTGTTACAGTGGCGTCGATATCATCCCTCAAAAGATGAAAGAGACCCAAGCAAAGCAAAAAACAAAAATCGAAAATGGCCAGACAGTCAAGAAAGAGCACCTAGTAGGGCCAGACTGCATCGCCCGCATTGGCGCTAAGTATTTAAAATCAAAAGGATATGTAAACGCGAAATTCTTTGGTTACCTTGGCCCCTTAAAATCTGAATACTCTAAGCCTGAGTTCGAAGAGGACAATATCAGAACCCCTGTTATTAAAGAGGAGATTGATGACTTCATGCACAGATATGTCCAAATTTGCCCCCAAGGTTATAACATTTTAGGTTCTACTGGGGTGTATATGGGCTCAGGCGATGTGGCAAAAACCTATCGAGCAAGAGCCGGTAGACGAGAGTTTTAAATCTTGTCTCACTCCTATTGAGCAAACGCTTTAAGCCACTTTAAAGCGTTTTACTAAGGCTAGTAACTCATCGGATAAACTTAACAAGCCATCGCCTTGGGCGCTGGCTTGTTCTGCGCCCTCTTTGCTTTCTAACATGATGTGGTTGATCTGACTCAGACTCTGGCTGATATCAGCCACTGTGAGTTTCTGCTCATCGGTGGCATTGGCGACCTGAGCATTCATGTCTCGCATCTGGCTAACAGATTCTAAAACCTGCACCAGTTGCTGCGTATTCTGAGACAAATTCTGACTGCATGATTGCGATTGCTCAGTACAGAACTGCATGCTTTTTGCCGTCTTTTCTGCCCCTAACTGCAAACTGGCTACCCGAGTTTCAATGTCACTAATCGAGCCTTGAGTACGGTTAGCGAGACTTCTTACCTCATCAGCAACCACAGAGAAGCCACGGCCACTTTCCCCCGCTCGTGCCGCTTCTATCGCGGCGTTCAAAGCTAACAGGTTAGTTTGTTCGGCAATCTCTTTAATTACATGGATAATATTACTAATGGCATCACTGTTTTGTTTTAAGCTAGTTACCTCTGCCATCGCCATATCCACTTGATTCGCCAAGGTCTGAATTTGCTCACTGTTTGCAATCAAACTTTGATGACTGTTTTGCAAAATCGATTGGGCTTTTTCGGCTTCTTCCAAGGTAGTTTGTGCATGCTGTGCCACGTCCAAAGCACTGGCTTCCATTTGCGTAGCTGTGGCAGCTAATCGCGCACTTTGCATACTTTGTTGCTCTACTCCACTAAGGCTTGTATGGCTTATATCTCGGCTGGTATTAGCACTGGTATGAACAGCGGTGACTGTATCTAGAATCTGTTTGACCAAGCTGCGCCATTCACGGGACAAGGCATTACTACTTTGAGTCAACTGAGTCAGTTCATCATGACCTTTTTCTTCAACCTGGCTCACTAGATCCCCTTCACGCATATGGGACATCCCCAAAACCACACGTTTTAACGAGGTTTGTATATAACGCACTAAGGTAAAGCCAAGCAGCAAAGATAACACCGCCGCCAGTACCGCCCCTAAAATGAGTAAAAGCTTACCTTGGCTGACACTGGTTGCTGTCTCATTCGCTAAGGTGTCAGCATGGATAGCTGCGCCATTAGAGAAATCTGCTATTTTCACACTATTTTGAGCAACCAGACCTTCTATTTTTACTAACAGAGCGCTTGATTTAGCCAAGGCTTGTTGAGCTTTAAGCTGCGACATTAGGGTTAAATTTGGTTCAAAAAGCTGGGCTTCAAACGGCTGCCAAATTTCAATCACTGACTCATAAGCTTCAGCATCTAACGCCTTTAATTCTTGGACTTTGGTATTAATGCGTTCGGCATATTTCTTCACTTCAGCCATAAGTTCATTATTGGTCTGCTCAGATTCAAGCACGGCCATCACTTTGTTAATCAAAAACGCCATATCATTGTGTATGGGCTTTAGCAGTTGTAAATAATTAAGGCGGTATTCTTCATGCAGAAGGTCCTCTACCGTGAAAGGCAGTTCATCCACTAAATAACGAAACTCTTCCTCCTGTTCCGCCATAATGGCTTTAGCCCGATTGAATCTTTGACGCTCATTTATCATGCTTTGAGCATGTTGAAACATGGTATGGGTTAGCGCTTTAATTTCATCGATTTGTTCCCCATTCGTCAGCTTGGCTAAGCTATCAAAATTAGAGGTAAATTTATCGTTTAGCTCTTGCAACTGCTGGCCCACATTAAATGTGTCATCACTCGCTGTATCCTGATGCAAGAAGGCTAATAAAAGATATTTAGTTTGAGCTAAATTGGCTTCTAGATTGGCACTCATATACATGCGTGGCGAGCTGTCATTTACCACGGCATTAACCGTCTCACTCACTTGATTAAAACTTTTAAATGACACAAAAGACGTCACGAGAAATAAGAATAGGACACTTCCCATAGTGATAATAATGCGCTGACTTACACTCATTTTCATCTGTGACTCCTGCCTTTTTGGGCATTTTAAGCGGCCGTATCCCTAACCAAGGAAATACAGGTCCTAATTAAGCTGAAGGGTTATTTGAGGATTGGTACGAGAGTCAGGCTAAATAGATGAGTTAAGCTATTTAGCCTGTTGGTTCTACGGCTAGCTAGCTCGCTCGCAGTCGTAAAAAATCAGCCATCCAATGGGCGATCATCACAGAGTCCGTTGCGGCCCCTTTTTCACGCACTTGAGTTAAGCCGACCTCACACACGTCTAGCGGAATGACGTCACCTTTTCTTAGGTCGATCAGCTCATCTTCATACTCAAGGTTGAATTCTGGGTGAGCTTGAAACGTTAAGATTTGATCATCATAAATCAGGCCAGCATAAGGACAGAATTCAGATTCAGCAAAGACCTTGGCATTTTTCGGCAACTCTAAAACTTGATCCTGATGCATAGCGCTAATGGCAAAGGATTCAGGTGCGCCCTGAATAAAGTCAGCCCCAGCAGTCAGTTGATAAGCATGTAAACCCACACCCCAGCCATCAGGGTGTTTATCGACCACGCCACCAAACGCATCGGCAATAATTTGATGACCAAAACAGATACCTACCATAGGACGACCCGTTACTGAGATCTCCAGAATCAAGCTCTTAAGGCGTAGCATCCATGGGGTGTTTTGATAAACATTAAACTTAGAGCCAGTAATCACCCAAGCATCACATTGCATGGCATCATCCGGAAAATGATCTTCTCTTACATCAAATACCTGATACTCAAAATCTGCTGTCACTTGATCAAATAAAGCCACAAACATATCGGCATAAGAACCATGCTTTTCTAATAACTCATCCGGTGTAATGCCTGTTGCCAAAATACCGATTTTCAATTGCTTAACCATTTGGGAAGTACCTGTTTTAAACCTATTTTCATTTCTTTTCACATAGGGTTTTATGAAGCCCTATGCTATTTATCATCTAATTTGACTGTCAGTGTTGCTTGGCGGCGCATTTGATACACAGCGCCAATCACACCAATCGCCACAACCGCTATCATCAAGGTTGCGAGTGCATTCACCTCAGGTGTGACTCCTAATCTCACTTTCGAGAAGATCACCATAGGCAAGGTACTGTTACCTGGGCCTGATACGAAGCTGGCAATGACCAGATCATCCAAAGACAAGGTAAATGACAACAACCAACCTGAAATAATGGCAGGCATGATCAAAGGCAAGGTCACCAAGAAAAAGAGTGACCCAGGTTTCGCCCCTAAATCCATCGCCGCTTCTTCTAGGGTTTCATCCATAGAAGCTAAACGTGACTGCACTATCACTGCCACATAAGCCAAACAGAAAGTCGTGTGAGCAATAATGATGGTCAGCGTGCCACGACCTGATGGCCAGCCAAACAAACCTTCCATTGCCACAAATAATAAGAGCAAAGATAAACCTGTGATTACCTCAGGCATGACTAAAGGCGCTGTTACCCAACCAGAGAGAATCATCTTGCCTTTAAAAGGCCCAAAGCGGCTCAAAACAAAGCCTGCCATGGTGCCAAGTACCACCGCCAAGGTGGCACTGATAAAGGCAATTTTCAGGCTAAGCAGAGCCGCATTAATGATCTGCTCATTTTCAAACAGCTCGCTATACCATTTTAGTGACCAGCCACCCCAGACAGTTACCAGCTTAGATTTGTTAAAGCTGTAGATAATCAAAGAGAAGATAGGTGCATATAAAAACAGATAACCTAAACCTGCTGTTACGGTTAAAAAACGTGATTTAGTTTGCATTAGACTGCCTCCCCTTTGCCCTGAGAATTACGTATCAACATTATGGGTAAGACCAAGACCACTAGCATCACAATGGCAACAGCCGATGCCATAGGCCAATCACGGTTGAGGAAGAACTCATCCCAAAGCACACGACCAATCATCAAGGTATCCGCACCACCTAGCAGTGCAGGAATAACAAACTCACCTACTGCAGGGATAAAGACCAAGACACAACCTGCTATCACACCTGGCATAGCTAAAGGTAAGGTGACTAAGAAGAAGCTTTGAGTAGGCTTACTACCCAAATCTTGAGCAGCCTCTAACAAGGTGCCGTCCATTTTTTCCAAGGCGCTGTATAAAGGCAAAACCATGAAAGGCAGATAGGTATAAACAATACCGATATAAACGGCAAAGTCGGTCTGCAGCATGATAAGTGGTTCATCAATAACACCAATTGTCAGCAAAAACTCATTCACTATGCCGTTCTTTTTCAAGAACTCCATCCAGGCGTAAACCCTTAAAAGGAAAGAGGTCCAAAAAGGTAGAATCACCAAAGCCAATAATAAAACACGTGTAGAGCCATCTGATTTTGCGATGGCATAGGCAATAGGAAAGGCCACTAGCAAGGTAAAGAAAGTCGATAACACTGCAATTTTTACCGAGCTTAAATAAGCATCTAGGTAAAAGTCGTCCTCAAACAAAAAGAGGTAGTTACCTAAATTTATCTTGATGGAGATATAGGCTTCTTCTAGATCCCACTCAAGTAACTCGGAATAAGGCGGAATCGCAATCGCTGCTTCTGTTAGCGAGATTTTGAAAACCACAAGAAAAGGAACAAAGAAGAAAAGCCCTAACCAAAAGGTAGGAATACCAGCAACAACCGCTCTTCCCCAGTTTATCTTCTTCACGAAGTTATATTTCTGCAACTTGGCTGCCATGCGGTCCATCACAGCCGAACCTAAGGACATGCTCATGATGTAAGTACCACGCTGCTATCTTCATCCCAGTGTAAAAAGACAGCATCATTCCAAGTAAATCTGTCACCCATGCTTCGAGTGAAGTTAGGCTGAGTCACTCTGACCTCTTTACCTGATGCTAGTCGCACTCTAAAGACAGATAGACTGCCCATATAAGCGATTTCTTCTATGATACCTTGTATGCAGTTGACACCTTTTTCAGGCTCTTTCTTAGAAATTCGAATCTTTTCAGGACGAATCGCCACATTAACAACCTGATCAGGCGAGCAGCTAATACCGTGATTCACAAATAAGGTCGTACCCGCTTCTTTTGAATCTATCTGTACACTATCTGGCTCGTCTTGAATCACCTTACCTTCAAACATGTTGACCGAGCCGATAAAGTCCGCCACAAACTTACTGTTAGGATACTCATACACATCATGTGGCTCATCTGTCTGCACTATGATGCCCTGATTCATTACCCCAATACGGGTCGCAAGTGTCATGGCCTCTTCTTGGTCATGGGTTACCACCACAAAGGTGACACCTAACTCTTCTTGAATATTGATTAACTCAAACTGAGTCTCTTCTCTTAGCTTTTTATCTAAGGCACCTAGCGGCTCATCCAGCAACAAAAGCTTAGGACGTTTTATCAAAGCACGAGCCAGTGCGACACGCTGCCTTTGACCACCCGATAGCTGATGCGGTTTACGCTTACCTAGATGACCAAGTTGAACCATGTCTAGCATCTCAGCCACACGTTTTTTGATTTCCGCTTTTGCAACGCCTTCACGCTTAAGACCAAAAGCCACATTGTCAGCCACTGAGAGGTGAGGAAATAATGCATAGGATTGGAACATCATATTGACGGGACGTTCCCATGGTTGAATGCCCGCCATGTCCACACCATCAATCAGGATACGGCCACTGGTTGGCGTTTCAAAGCCTGCCAACATGCGCAATAAAGTACTCTTGCCAGAGCCTGAGCCGCCTAATAAACAGAAAAGCTCTTTTTTATAGATATCCAGCGAAATATTATCCACCGCCTTAAATTCACCAAAGTTTTTGGTGACATTTTCTATCCGTAAAAATGGCTCAGCACCTTCTTGTTTCCAAAGTGGTAACTGTTCAGCTGACGTTGGACTGGGCACAATCTGCTCAGAGAAAGACATGGCAAACCCTCGATTAAAATTATTATATAAAATGGCTCTAACAGCCCCCATCAAGCCTGAACAAGACTTGTCGAAGATAGGTAGCTATTTACTGAATCGCTAACTAAATATTCAGTTAGGAGAACACTTAGCTAGTGGCTCAATTTAAAACTAGCAAATATTTTATTTTTAAGACAATAAGTTATCTCAAAGTTTAGGAAAAATAAGGGAGGCAATTTCGCCTCCCTTATCCTTATTTAATTACGTGCTGTTTTAATGTTAGTCCAAGCACGAGTTAATAAACGATCGAACTTAACTGAGTGTGCTTTTTGAGTGAAAAGCTTTTCTTTAATGTCATCCGTTGGATAAATCGAAGGATCATTTTTCACTTCTTCTAATAAGTAAGGTTCAACCTTATTATTAGGTACCGCATAGAAAGCATAGTTAGATACGCCTGCTGCATTTTCTGGTTGCAGGATAAAGTCGATAAACTTATGAGCGGCTTCTTTATGTGGTGCATCCGCAGGAATTGCCATCAAATCAAACCATACCAAAGAGCCTTCTTTTGGAATGATGTAACTAATATTGATGCCTTGATCCGCTTCAATAGCACGGCTTTGAGATTGCAATACATCACCGTTGTAACCCATAGAAACACATAGTTCGCCATTGGCTAGATCAGAAATATATTGTGAAGAAGAGAATTTCGTAAAGCTTGAACGAGAGGCTGAGATCAGCTTAGAGGCTTTTTTCAGGTCAGACTTTTTCTCAGAGTTAGGATCAAGACCTAAATAGTTCAATGCCACAGAAACCACTTCAGCAGGAGAGTCTAGAACACTGACACCACAATCAGACAACTTTGCAGCGATCTCAGGATCAAAAACTAGATCCCAGCTATTTACAGGCACATCTCCTAGACGCGCTTTAACCATATCAACATTGTAGCCAAGGCCAATGGTTCCCCAAGTGTATGGCACATTATGCTTGTTACCTGCATCGTGCAATGCCACTTTACTCGCCATTTCAGCATCTAGGTTGCCAATATTTTTTAGTTGGCTACGATCGATTTCAGCATATACGCCTGCTAGTGCTTGGCGCTCTAAAAAAGACCCCGTCGGCATAACAACATCATAACCCGTTGAACCTGACATCAACTTAGCTTCAAGCACTTCGTTAGAGTCATATACATCATAGTTAATTTTGATGCCTGTTTGGGTTTCGAATTTTTCCAGAATGGCTGGGTCAATATAATCAGACCAGTTGTAGATATTCACAACCGTGTCTTTTGCCATTGTCATTGGCGCTGTCAGCGTTAAAGTAAGAGCGGCAGCTAAGCCAAGTTTCTTATGATGCATGTTAATTTCTCCAATTAGTGTAGCCTTAGCTACGCAATTTATATGATGATTTAAAAGCAACAATGAGGCCAAGAAAGGCTCAGGCTTCTCCTTTCATATTTAGCTCATCAAAACATCGATTTTTTTTATTTTTTTATAAGAAGAGAAACTTTATTGCCTCTCTTCTTTAACACTCTTCATCTGCAGTATTAAATTTACGCCAGCCCTATCTGTATCTATATACCCCTTTAAGGGTATTTTGAAAAGCCATTGTATTTCAATGAGTTAAATCGAATAAATGGCTAATTAGGGTATTTTTTATAAGTATCCTAGGTAAGATTCGTATTCGATATCTGAAATCTGTTCATGAAGTTTTCTCTGCTCCTGACGTTTAGCAGCCGTAAAAACGCGAACAAATTCTTCACCCAAATACTCTCTTAGCACATCACTTTTAAAGAAGCTCTCTGTGGCATCATCCCACTTATTAGGCAACACCAAGGCAGGGTTCACTTCTGTGTAAGCATCACCTGTAATAGGAGAAGGCGGCATCAGCTTATTCTCGATACCATACAGGGCACCAGCAAGAATGGTCGCCAGCACAAGATAAGGGTTAGCATCTGCACCTGACACCCTGTGTTCGATACGACGAGCAACATTTGGACTATCTGGAATACGAATCGCGACAGTACGGTTTTCATAACCCCAGCTGGCACATGTTGGTGCATGGGCACCTACCATAAAGCGACGATATGAGTTCATATGGGGCGCAAACGCTAGCATGCTATCAGCCATGGTATGCATCAAACCTGCAACAGCATGTTTAAGAACATCTGTACCTTCTTCACCGCCATTATCAAATACATTATCACCCGCTTCATTTAACAGGCTGAAATGTACATGGAAGCCGTTACCACTCTTCTTGGCATAAGGTTTCGCCATAAAGGTAGCAAGATGGCCATGTTTACGTGCAAGGCCCTTTACTAGACGCTTAAACATAATGGCCTGATCACCTGCTAGCATAGGGTTATCCACATGCTCTAGGTTAATCTCAAACTGACCAGGGCCAAGCTCTGAAATAATAGTGTCAGCAGGTACGCCTTGCTCTTCACAAACCTTTCTCACTTCTGCAAAGAAAGACGATAAACCATCCATTTCATCAATCGAGTAACAATCTGTCTCGATTAAACGACGACCATGACCTTCTACTAACACAGGAGGTTGAGGGCGCTGAGTTTCTTCGGACTTAGCGTCCATCAGGTAAAATTCAAGTTCAGTCGCCACCACAGGGGTTAAACCTAGTGCTTTAAACTTATCAACCACACCCGCTAATACCTGTCTCGGATCAGCACCAAAAGGCGTTCCATCTGGGTTAAACATGGTGGCCAGTATTTGTGCGCGCGGAGACTCTGCCCAAGAAACAGGAATAGGCTCTTCATGAACTGGCATGCAAATGCCATCACTGTCGCCGGTTTCAAATACCAAACCATTATCCAGCACATCATCGCCCCAAAAATCAAAGCCGATAACAGAACGAGGTAGCTTAACCCCCTCTTCCATCACCTTATTGATTGAATTGGCAGGCATGCGCTTACCACGTAAGTTACCGTTTAAGTCAGTAATAAACAGATCGAATTCTTTTTCGCTATGAACAGGCATTTTAGATTCTCTCTAATAATCTTTGTCGCAGCATGAGTGCGCAAATTTATGTCATTTTGTAATGTTATAATTCACACTACTACTTTCGTGATCACAAATACACTAAGCAAAGGCTTTTATGTAATATTGGTCATCTTCTGTTATTTTTTCAAAATAAAGATTCAACCAATAAGATGATCGCTTTAGAATATGATGAAATTTAGCCAGAAATATAAAAACTATGGATAAGAAATCACCGATAAAATTTACCTTAACTGAACGGGATGAGAGTGTAACTATCTCTAAATGGGTATATGAAACATTACGCCATGCCGTCATGAATGGGCAGATCTTACCGGGACGAGCGCTTACCATAAGAGAGTTAGCAGGCATATTAGGGGTTAGCCCTATGCCTGTGCGTGAAGCGCTACGTCAATTAGCAACGGAGAATGCATTAGAGATAAAAGATAATCGTCGTGTCATGGTGCCTAACATGACGGCAATGAAGTTCACTGAACTTTGTGAAGCCAGAATGGCACTCGAATCCCATGCGGCTTCACGCGCCTTACCTTATATAGATAACCCTAAATTAAAGGAATTGAGAGAATTAGACCGACTTATTGATGCGGCCCAAGAAGAAGGTAACTTAGAAAGAATCAATCTCTTAAATCAAGACTTCCATCGCGCACTTTATACTGCAAACCCACATCAAATTAGTATGCCTCTCATCGAAAGTCTCTGGTTACAGCTAGGTCCATTTTTAAGTTTAGCCAGTCGCCACCTTAAAGAACACTATGTGATAGACCGCCACGATGAGGCAATGAGAGCCATAGAGAACAAAGATGCCCTTGCACTACAGCTCGCTATCAATGCTGATATTCGCGAAGGTATTGCCTTTGTTTCTACCCCAGAAAGACTGCACCACTTTATCGAAGAGTGTGCCTACGCAGGCCGTAATTAATCTCTCTATTACGGCTTTATCGCCTTCCTAAAATCAATTTTAAACCCTCTTTTTATTCTCCTTTATCCCCCACTTATAACTAGCTGAAATACAAGAGACACATTCAGTTTTCCAATATTTTTGTTTGACTTTTAAATTTTGTGATCACAAAATAAAAATCACATTAGATTAAATAATCATCAAGCAGTATTCAAAATCAGGCTGACTTTTACCTGGTAATAGAATGAAACAGAGATAACCTTTGTGCGGCTTTGCCCGAGGAGTAAGTGATGCTAGACCAGAACAACACAGTGACTTTTAGCAGACAAGATGTGCAGGAAATGGATGCCACACACCACCTTCACCCTTTTACCAATAGCCAAGCACTCAATGACAAGGGCGCTCGTGTTATCGACAAAGCCCAAGGCATTTATGTGTGGGACCAAGATGGCAATAAGATGCTGGACGGCATGGCAGGCCTTTGGTGCGTCAACATGGGTTATGGTCGCCAAGAGTTAGTGGACGCTGCCACCAAGCAAATGCAGCAACTGCCTTTTTACAACACCTTCTTTCAAACGACCCACTTGCCAGCAGCTAAGCTGGCGAAAGAAGTCGCGAGTATTACCCCTGAAGGCTTGGATCACATCTTTTTTGCCAACTCAGGCTCAGAAGCAATTGATACAATATTACGTTTGGTAAGACACCATTGGGTGCTAAAAGAGCAGCCGGAAAAAAGCGTCATCATCAGCCGCGAGAATGCTTACCACGGCAGTACACTCGCTGGTACAAGCTTAGGCGGCATGAGTGGCATGCATAAACAAGGTGCACCTTTAGTGCCAGATATCGAACGTATTTGCCAACCTTATTGGTATGGTGAAGCCGGTGATATGACACCTGATGAATTTGGCCTTGTCTGTGCTCAAGCACTAGAAGAAAAGATTCTCGCCCTTGGTGCCCATCGTGTTGCCGCCTTTATTGCTGAGCCTATTCAAGGGGCTGGCGGTGTCATAGTGCCACCAGCAAGTTACTGGCCTGAGATTCAAAGAATTTGCCAAAAGTACGATATTTTATTGGCAGTCGATGAAGTTATCTGTGGTTTTGGCCGCACTGGCGGTTGGTTTGGTAGCGATACCTTTAATATCAAACCAGACATTATTTCCATGGCAAAAGGTTTGTCTTCTGGCTATCTGCCGATTGCGGCTGTGGCAGTAGGAAAACGCATCAGCGAAACACTGCTCGCCCATGATGATGATTTCAACCATGGTTATACCTATTCAGGCCACCCTGTTGCTGCGGCTGTAGCACTAGAAAATATCCGCCTGATGAAGCAAGAGAATATCGTGCAATATGTAAAAGATGACATAGGCCCATACTTTCAAAACCAGCTTAGAAATGTCTTAGAAAACCACCCGCTTGTTGGCCATATTGAAGGGGTTGGGCTCGTTGCAGGTATTGCTTTAGTAAAAGATAAAGACAGTAAAACCTTCTTCGGCGATGATGTAGATGTTGGCTTAATTTGCCGTGATCACTGCTTTGAAAACGGCTTAATTATGCGTGCCGTGGGTAGCCGTATGGTGCTATCACCACCCCTTGTCATTAGCCATGAAGAAGTCGACGAGTTATGTGAAAAGGCACGCCATTGCTTTAACCTAACCTTGGCAGATGTAAGAGATCGCTAAACTTACTCGTTGTTATCAGGAATATCATAGAAGATGAGTGGCAGGACGCCATTCACAGATAACACCCATTTTGTAAAAAGCCGTTATAGTAAAGGGAGGACTTAACGGCTCATACACTCAAAGTCATAACGAGAAACTTGCCATGCATAACAGATACGCTCAAGACAATGACTCCCTACATAAGGATCTTGCAGCACTCATTGACCATATCCGCCTGCGTAGTTTCCCTAAAGCCCTAGCCGATTTTTTAGAGACACAATGCCACTTTAACAGTGCCCTCATGGTGACTTATAAAAAGTCTTTTAAACCCATTATGCTCTTCCCTACTGACCCAGCTGAGCAAAGCCCAACCTTGCACCAATATATTAATAAAGCCTTTATCTTGGACCCGCTTTTCAACAAGATACAAAGCGGTGCGAATGAAGGCGTGAGCCGACTGGCCGAAATCGCCCCAGACTCATTTGATCAAACAGAGTATTACCAAACCTGTTATAAGAATTTTGACCTAGTGGATGAGGTCAACCTCATCATACATCTGGACGAGAAAGTCACCTTTGCTATCTCCCTAAACCGCAAGACTAGCCTTGGTACAATCACACGTAATGAGATGCACCACCTACAGGATATCTTCCCTGTTATTGCCTCCCTAGTGAGACAATTCTGGCTATCTCAATCCCATGAATATGTGCAGTACGAGAAGTCCGACAGCGTTATGAAACAAGCCCTCAGCAGCTTTGGCCGAGGCATACTAACAAAACGCGAACAAGAGATATCAGGCCTTATATTACAAGGCCACTCATCGAAAGTGATCGCTAACCAACTAAATATTAGTTTAGGCACAGTTAAGGTACATAGGAAGAATATACATACTCGACTCGATACCTCGACCCAGTCGGAGATCTTTACCCTCTTCCTCGCACATCTGAACGAGCTCGACTCTCATTAGGGGTTAAAACGTCTGATCATCGATCATGCTGCGTTAAACTTTTCCTCAAAATGCTCACCTTGAAGGATAAAACGCCTGATCATCGGCCATACTTCGTTAAGCTGCTTCTCAAAATGCTCACTTATAACTATAAGCTCACATTTTTCGTCACAGCTTGCCTTGTCTGACCTTCGCTCAGTTCGTTTTTAAAGGCTCCTTAGAATCAAAAAAGCAAAAGCCTTCACCAAGGAATAACCTCAAAGCAATCCAAAACAAAGTCATTGCTAACAGAAAGCCGAGCGCAGCAGCTCTCCTTCAATTTAAGTACAACTATCTTAATGCCACCAAAAAGCGTCGCGAGCGAAGATTAGGTGAGGCAAAAAGTAAACGAAAAAGCGGAGCTTATCGTGATAAGTGAGCATTTTGAGTTGCTTTTTAACAAAACATAATCAAGCACAGCAGCTTTTAAGAGAAGATATCAGCGGATAGCAGATAGTCTATTAAAACTCTAGCCCTAGCCGGAACCTGTCGCCTGGACGGATAAACTAGGGTAAAAACAGCACTAAAAGCACTCATCCCCAATCCGATCGGTACAAGCAACCCTGCCTTACATTCATCCTTCACCGTCAGAGGTAAATGTACCCCTATACCATAACCAGCCAGCGTCATGCTTTGGGCGACTAAGGGAGAGTTAGTTTGATGATAATGACTTGGGGTGAAATGATAATGCTGCTCGTCATGTAGCAGATTTTGCTCGCCGTTTTGGCTCATTTGAGTCAAGGATATCCATTTATGCTGAGCAAGCTCCTCTATGCTTTTAGGCATGCCATGCTCTTTAAGATAAGCAGGGCTTGCATATAAGGTTGAACGCTCTTCATACATAACACGGCCAATCAAGGAATCGTCATTCGGCAAGCCGATGCGTATCGCCATGTCGATTTGCTCGGCGATAAGGTCCATCTTCTGATCCGAAATAATCAGATCAACTTGTACTTTAGGGTAGCGTCGCTGAAATTCATTCAACACAGGAATCAGATGCTTAATCGCAATATCATGGGTAGTACTAATCGCCACACGACCGCTTGGCTCAGCGGGGGACGCTACGGCTTCTATCTCATGGATAAGTTGAGGCAAGACTTTCGCCTTGGCATACACCTTTTCCCCTTCTGAGGTTAAAGCCAGTTGGCGTGTTGACCTATGTAATAAGCGCATACCAGCAGCCGCCTCAAACTGAGCAACCTGTTCGCTCACTCTAGATCGGCTGGAATGAAGCTTACGAGCGGCTGCAGCAAAGCTGCCTGCTTCTACGACTGTGACAAAGATCGCCATATGCTTAAGATGTGAAAAATCAATTGTACTCAAAACCCGAACACTCCATTAAGTTTTAACCATCTATTCGACACAATCATTATTCCCCATACTTTGTTGCATTGCTAGGGCGAGCCCAAAAGCATCAGCCTTAACACTTTAAATAAAATATTTAGGAGAAAATTATGATTGCTGTAACAGGTGCAAATGGACAACTAGGCCAATTGGTTATTGCTGAACTACTTAAGCGCGTTTCTGCGGATCAGGTTATTGCATTAGTACGTAGCCCAGAAAAAGCAGAGGCACTTAAAGCGCAGGGGATTCAGGTGCGTAAAGCAGATTATAACCAAGCTGATACGCTAGCAACTGCGTTACAAGGTGTGGACAAGCTATTATTGATTTCTGGCAGTGAAGTAGGCCAAAGAGCGCCGCAACACCAAGCAGTTATTGATGCAGCGAAAGAAGCGAAGGTGAGCTTTCTTGCTTACACCAGCTTGCTAAAAGCAGACACATCAAAAATGATTTTAGCGCAAGAGCACAAGGTCACAGAGCAAGCGATTAAAGACTCAGGTATCCCTGCTGCTGTACTGCGTAATGGCTGGTACAACGAGAACTACACAGGCAATCTTGCGGCGGTACTAGAACACAAAGCCGTTGTGGGTGCCGGTGGTGAAGGGAAAATAGCCCCTGCTGCTCGCCTTGATTATGCCGAAGCGGCTGCCGTTGTACTCACCGACTCTCAGGCTCATATTGGCAAAGTATATGAACTAGCAGGTGATCAAGCCTTTACCCAAGCAGACTACGCTGCTGAGATAGCTAAGCAGACAGGCCAAGCCATTGTTTATCAAGGTTTAAGCGAAGCGGACTATACTGCTATGTTAGTAGAAATTGGTTTACCTGAAGGCTTTGCAGCGGTATTGGCAGACTCTGATGCGCTAATGCTAGAAGGTGCTTTGTTCAACGATAGCCACACTCTAAGCCAGCTAATTGGCCGTCCAACCACCATGATTCAGGATTCGATTAAAGCCGCTCTTTAAAGGCTTTTAAGCGCTTTATCCTAAAAAAACGCCACGCTTTTGGGTAAAAAAGTGTGGCGTAAACCTAACGGAAATTCATTAGGATGCTTAAACTAAACTCAAATAAATTTGTTCTCTACTATCTCGCTTTCCCATTGTTTAATAATGTCTCTAGGGCGAGTTGATCCATAGAGGGCTTCCTCTTGGCCGGTTCGATAGGCCCATAATTGATTACCAAAATCATAATGCCACCATTCACTAGGCAGGTTAGTAAACCCCACCTCTAACATGGCGTGATAAAGGATACGTCGATTTTCTTTTGCCCTGCTTTTATCACTTTTTTCAGTTTCAAGGGCGTCAGTCCAAGAACGTTCATTGGCCTCATCAAAGTGAGTGCCCATCTCTAAAAAACGCCCCATTTCATCACATAGAGTCACATCTACTGAGCCTCCCGTAAGATGTGGACTAGGCGATTTAACATCTGCACTGGGCGGTGAAACGAGTCGCTTTGCTTTTTCATGCAAATGGCTTTCAGAGTGATCTGGGAAACTCTTCTTCAAAATATTAATCAGGGTGTCATACAAGTACTGTTGTACTGAATAAGGACGCCAGCCATCTAGCACCACTATCTTGATGTTCGATGGAATAAGTTTGGTTGCCTGATGCAACTTTTCAAACACCCCTTCTCGCACAAAGCATTCTGGCATAGCGGTGGCTATGCCCATTTTTGCGTAAAAAGGATAAGTCACGAGTCGATCCGATGTGCTTAAGGGGATTAGATCTTCTCCCGTATCAAGTATCGGAATCTCTTTATAAAGCTCCCAAGAAAACTCTGAGGTACTCGGGATTGGCGTCTCTATTAAATGCTTCATATCAGTTAAAAACACCTGGTAAGAACAAGGTTAAACTAGGTAAAGATATCACCAGAATTTGGGCACAGATTGCCACTAACACAAAGGGCCAAATACTCTTAAACATCTCCAGAATATCTAACTTACTGACCGCTGCGGCCACAAAAACACAGGCTCCCATAGGTGGCGTGATCAGGGCGATTGTAATATTCACGGTTATCACGACACCAAAATGGATAGGATCGATACCCGAGGCAATTGCCACAGGAAAGAAGACAGGTGTCAGCAGCATTAACGCTGAAACCTCTTCCATTAACATGCCGATAAAGAAGGTCATCAAACTAATGATGAGCAACACAGTGGTTGGATTTTCTTTAAAGGGCGCTAATAAAAGTGCTAGCTCCGAAGGTAACTGAGCATAGGCTAATAACCAACTCACCACAGAGGATGCCGCAATAATGACAAAGATACTGCCTGTTAAAATCGCGGTATCTGCAATCGCCTCACCCAGTTTCTTCAAGGATAAACTGCGATTTAGCAAGACTAACAAAAGCGCATAGGCCACAATCAGTGCACCAGATTCAGTCGGTGTCACAAACCCAAATACAATACTGGCAACTATGATAAAAGGCGCCAGCAAAGCCGGGGCAGAATACCAAAGCGCAATTAAGACACCTTTCAGACTGGATCTATCTGTTTGGCTTTTAAGACCCACCTTTCTCACATAGAGATAGTTCATCACAATAAAGGCGCCGCCCAACAAAAGACCTGGAATCACACCTGCTAAAAACAAATCCCCTACGGATGTATTGGTTAATGACGCATAGAGAATCATGAAAATACTAGGCGGAATGATAGGTCCAATTAAGGAACTAGCAGCGGTTAACCCTGCCGCATAACTGGTGGCATAACCTTCTTTTTTCATGGCAGGCACTAACAAAGAACCTAAGGCAGAAGTATCAGCCACTGCGGAGCCATTTACGCCAGCAAAGAAGACACTGGAAACCACATTCACATAGCCTAGACCGCCACGTAAATGCCCAACCAAAGAATTAGCCAAGCGGATGAGCTGAGAAGTTAAGCCTGAAGAGTTCATCAGGTTACCCGCCAATATAAAGAGCGGGATCGCCATGAGCGCAAAAGAGTCAATACCACCAAAAAATTGCTGTGGCACCATGCGATACGCAAGGGAGAAATCAATAAAATAAAAGCCAACTAACGAGGCTAGAATCAGGCAAATATAAAGCGGAATACCCAGCAGTATATTAATTAAAAAGGTAATAATAATGGCGGTTAACATGCCT
This sequence comes from Marinomonas sp. S3726, assembly GCF_000967665.1. NCBI lineage: Bacteria > Pseudomonadati > Pseudomonadota > Gammaproteobacteria > Oceanospirillales > Oceanospirillaceae > Marinomonas > Marinomonas sp. S3726. The sequence goes on along the minus strand of NZ_JXYC01000025.1, from coordinate 55,601 downwards.
CATCCTCTTTTTTCTTAGTTGGAAAAGGTCCTTGTAATAACACCATTAAAAATAAAGCGGCAAAACCAATCGGCATACTCAGAAGAGGCAAGGTTTTACTGACGCCTAACCCCATACTGGTGAAACGCCCCATGGATAAGGAGTACTTAGTGCTAATAAAGGTAAAGAATAAAGCGACCGCTAACAGCACAAACCACTGATAATATTTAATCAAACGGCGGGTAAAATCATTGACCACGTCTTCAAGAAAAGACACCTTCATATGTCTTGCGTCCACATAGGCGCAAGACATAACCAGCATGACGCTGGCAATAATGGCGTACCTTGAAAGTTCATCCGACCAGATAGGTGCAGAGTTCAAAATATAGCGAGTAAACACACTGTAGAGTATCAGCAGCACATTTAAAGCAAGTATCGTCTTGGATAAAGACATTAACAGGCGATAAATACCTGATCGGATAATATCTAAGGTCATAACAGCCTCAAAGGCGCCGAAGCGCCTAACCAAATAAATTACTGATTAAAACCAACATCTTTTAGAGCAAGATCAACCCATTTCTGGTCTATGCCCTCGTCTTTCAACCACTGGAAGTAAGACGGTTGGCCAACTTGGCGAAACTCTTCTAGTTCAGCAGCAGTTGGTCTGTAAACCTGCATGCCCTTTTCTTCTAGGTAAGCAATACGTTCATTTACCTTACTTTCAACTGACTTACGGTTCATGTCGTTAGCTTCTTTTACCGCCTCTAACAAAGCCGCTTTCTCAGAAGCAGACAAACTATTTAGCAGCTCATCATTCCCGACTAAGAACTGATCAGAATACTGAATGTTAGCCAGCGTTAGATATTTTTGTACTTCGTATAAACTACCCAGAATGATGTACATAGGTGGGTTCATTTGCCCATCAGCAACTCCCATTTTTAGCCCCATATAAACATCAGTCCATGGAATCGGCGTACCGGATGCACCAAATGAGTTATAGAGTGCAACTTGGCTTTTATCCATAGCGCGGAACCTTAAGCCATCAAAGTCTTTAGGGGATTTAATTGGTTTTTTGTTATTAGTAAAAGCCAGTAATCCACCCTCTTCTACTACCGCTAAAAGGTGTCCACCTGTGCGAGCATAAAAGTCTTTTTCAACCGCTTTCCAATATTCACCCTTATCAAAAAATTCGCGTGCTTTATCAAAGTCACTGAACATAAATGGGATCGCACTCACAAAAATCTCAGGGAACAAAGGTGAGATGCCACCAAAAGAAGCAATATTTAAGCTAGGGATATTTAACACCTGCTCCATACGCTGCTCTTCATTTCCTAACATACTGTTTGGGTATAGTTTTAGCTCTAACTCACCTTGTGTTTTTTCAGACACTAAGGTTTTCAAATTTTGAGCAAAAAGGTGTACCGCATTTTTATTCGCATCTGGCGCGCCGTTGTAACTCAAATTGATTGTTTGAGCGCTCACAGCAAGAGATAAGCTTGAAAGTGCGGCACCTAAAGCTAGGGATTTGAACACGCTAGTTGCACCAAACACTTTTTTTATAATCGTCATTTTAGATTCCTCTAAGCATTTTTATTAGTTTGATAGTTCTGTGTATTTTTGATCATTTTGTAGCCCACCTTTTACAAACTAAACTTGAGCTGTTGACACCACAAGCCCCAAACTGTTGCATTTTAAGCAACAGATAAAGCCAAGACATTACAAAGCCTCATTCAGTATTAGGTATCAGACAAAAAACGCATCGTTTCTGACAGGTGATCAAGTAGGGCTTGGGCAGCAAGCGTCAGCTCTCGGCCCTCTAAACTCAGCACACAAACCTTGGCTTTTGCAAAAACAGGGTTATCCATAGGCACAACGTCTATCTTGCCTTGCTCTATCTCTTCCCAAATCGTCAGTCTTGGCATAAAGGAAATGCCAAGGCCAGACATGACATAATTTTTCAAGGCGGAAACAGAGTTAGTCCGTAAGCTTGGCGTTAATTTAAAGTGATTCAATTCTTCTGCCAAGGTGACTAAGCGGCCCATTCCCGTAGATTTATCAATCAAAGCAATGGGATATTTTACCACTGATTTAAAGGTCGCTGGGCCTGCTAACTTAGTCAGTTCATGGCCTGGTGGCACGATTAACTCTAACGGATGTTGGGTCTCTAAATGGCAATGTAATTTAGGATGGTTCGCAGAGGCATAGGTTAAAGCGAAATCAATATGCTCTTCTTCGAGTAAGCTAACGGCATCCTGCGCGCCAGCCATTTCCACAGTGAGCTGGATATCCTTATGTTTCTTTAAGAAGGATTGCAGTGGAGAAGAGATTAAATCCCCTATGATCCCCTCGCCCACAGCTATTCTCACCTCGCCTGAACGCAAGTTAAGCATGTCATCTAAGCGGGACAAGGTGGCTTGTTCACTGGCACACATCTTTCGATAGTATTGCAGCAGCTCTTCGCCAGCTGGGGTAATAGGATTACGACTATTGGTTCTATCCCAAAGAGGGAGCAATAAACTCTCTTCCAATTGAGAGAGCAAACGACTCACAGCAGACGGGTTAACATTGAGCCTAGCGGCCGCTTTTCTAAGGGTTTTATAACGTGCGATGGCATTGAGATACTCAAGTGCACGAGGAGGAAGTTTATGCATAAATCACCTTAGAAACTAAAAACTGAACCGAATTAGAGAGAGGAGTTTAGATCGAACTATAGCTTAAAGAGAACTAAATTCGATTGAATTTAACATTCAATGAAAGACTTTACGGGTCTTTGTCTTCGTAAATAAGAGCCTAACCTTAGCTATTAGTGAGTGTCTAAACGGCTCTCTTGTCGAAAGGTTTTAGGTGTTTTCTCAAAGGCTAATTTAAACTTTTTGGCGAAATAAGCAGGGCAATTAAACCCTGTATCGTAGGCGACCTTGGTTATAGGCTTATCGCTTTCTACCAGCAGATGCGCCGCCATTCTGAGACGATAGTTCAGTAAGTAATTATTCGGTGTGCTTTTTAGAGCATTGCGGAATAGGCGATAACATTCACTCTCACTGATATTGGCAGCATGGCTGATATCGGCAATTGAAATACTGTCACTGTGATGCTCATGAATGTAATTTAGCAGAGTATGTAGACGTTTTTCATTAGTGCTTGAGACATGGGTATCAGACAAAATATCAGGTTTATTCTCAACTAATAAATGCCAAAATTTCATCAATGCCATGGTCATCACAAATTCATAATCCTCACGTTCATCCTGCCAAACTTGGAACGCTTGTTTAAGTTCATTAATCGCGGCTTGCTGCCAAATGACCTGATTAGAAAACTTAACACTCAGTAGCTGTTTATTCTTTAATACAGGCAAAACATGCTTTTTATAAATACGGCTAAAGTTCATTCCTCCCAACATTTGCGGATTAAATACCGCATTGAGAATACGACAATCTTCCTCTCCAACATCGGTTAATTTATGCAAGGCACCCGCATTCACAAAGATCATTTCCCCTGCTTCTAAGGTTTCACTTTTGCCAATGCATTCCACCTTAGTTCGACCTCTCACCACCAGCACAATTTCCACCTCATCATGCCAATGCCAAGGGACTTCGCCCCCATAAAAAGCCGAAAATACTTCATCGTAGGAGGAGCAAGGAAAGTCACTGGCGCCATGGGTGGTTAACTCTCTGCCATTTTCATCCGTTTCAATTTTATAAATTTGCATATAGACAAAACTCTTGGGCAAAACATTTAATTTGGAAGAATCGTTATATTTTAGACTAGTATTTATATATTTTTAAATAGGTACTGGCAGTATTGTTGTCACATCATTAAACAAACTTATATTTTGATTGACCTATAAGGGAGCGCCAACTTGCTACTACTGCTTGTCATTATCTATTTAGCTTTTATTAGCCTTGGCTTGCCTGACGCCATCTTAGGATCAGCTTGGCCGATCATGAGCAAAAACCTCAATGCAAGTCTTGAATTTGCAGGGGCGGTTTCTCTGGTTATTAGCTTAGGCACTGTCATCTCGAGTCTGATGACAGCCAAGCTTATTAATCAGTTTGGTATCGGCAAGGTGGTTGCTTTTAGCGTGCTATTAACTGCAAGCGCACTACTGGGCTTTAGCATGGCGAACTTTGCCTTAGCATTAATGCTACTAGCGATTCCTTTAGGCATAGGTGCGGGCGCAGTGGATGCTGCCTTGAATAATTATGTGGCGCAAAACTACGAGTCTAAGCACATGAATTACCTGCACTCTTTCTGGGGTGTGGGTGCAACGGCTGGCCCCCTCATTATGGCTAACTATCTCATGTTAAATGAAGGCTGGCGACAAGGTTATATGGCCATTACGTTAATTCAATTTGCCTTGGTCATCATACTCTTTGCAAGCTTGCCTCTTTGGAAAAAGGCTATCACGGCAAAGCAAGAAGAAACCGATTCTGACTCTTATATTTCCAGTAAAGCTTCAAATAGCATTACCAATAACACATCTAATAGAAAGGCTTTTGGCATTCTTGGGGTCAAGATTCAGCTTGTCATGTTCTTTTGTTACTGTGCACTTGAAGCAGGTACAGGCCTTTGGGCAGCCAGTTATTTAAGTATCGAGAAAGGCCTTAGCCCAGAAGATGCTGCCTTTTGGACCGCTGTCTTCTACCTAGGCATTACATGTGGCCGTTTTTTATGTGGCTTTGTCTCAGGAAAAGTTGCAGAAAAAGTTGCAGCAACAGGCTCAGAAAAATCAGCACATAAACTCAATGAAGAAGGCCTTATTCGTCTAGGTGTCATCACCATTATCTTAGGTGTGCTGGTACTTATTTCGCCACTTCCTAGTGCACTTTCCCCTCTTGGGTTAATGCTAATAGGGCTTGGATGTGCGCCTATTTACCCAAATACCATACATCTGACACCAAAACGCTTTAGCGCCTCAGCTTCACAAGCTGTCATAGGTTTATCTATGGCATGTGCGTACATAGGCACAACCTTGGTCCCACCTTTCATTGGGGCTTTAGTGTCTTATCTCTCTTTCGCCTTATACCCTGCTCTATTATTAATTTTGGCACTTGGCTTGCTTGTAACAACAGAGAGGCTCAGGGGATTTAGCCCAGAGAAAAAACATAATGGAGTATTAGGGGAAGCCTAATGAAACAGCCAGACAATGGGATTAAAAAACGTGCCTTAATTGCCACTAATGAGCGTAGACAAAAAATTCTTTTCTTAGTGGAAATAGAAGGAGAGGTATCCTCGCACCAATTAAGCCAGCGTTTTAAGATTTCTGAAAACGCTATAGTGCGAGATCTCGCCACGCTCGAAGAGGCAAATTTATTGCGTCAAACGAGCGATGGCGCAAGATGCAGAGAATAAGTTAATTAAACGACTGATAAACAGCGTCTTCTATCAAAAGAAAAACAGAGCCTAAAAGCGCCTAAACTTATTTTTTGAAAAGCGTGATCACATCATGCTCTAGCAAAGACTCCATCACCACAAAGGTCACATACTTACAGTCTGGATGAGTATCCAATAAATCATCTATGGTGCTGGCAATGTATTCCACCGAACTTGCCACAATTTTCACAATAATATCGTCTTGTCCTGCAAGGCGAATACATTCCGTAATTTCAGGGATTTGTTTTAACGAATCCACCACGGATTTAAACTTGGTTTGGTTCACAGACACAGTCAAATAAGCAGAAATAGGATAACCCAAGGCTTTTAAATTAACATTGGCACTGTAGCCGGTAATGATATTCGCCTCTTCTAAACGCTTTACCCTTTCCGCTACCGCAGGCCTTGAAAGCGACACCTTTTCACTCAGTTCAGAAAAGGACATTCTGCCGTCCTTTTGCAGCTCACTTAAGATTTTCCAATCAAGGGCATCCGGCTCTTTTTTTAAATGGTAAGTCATACTCGGGTTTCACCTTCACTTTGTCGGTAAATCACAAATTAAAACAGCAATGCGTCATATAAGGCATCAAGCGGCCAAATTATACTTTAATCAAGCTTTGAAGATGTCAAAAAATGATAACAAGGTCTTTTCGAAAGCTAAAACAAAACCCCATAAAAAGCTTACTTTTCAAAAAATAAGCCATTAGTCAGCCAGCACATAAGCCAACTAACAAGAAAGTATTCTAAACCAATTAATTGATTAATTAGAAAGGTGAAAGACAATGACAACAGCGCCAAAAACGACTCTTGATGTCACATTCGCAAGACAGCAGTTTCCTTTTTTCCAGCTAGAGAACCCAAGTATCCAAGGCTTCTTTGATAATGCCGCCGGAACCTTTACAGCTAAAGCTGTGATAGAAAGACTGAACCACTTTTACCTACATAATAAAGTACAGCCATACTCAAATAACCCAATTGGTAAGGCGGCAGGTGAGCAAATGGATGCGGGTCGAAAAGCCATTGCTGACCTTTTAGGGCTAGACGAAGACACCATCACAATAGGTGCTTCCTCTACTCAAAACTTTAATACTCTGAGCCAAGCTTGTGCTGGATTTATCCACGAAGGGGATGAAATTATCGTCACCCAACAAGATCACGAATCTAATATTGGCGGCTGGGAAAGGTTAGCCAACGCAAAAAATATCAGCCTTAAACTTTGGCCTATCAACCCAGAAACAGGCGAACTTGAGCTTGATGAATTTAAGCACCTACTAAGTGATAAAACCAAACTGGTTAGCGTGACCCACTCTTCCAATATTATTGGTACTGAAAACCCTATCAATAAGATCGCCGATCTCGCGCACCAAGTGGGTGCTAAAGTGGTTGTGGATGGCGTGTCTTTCGCCCCTCATACTTGGCCAGATATCCCCTCTTACAAGGTGGACGCTTACTGCTTTAGCACCTATAAGACCTTCGGAACACATCATGGCATCATGTATATTGCCCCCGACTTTATGTCACTCCTGACTCCCCAATGTCACTTTTTTAACGAGCAGACCAAAAGCTGGCGTTTACTTGATTCAGCAGGCCCTGATCATGGCTCGATTGCCGCTCTTGCTGGGTTAGAAAGCTTCTTTTTAAGCATACACAAACATCACTTTGATCAGGCTGAAGTGCAAGATAAAAGCAGCTATGAAAAAGCAAGAGACGTTGCTCTGCTGATGCAAACCCATGAAGACAAACTTGGTACTATTTTCTTAGAAGGGATCAAAGGTTTACCCGTAAAATTGCTAGGTAAAAATACCATGCAAGGACGAGAAGCAAACTTTGCGCTTGAGGCTCTAGAGCATTGTCCTACCAGTATCACAGCCTATTTGGGAGAAGCTGGCATTGCGGTTTCTAACAGTCACTTTTATGCTTATCGATTGCTTGAAGCCATGGGGATTAAAGATATGAGCAAAGGCATCATTCGTATCAGTATGGCTCACTACAATACAGTTGAAGAAGTCGAGAAATTGATAAGTGTGTTACAGGAGTACTTTGCTAAGCACTAGTAAGTTTGTGTTTGTTTCATAGCTTTAAACGAAACTAATTTGCGTTGAAACGAGCCTCATATGCATTTAAAAAAATGTTAGTAGCCAGCCGCCTAGTTAGGTGGCTGGCGACTAAAAGAAGGAAGATTAGCTCAAATCAGAAATTTCTTTATTAATGATTTCTTGCATCTTTTCCTCGTTCTCTATCAGTTCATTATTTTCTGCCATCAGAGATTTTACTAACCCAATCGACATAGCAATAATGACAAAGGTAAAAGGTAATGCCCCTGCAATAGAAGCCGCTTGAAGCGCTTTTAAGGCTTCTTTGCCTCCCAATAATAGAATCACTAATGTCACCGCTCCTAGCATGCATCCCCAAATGATACGCTGCTGTATTGGTGGCCTTTTACCAAAGGCTAATAAGCGGCCCAATACCAAGGTGCCAGAGTCGGCAGAGGTCACAAAGAAGACAACCACAACCACCAAAGCGGCAATTTTAGCGATAGTGGCAACCACACCAGGACTGATCACATCAAAGGCGGTATAGAGGGTTCCGGCGTAATCCCAATTGTTCACAGCGGTCGTGTAAATACTCATATCAGCGCTATAAAGCGACTCATAAATACCTGCAGAACCAATGACACCAAACCAAACAGTGGACACTAGGGTAGGAATAATCATCACCCCAAGAACAAACTCACGTATCGTTCTGCCACGAGAAATACGCGCGATAAACATGCCAACAAAAGCCGCCCAAGCAATCCACCAACCCCAATAAAAGATGGTCCAACCGCCTTGCCATGTTCGCTCATCGTCACTGCGAGCTGTCCATAGGGACATTTGCACAGCACTCGATATGTATTCACCAAGCCCTGTTAAGGTGCTTGCGATGAGATAGTTAGCGTTACTCGCCATTAGGAAAAACGCGAGAATAATCAGACAGATCCAGCTATTAAGCTCGGACAGCATTTTAATCCCTTTCGCCACACCAGTGGTCGCCGAAAAGGTTGCTATCACAGTAATCAAAACGATAGACACTATGGTGACTGTTTGAGATTTTTCAGCCAGAACACCTAATGACACCAGCCCTGCACCGATTTGCTCAACCCCAAGACCAAGGGTGGTCGCAATACCAAAAATGGTACCAAATACCGCTAAAATATCGACAGCATGTCCTATTGGCCCGTAAATTTTATCGCCAATTAAAGGGTAAAGCGCTGAACGCATGGATAGGGGTAAACCCTTTCGAAAAGAAAAATAGGCGAGCGATAAACCAACAACTCCGTACATTGCCCAAGCTACTGCTCCCCAGTGGAAAACCGTAAGCTTTAAACCACCAGCAGCGGCTTCTGCCACAAGATCATTGGGAATAGGAAAGCCTTCATCGCCAGGCAGTAGGCCTGCATTTAATGCCGCTTGTTTAGCCTCAAAGAAAGCGGCGACAGCCCCTTTAACTTCAGCACTAACAAAAGGATTGCCGCCACTCCAGCCACTGGCAAAGTGGATAAGGGGTTCTGACATTGAGAAGAAAAGCATGCCTGCTCCGGTACCACACCCAAACAGCATGGAGAACCAAGCAAAATTTGAAAATTCAGGACGTTCATCATCTCGCCCTAAACGAATTCTTCCTGCTTTAGAAAATAAGACGAACATACAAACCAAAAAGGCCAACATCATTATCGCAATGTAATACCAACCTAAGGTTTGCTCAATCCACGTTTTGATCCCAAAAAAATGTTCACTTGCGGTTTTGCCAAGCAATATCGTGTAAATAATAAAAACTGAAACCATCACGATTGCCGTGATGCCGAGTGTCGAATTTATCCCTTTCAGCATCCCTCTTTTTTCAATGAGCTTATCAAGCTCCTTGTCACTATACATATATTCACCTTTTTCATTGCTTTTTTGTAATCTGTGTCATAGCCGCTACGTTATCTAATGAAAAGTGATGAAAAATATTTACCACTAATTAAGTATTAAGAAGCTAATTTCTTGTGCTGCTTTTCTGATTATATTTGCACCGATTTGGCGCAAATTTCTAACCGTCGATTATGAGTGGGTTGATATAGTAATTTTCGATTATCAATTTACATGCAAAGATACCTCTAAGATTGAATAGATAAACTTCATTGGTCAGGCGAAAGGCCCAACTTCTTGAAACCTAAGCCGAAAAGAATCCGCTATCATTAGAAAATATCTGATCACTCAACAGAAATATAACGAATTGTTTCTATAGTTATGATCGCAATCAATGATTGTTAATTGAATTTACTGTAATACCAAATCAAAATTTCCACACCCACAGTTCAAAATAGAACCCTGCTTTTTAGTCTATTTTCCTGGTCTTTTTTTAGTCACTTTCTCGTCCGACGGTTTCATCAAATTGAGTGTTTTTGAGTAACTTGTATTCGCCTTTCAATAAGTTTTCTGTCATTCAGTTAGTTAAAATTCAATAGATTATTTAAATTGAAACCTTCAATAGAATCTAAATATAAGATAGATTGCTTTCTCTTATATGAGGCGAGTTATGAATTACGTTCAACTAGAAACCTTCTTGAGTGTGGCGAATACTCGAAACTTTAATCGCAGCTCAGAAGAACTGTGTATTACCCAATCAGCAGTCAGTACAAGAATTAGATCACTAGAAAAATCATTAGGAGTAGAGCTATTCACGCGAGGTCGATTTGGTGCCGAGCTTACAAGCTCAGGTGTTAAGTTTCAACAATACGCCATTAACATTTGCGAAGTATGGCAACAAGCACAACAAGAACTCGCCTTACCAAGGGGTTATGAAGGGATTTTACGCCTCTCCACTCAATTTAGTATTTGGGACAAATTTGTAAATAACTGGGTGATAGATATGCGTGAGCAATATCCCAATATTGCCCTACACCTTGAGTCAGACTATTCCATGTCCATGATGGAGCAGATAGCTAATAATCTGCTCGATATCGCTGTCATGTATCAGCCTCGTATTTTATTAGACATAGAGATTATCAAGCTATTTGATGACAAGTTTGTCTTAGTGTCGACCCAAGCCTGTAACCTCAAAACACTAGATAAAGATAAGTATGTTTACATCGGCTGGTGTCCTAACTTTCATAGCGCTCACGCCTCACAAGTCCCCTTTCTCAAAGCCAAAGGCGTCACCATGGGCCTTGGCACTATGGCGATAAACTACTTAAAGGAGAAAGGAGGCTCTATGTATATTCAGGCGTGGCGAGCAAAAGAGCTCTTAGCAAGTGGAGAGTTTCATCTAGTCAAAGAGGCACCCAGCATCTTACAACCGGTTTATGCCGTTTACCGTAAAAAAACCGAAGATAATGCACTCTATGATGCCGCCATTAAAAGCTTACACTCAGTGGCAAAGAAAATAGGCACTGGCCATAGTGATATATGATTAATCATGACGATAAAGGCTATCATTGAGATTAGATAGATTGACCCATGTTGCTCATGCCTATTGCCATATTAATTGATAAACTGATTTCATATAGTCGTACCTAGACGAGTGAGCATTATGTGGATTCAAAAAGAAATAACCATTAAAGCCAAGTCACGTGGCTTTCACCTGATTACGGATGAGCTGCTGGCTCAATTGCCTGAGCTTAGAAAACTCAATATAGGCTTGATGAACCTCTTCATCAAACACACCTCAGCATCCTTAACCATCAACGAAACTGCTGACCCAAGTGTACGCCGAGATATGGAATCTCACTTCAATGTGATAGCCCCTGAAAACGCCCCTTATTATGAGCATATTTATGAAGGCCCAGACGACATGCCGGCCCATATCAAAGCCAGCTTATTAGGGGCAAGCCAAAGCCTGCCTATCTCTAATGGCAAACTCAATATCGGCATCTGGCAAGGAATATACCTGTGTGAGCATAGGGATCATGGCGGCCCAAGAAAGATAGTGGTGACACTGCAAGGGGAGTAATACTTTTAAGCCATACCTTTGAATAGCTCAAAGGCATGCACATAATAAAAACTAGCTGAAATTAGGCAGATACTGCCTTATGAAGTCATTAACTTGCGGCACAGTTTTATCATTTGTTCCGCTTCCGTTTTATCTAATCCAGTATTACAAAAAGCCTGCTCTGTGATGGATTCACTTTGCAAGGATAACTCTCGTCCTGCACTCGTTAGTACGATACTTTTTTGGCGGTCATTTCCTTCTATCGCATCTCTGCGTATCAAGTCTTTTTGCTCTAAGCGCTTTAACAAAGGCGTCATGGTGGCCTTACTTAACCCTGTTCTTTTCGCCAACAAACTAATTGAAATCTGATCTTCCTGCCAAAGCGACATAAGCACTAAAAATTGCGTATAGGTGAGTTCTAACGGCTCCAATAACGGCCTGTAGATACTCGTTAGGTAATTAGAGGCTGAATAAACGGCAAAACAGAGCTGGTTATCTAATTGAGCAACGGACAAAAAATCACCTTTTACGAATAGTTTATATAAAAACATTTTGCCGTTTAATTATTAACAACACAATATTTAGTTGACGAATAGTTAGTGTGCGAATAGTATTCATACAAATAGTTTGATCATAAATAAAAACATGCTTATATCGGTGCGGTATTAGTCGCGGTACAAGCCTTGCCAGCAATGGCTGATAAGACAGCACTTTCGACAGTAAATTCGTTCGAAAAACTCTTTGGTGTAACCGAAGGCGAACGCCGAAACCATAGTAAAGGTTTCTGTTTTACAGGGACGCTACAACCTATGGATAAAAGGATGACTCTCTACTCAACCAGCCCTTTGTTTAAATATGAATCACAGGTCATTGGTCGACTATCCCATAAAGGGGGCAACTTTCATGCAACTGATAACAAGCCAGCAGAATATGGTATGGGGTTATCAATCAAACCTGCTACAGGCAAACCCCATATGATGTCGATGAATACCCTCGACTTCTTTCCTGTCTCAACTCCAGAAGCCTTTGCAGAGCTAATGAAAGCAAAAGCAGAAGGTAAAGCAGCGGTTAAAGCCTTTAAAGAATCAAGCAAAGAACTGCAAAATTTTAAAGCTCACAATGCCACTAAAACCAAAACACTAACCCCTTACGAAGGCACTCAATTTAATAGCATTAACAGCTTTTATCTTGAGAATGATCTTGGAAAAAAGACAGCCATTAGATGGTCATTTAAACCTGTGAATGAACAAGGAGTCGTGTTAGAGCCTACTCATAATTTTTTCTATCAAAACCTGCAAAAGAACCTTGCGGCGGGGGAAATTAGCTGGGATATGGTTATTACCTTAGCCAATAAAGAGGATGCAATTGATAACGCGGCAATTCCATGGAAAGGAAACCATACTCAAATTATTGGCGCTAGGCTAAAAGTGACGGCTATTAGCCACCAAGAAGCGGGCACCTGTAAGAATCTTAACTTTGATCCATTGGTTTTATCCGACGGATTCCACCCTTCTAACGACCCTTTGCTACAAGCAAGACGTAATGCCTATGCTATTTCTTTTGGTCGCCGTTTAAGTGAGCAATAGAACGGAGCTTGAGCAAGAGACACTCCCATCAATATAAATAATGATAAAAACATGAGGTACACAAGATGAGCGATCAATGGTTAACAAGTTTATTAACAGACGACCCACAAACAGGTTATGAGTTAGCCATCAAGCTATCCAGAATGGGCGTAAAGTACACTCAACCAAGCGATGATGTGCGTAAAAAACTACGTCCTGTTTATGAGCAAGATGCCGACAGCCTTATTGCCTCTTCACAGGTAATAGCGACTAATTTTCAAACCGTTGCCCAAGCGAACAACTTCTGGCAAAAGCAATAATGCTATGACTAAAAAGAGGTTTAAACCCAACTTAAACCTCTTTTTAAGTCTCGTCATAAAAAGTGGATTATTTCAATCCGCTAAGTAAAGCATCAAATACAGCGTCCATGACTTTTTGCACTTTAGCTTTGGCAGCCACCTGCAAAGTCAGTAATTCTGCTTCTTGAATTTTCTTCTCTCGTTCAAGCTCTATTTGGAAATCTTCTGGGCTCAACTCACCCTCAGCTCTCGCTTGAATCAGTTCATCTAATGAGACACTGTTTTTTGCAAAGCTTGCTTCTATTGCGCTTGATAACTCACTTGTTAAGTCTTCTTTAGCAAGTGTTTGCTTTATACTTACTAGCGCATCTTCTATTGGATTACACATACTTTAAACCTCCATGATAAGTCTTTTATTGTTTCGCCATTTCTGCTTCGATCATGCTAGAAAGTAAACGCTGATATTGGGCTTGTCTGCGCTTAATCATAAAGTCGCTGAGCGTATTTTTTTGCTTATGAGCCTGCATATCCTGTTGCCAAAGATCAGCGAGAATAGTCGCTTGCTTAACGCTTTCTTCATTCTGTTCGCGTAATTGTTGGCGTCTTTCATAGGCTCTAATATCCACATCAATATCTAAATAGTTTTGTTGAAAATGAGAATAAGTGCGCTGAACTTCAGGCAGCATTTTCATCGTTAAATACAGTCGGTCTATTTTTTTATTTATCATTTCTAAGTTAGTGACGCTCATCTGATCATAATCAGCCACTAGCTTCATGCTGCACCCAGTGATAAGTACGGCTGAAAGTAATACTAGGTAGAAGGCTGAATAAGACTTGATCAATGTGTTCTTCATTTTTGATTTATTCCTTAAATTAGTGTTCAAAGAGCATATCAAAAAAGTAAAAACTAAATAGGCAAAAACGAGGTTAAGGTGCTGTTTTTAAATGACATTAAGTCATCCTAACAACTTAATTCTAAGCGCTTTATGCTTTAAAAGTCACCGTATTAAAATCTATCCAGCCGTTAGCGAGTAGTTCCATAGGGTTTAACGTATCCGCTTGGTTAAGCTGTTGCTGTACATGAAAGAGTGGTAAATAAACGCCTTTGTCCACCAGCTCAGCTTCCATTTTCTCAAATAAAGTTGAGCGCACCATTTCGTTTTCTTGCTGAAATACCTGCTCTAACTGATGATCGCGCCATGCTCTTTGTGCTGAATTAAAACACTCTTCAAGGGCGGAACAGCCTTTAAACCAGCCGACCCAGCTGACATCCATTAACTCTTGGCTAAATACTTCACCAGAAATAATAATATCTGCTTTTCGCTGGGTTTCATTACGACTAAAAACGGGAAACTCTTCTACGCGATAGTCACAAGCCAGTCCAAGACTATTGAGTTGTTCACAGTAATATTGGGCCATAGTAATATGCTGTGGCAGTTGATAAGTGAGTATCTGTAGACGGTTATCGTCTTGATTGGCTATCTCTCGATCGCTTCCCTCTCTTGGATCATGCTTGCGGTTTATCTTTTCTAATAGTTTTTTTGCGACTTGCTTCGCCGTCTCTTTTTCCATTTTTGGTAAGGAGTAAGGCGGTGCTTGAGGGATGGATAGCATACCTGTGGCGAAACTGACTAACTCACCTTTATCTTCCAAGATATTCTCTGGCACACCCAAAGCTTTTAGAAGAGCCTGCAACAAAAGCCTATTCTCTTTAAAAGCCAAAAATCGGTTATTGTTAGCATTGATCAAGACATATTCACAGCCTTTCTCCCATTGCACTTTTTGTTCAAATTCAGGTCTTTGATTCACTGCAATTTCGGCAAGTGGATGCGGGTGAACTAGGTCACAGTGCAGTTTAAAATCTTTTGCTTTGTCACCAATGTTCCAAATTTCAATACCATCCATCCAAGGCCGAAAACCATGATAATGTTCAAAAGCAGTGAGTCTGGTTAACCAATTACTTTGCTCAGTTAAGACAAAGCTACCACTGCCAATAATGTCTGTTTTATCGTCATTCTTGATCTCTTTCGTAATACCAGCCGGCGTATCTGTCAGTAAAGCAGGTAAGTGAGCAGACAGTGACTGCAAATGAAAAGCAAGTCTTAAAGGGTCTAAAACTTCCACTTCTTTAATGCAGCTAAACAAACGGCTATTTTGATGATCTGCCACTTTTAGCCGATCAAAATGAGTTTTAATATCCTTCGCTTCAAGGGAGCTAGCATCATGAAATTTAAGCCCTTTTCTCAGGGTAAAAAACCAGGTGTTTTCATCTCGTTTCCAATCAACCGCTAGGTCACCTTCAAAGGTGTTTTTGCGTGGATCAAACCTTAATAGGTTACTGTATAAATAGCGTGAGATATGACTTTCTGTCCGCCTCGCTACATAAATAGGATCAAGGCAGTGAGTGCCGCGATAAAAGGGTATTTGCAGTATATCCTGATCATTCTTTTCACCTTGATCCTTACTTTGATAGCGTTCTATATAAGACACTAAAAACGCGTCCCTTTGGTCTGCTTCAATTAATAGCAAAGCTTGATCTAGCTTATTTTCACTAATCAAAACATCCGCTTGATCCTGTAGAACCTTATGCAAAGGTTTGATCAGTTTGATACGAGGTAAGTTGCCACGGCCAATACCTGCTTGCCACTCAATCCAACCTTCTTTTTCTAGCTTTTTGATAATGAGTTGGGCGTTACGACGTGTACAACCTAGGGCTTGGGTCAATTCATCTAACGAGAGCTGTGTCACTTGATTCAAGGCTAATCGTGACCTTAAAAATGCCAGTGCTTTCCAATAATGCATAAAAGGTGAAATCCTTATCTTATCTTTCTATTTTTCTTCATCTTTTAATTTCGATAATAGAAGAAACCGCCAAACTTGAAAAGGAAGATAACAATGGCAACAAGCAGTCAGACTCAAGGCGACACACGCACAAAAATAGAGCTTAAAAACCATGAAGCGCAAGATAAGCAGCTACCCAATATTTGGAAAAACAGCCGCTTTCTGATTTTGTTTTCTAGTGCATTTTTTGTTGCTTTTGGGGCAAAAATATATGATCTCGCCCTGCCCTTACTTGTCTATGAGCTGACTCAATCGGCACAAATGATGGGCTGGATGCGAGCCGTGGAATTTTTACCTAACCTCTTGTTAGCGCTCTTTATCGGTGTCTGGGTTGATAGGTTCAATAAGAAACGCTGGTCCCAATGCATGCTGTTAGGTCAGATAGTCATGCTCGTCATTTCATACTCGGCTGTACGTTGGCTAGATAACCCTCTCATCGCCCTTTTTCCCTGTGCTTTTTTGATGATGGCGTTTAACTATGGCTATCACAATGCCCGAATGGGAATGATGAAGAATGCGTTACCACAATCCTTACAAAATACAGCCACGGCCCGCATGAGTTCTCTCTATAGCTTGCTAGAGACCATAGGACCTGTTTTATCTGGCGCTTTGCTACTGATGTCTGCGCTACATAACGTCTTTTTGCTAGTTTGCCTTTTTTACCTAATCGCTTTCTTTCAGCTTAATCGCCTTCAAGTAACAGTCTCCAAAACACAGGTTAAAACATCGATCTGGGCGTCTTTAAAAGAAGGTTTTATCATTCTCTATCTCAATAAGAACATGTGGTATATCACCTTAGCTGTGATGGTCATCAATACCACTGGGGCCATCTTTTGGATACAGGCCATCTATTTTGCTAAAGCCACGCTCGCATTATCTCATCTGGAAATTGGGTATTTGGTTGCAGCGTCGGGTATAGGCGGGCTAATTGGTGCATTTTCTGCAGACAAAGTGCGTAAACATATGGGCATAGGCCTACTGCTGATTGTGTCTATTTTTCTAGAATCGATTGGCTTCATTATGCCGCTTATCTATACCAATACTTGGACGCTTCTATTCGCCTTCTTTTGGATCAGCGCCGTTGGGCTTTATGGCAATATATGTATTTGGAGTTACCGACAAGAAGCCTTTGATGAAGATCAACTAGGCCGTGTCACAGGAATAACGGGCTCTCTATTTAAGCTTTTAATGCCGGCAGGGCTTGCAAGCTCAGGTTACCTAGTCGCAGCTTATGGCATAGATACCATCTTTATTCTTTGTTTTATTATCCAAGCCTTAACCGCGGGTGTGTTATTTATGACAAGGGTGAGTTATCTGGAATAAGCTAGTACTTTGAGCTTAAGCACTTAGAATAAAAGCACTTTCAAGGAGGTTTGCTTCCATCCAATTTGATGGAAGCAAGGTCAGAATTTAAGGTTTTAATCTTGCCTAATACCTGAATAGCGAAAGGCTTCTTTGGTATAAGCATCTAGCTCAGAATGGGTCATTTCATCGTGTACAACCAGTATTCTGCCAAGGTAAAGTTCGGGTAAGTCTAACTCTCTTTTTTGAATGTATAGCTTGATAGATTCGGCTGTGGCAACACCAAGATCATCACTCATCCTCATAGGTGTGGCACTCAATTCACCTAGCTTTATTTTTTCAATTTCCTTCGCTGTACCTCCCCAACCGGTGACAAACATATCATCGAGTTTGTTAGCGTCCCCTAAGGTATCTACCGCTCCCATTGTCATGGCAGTATTGGCATTGTGTATCATTTCCACTTCTGGGAAGTTTTCGAGAAATAACTTAACCCCATCAGAACCACCCAATTTTTGATACTGCCCAAAATGCTCATAATTGTTTACCCAGTCTGCTTTTTCTTGCACACAGTCAATAAACCCTTGGGATCTTTGAGTATCAGTAATACCAGGAATACCTCGATTGGCCGCAAACTCAACATCATTTCCTAGACGCTCAACCACATAATGACACAATACCTCGGCTCCCATGGCGCTTGAGAAATCAAACCAGGCATCAGGTTGATACTCCCAATGTGGGTTTGGTGTATGGAAGGCCCAAATAAAGGTTTTGAATTTATCCGATGCAGCCAGTTTTTGAATGTTATTAGACTGCAGCTCTAACTCAGAAGGGCCAAAAATCACAAAATCATATGACTCTTTATTACTTAAAACTGAGCGCGTATGTTGTGTTTGTAATGCGTGCTCTATCTGTCTAGAAGAGTACTGATCAATCACAAAAGGCAGTTTTAACTCCATCAAACGTTTTGTCATAGCTGTGTAATTTCTTACCCAAAAATCAGAGATATCAGCACTTGGATATATGATGGCAATACGAACAGGGTCAGTCAGTTTTACATCAATTGGAGCCGCTTTCGCGTTAACGGTTAATTGAAATGCTTTTAGCTTTTCCTGCTCAACTTGTGTCTTTTTCACCTCATTTGGACTAGCTTGATTAGCACTAACAGAAGTCGAAAAAATCAGAGAAGTCAGCAAAAAAACATTACAAAAGTGGCTAAGAGTGCGTATATACATGGTTTACACCAACTAAACAGATTGTGGAATATGCTTATCTTATACTATAAATATTGATAAATTAAGCTTATATAAGAAGATGCTAATTAAAAGATTCTTAACTATTATAGCCATTATTCTAAGCAGCTATGCTTCGTATTCTCTCGCCAATAATTCGCCAGAAAACTATCTGGATTACGCCATTAAGAAGGTAGAACAAGCCACCAAAAGTAGCCAAGTTTGGGATGGTCCAAAAGATGGCCCAAAGCTTGTTAACAATAAGAAAATTATTTTTGTCGCATCGGATTTACGAAATGGTGGTGTCTATGGTGTTGCCAAAGGAATTTCAGAAGCTATCTCTAATCTTGATTGGCAATTAAAGTTTATTGACAGCCGAGGTTCGGAAATTCGCCAAGCGGCCGGATTACGAGAAGCGATTAGTTTTCAACCTGATGCCATTATTTTGGGAGGAATCGACGCCCTAAGGCATAAGACCATTTTAGAGCAAGCCAAGAAACAAGGCATAGTGGTTGTTGGCTGGCACGCAGCTGAGTTAGCAGGCGGGAATGATGAGCTTGGATTATATACCAATATTACGACAGACCCTTTAGAAGTTGCCGAAGTCGCCGCTTTACTTGCTGTTGTTAACTCAAAGGGCAAAGCCAAAGCCATTGTTTTTACAGACCCTAATTATAAAATAGCCTCTATCAAGGCAAGAGTTATGGTGGACACCTTAAAGAAATGCAGCACTTGCAAAGTATTAGAGTTGAAGCCTTTAGCCTTAGATCAGATTGCTGAGAAGATGCCAAATACCTTGAACACACTGTGGAATTCATACGGCGAAAACATCACTTATTTTTTAACCATTAATGACCTCTATATTGACTACGCCATTCCTTCTTTTGAATCTAGATTAGAGGAAAGCAGAGGTATCCCTCGCAACATATCAGCAGGTGATGGCAGTAAGGCGGCTTATAAGCGAATCAGTCAGCAGCAGTTTCAGCTTGCGACTGTACCAGAACCCTTATACTTACAAGGCTGGCAGATTATTGATGAGCTAAACAGAGCTTTTAGCAATCACCCACCTAGTGGTTACTCTACCCCAATTCATTTAGTCATTCCGGATAATGTGGATGACTTAATCACAAGTGAAAGTTCGGGAATTTATGATCCTAAAAATGGCTATCGAGATGTGTATTTGAAGATTTGGGGCGGTGAATGAAATTAAAAGAAGTTACCATTACTCAGCGTCTCATCTTTTCTAACTTGCTGTCTTTGATGATAGTAAGTTTTGCGATACTGATAGTGATTAGATCCCTCTATTTTGTTGAATCTACTCTTAAAACCCAAGCACATGAACACATTACAGTCTTGTCTGAGCATTCGGATATCAGCCGTCGAGTTTTCAAGTTAACCTCTCGTGTAAAGCTGCTTGAGCAAACCTTCTTGTTTAGTGAAAGCACTCTTTCAGAAGAAGCTTTTCATATTGATTTAGAGCTACAAACCCTACGTGAACTATCAACGAACCGAGTACTATCGCAAAAGATGGATTCCTTCATTGATAACTTCCATCGTTTTTTGGGTAGTTCTTTATCACTTAACCGAATACTCAAGAAAACCCAACAAATTGATGCTTTACTCGCCGAGCAAATTGACGAGCTAGAGTTACATATCTCAGCCCAAAGGTTAGTCGACTCACAAGACAGTGAAAACTGGAGTTATTACAACAAGCTAGACCTTATTTCCATGTTGCGAGAGTCCTTCTTGATGACAGGCAAGATGGTAGGCAATATCCACAGCCGAATCACACCAGAAACAGAACAAGTGTTAATCATTGAAGTAGAAAAAGAGTTAGATATTCTACTTTTACATCTCGAGAATGTTGATATCAACACGGCTGAGCTGAGAATTCAAAAACAAAAAATGAAGAAAACCCTGCGTAAATACAACGCAGCACTAAGGCGTATCAAGGCAAACTTAAAACAACGTTGGATTGTAATGGATGCCCTAGTGACTTCCCAAAACGAACTCTTGTCTATGGTTGAGCTGACCGAATCCAATGTGCAAAAAGATGCCCTAGCCTTAGCAGAAAACCTGAAAAAAGAGATAAGTCAGTCTCGATTCAATGCCATATTGATTAGTATTTCCGCCTTTATATTATCTATTTTGCTTGTCAGCCTAGTGGTTAAACGGCACATAAGAAAACCTCTGGATGATCTTAGCGAAGGGTTTGACCGAATAGAGTCCGACGGCGTGAATAAACCCATTAACTTAAACCGTACAGATGAATGGAGCCATATCGAGAATACCTTTAATAAAATGGCACTGCGCCTTTCCGATGCTTATTCAGACCTGAATGAAGAGAAAAAGAATTTCGACTTCTTAGCCCACCATGACCCTTTGACGGGTCTAGCAAACCGTCTGCTCGGTACTAAAAAGCTCAATGAAAAAATCCTCAAAGCAAAAGAACAAAGCTCATCCTTCTTATTAATTTATTTAGATATCGATGAGTTTAAAACCATTAACGATTCTTTAGGCCACACTTCTGGGGATAATCTGCTAATCAATGTCGCTAAAGTGCTCGAAAAACTAGTAAATGGCATAGGTTTTGTGTCTCGCATGGGCGGTGACGAATTCATGATAGTGGTCGATGATGAAGAGTCAGTACAACAGGGGGAGGCCATTCTCGAACGTATCAATAAGTCCTTGCGTAAAGCTTATTATATCGATGATAAAAGTGTGTTTGTGTCAGCTAGTATCGGGGTTTGCCAGTTCCCAAGCCATGGTAACGACGACGAAACCTTAATTCGAAATGCCGATACCGCCATGTACCATGCGAAGCGCAACGGAAAAGATCAGTACCGCATTTATGTGGATAAAATGACCTTAGAGGTCACGGATATTATTGAGACAAACTTAGGTCTTCGCCAAGCGATTAAAAACGATGAGCTGGTTGTTTACTTCCAACCTAAAGTCGACCTTCACAGTAAGCGTGTCACAGGGGCTGAAGCGCTGGTGAGATGGGAGCACCCTAAATTGGGGCTACTACAACCTGTCGACTTTTTAGAGATTGCCGAGAAAACAGATCTCATCGTCGATATCGATAAATGGGTGTTTAGGAAAGTCGCCTCTTTAATCAGCCAATGGCAAGCAGAAGGCGTAAACCTTGAAGGCGTGCTTTTCTCAGTGAACTTCTCGGCTCGCATGTTTTATATGCCAGATCTCGCTGAACAACTTAAAGACATTCTTGATCAAACTAACTGCCAGCCTCATCAGCTCATTTTAGAAATCACCGAAAGAGACATGATGCGAGACTTTGTCACCTGTGTGCAAAATATCGAAACACTCAGGGCCCAAGGTTATAAGATCGCTATTGATGACTTCGGCACAGGCTACTCATCCCTTTCTGTGGTGAAAAACTTATCCGCAGATTACCTAAAACTGGATCGAAGCTTTATCCAAGACTTAGACACGTCACAGCTTGACTATGAGATTACCAATGCCGTTTTGAAACTTGCCAGAATACTGAATTTATCTGTCATTGCTGAAGGCGTAGAAACTCAGAGGCATTTAGATAAGCTTATCAAGCTGGGCTGTAAACGTGCACAAGGATACTTCTTCTCCAAGCCGCTACCTGTGACGACTTGGTTGGAATACTTTGAAGCGAATCAGGGAGATAAGTAGATAAACCAAGCTAAGCTAACAATCGTTAGCCAAGCTAAAACCTCACTAAAGAACTAAAATGGTGCACTAAGAAATCTCAAATACATTAATGAGATAAACTGGTGCACTTATTATTTTGTAGCATAAATAAGCCCCTCCAAAACATTAGAAATTTCGAATATAAATAATATAGCCTCTCTCACCTCTTCTAAAATCCACTTCTTTTTTAATCACTTAAGCTGATTTTCAAAACTTCATTCCATTTTTACTCTATTCGGCATCAAACCTGCATTCATATCACTCAAATGTCACATTAGAAAAGCATGTTTAAGCACTTAACCCCGTTAAAAAAAGAATTAAGAGTCGAACCACTATGGAAGAAATTCAACCAACACTCGATATTATCTGGATCATGATTTCTGCTGCCCTAGTCATGTTTATGCAAACAGGTTTCACGGCCTTTGAAGCAGGTCTCACCAGAGCAAAAAACTCAATCAATGTCGCAATGAAAAACATGACGGATTTTGTCGTCGCCATTTTTGCCTTTTGGTTTATTGGCTATGGTTTGATGTTTGGGACTGATGCAATGGGTTTATGGGGCACAAGTGCATTTATACTTAACGGGTTAAGTGAGCCTAGTGATATTGCCTCTTTCGTATTTCAGGCAACCTTTGCTGGTACTGCTGCAACAATTGTAAGTGGTGCCGTGGCAGAGCGAATGCAGTTCATGTCTTATGTTGTGATATCGCTGCTTTTAACCGCAATTATTTACCCAATTTCTGGTCATTGGATCTGGGAAAGTGGCGGCTGGTTAGCAGAAAAAGGCATGATAGATTTTGCAGGTTCTACTGTTGTTCACTCTGTTGGTGCTTGGGTTGGTCTCGCTGGCGTTATCATGCTTGGACCTCGTATTGGTCGTTTCGATGCGGAAGGTAAAGCAAAGAAAATTCATGGCCATAGCCTTATTCTGGCCGTTATTGGTACTTTCATTCTCTTCTTTGGTTGGTTTGGTTTCAACGGTGGCAGTACCCTTGCAGCAACCAAGGACATTGCTGGCATAATGGCGAATACCATGTTGGCAGCATCAGCGTCTGCCATCATGTGTTTTGTCATTTCAGTTTCAAGTAAAAGCAAGACAATCGACATTGAGAAAATTTTAAGTGGAGTCATTGGTGGACTGGTTGGCATTACCGCAGGCTGCGCTGTCGTTACTCCCAGTGGTGCCATTATTATTGGCTTAGTGACAGGTGCGATTGTCTACTTTAGCGAAGAGATTATGCTACATGTGTTCAAGTTAGATGATCCTGTTAATGCCATTGCAGTTCATGGGGTCGCAGGGGTTGTGGGTACCTTAATGTTGGCATTTGTCGCCCCTCTAGAGAACTTAAACAGTGTCAGGCGCTTTGATCAGTTCACCGTTCAATTAACCGGTGTATTGGCTGTCTTTGCTTGGTCCTTCTCAACTGGCTTAATTATGTTTTGGGGCTTAAAAACCTTTAATAAGTTAAGAGTTGAACCCGAGCACGAAAAAGAAGGCTTGAATATTGTGGAGCATGGCGCAACGAGTGGCATCATTGAAACCCTAAGTGCTATGCAAGAGTTTGTAAATGCTCACAGTAATCCTGAGGCGATTGCCGATTTAACCAAGCGCCTTGAGGTTGAAAATGGCACTGAAAATGGTGATATTGCCGTTATGTTTAATAGGCTACTTAGCCAGGTTGAGCAGACTTATACAAACTTCTCTCAGGGTGTAGACAACCTAAAACACCATACAAGCAATATGAATCTAGACTCTTCTGATATAAGTCTGGCAGTACAGAAACAATTAGCTGACATAGCAAATATCACCAAATCTACCGCGGAATTACACGACTCTCTACACAACTTTGCTAATCTCACGATGGATATCACGCAAAGGTCAAACCATGTAAAAAGCAGCTCTTCCGAATCGTTAGAAATGATAGAGGAAATGAAAGCTACCATGCTTGAAATGCAGGCTAAAGCTGATGAGGCCTACGACATTATGCAGGCCCTAAGACAAGACAGTGATCAAATCGTTAACATTCTCTCTGGGGTACAAGAAATCTCAGAACAGACCAATTTACTGGCGCTTAATGCTGCAATAGAGGCTGCACGTGCAGGTGAAAGTGGACGAGGGTTTGCAGTAGTGGCTGATGAAGTTCGTCAACTATCCAGTAAGACAAACCTTGCTACACAAGAAATAGGTGTTGTCATTGACAGCCTGCAAAGTAGAACGACACATGCAAATCACTTAATGGATGATAACAGGCTAAAAGTCAGGGAAAGCAACAATTTGATGAGCCAAGCAATAGAACGATTATCCAGAAGTAACGACGAAATAATCAAGGTACAAAGTGCTAACAGTATCATCAATGAAATGGCGCAAACTGAAAAAGACAATATTTCTTTGCAGCTCAGTGCCGTTGAAGATATCGAAAATGCCTGTACCACGAATTTAAATAAGATCTCCTCTATTGAGAACTCAAGTCAGGCGCTAACAAACGTCTCTCAATCCTTTGAAGAGGTCACTTCAAGCTTTAAAACCAGTACAAGACTTCATTAAATCATACCTAGACCAGCATTAATCAAGGTGCTGGTCTAGGTAACATAAGTTCTAACAAGGCCTTCAGCTCGAATGGAAGCCTCTAGGATAAAAAAATGATCAAGATATTCGTGTTCGGTACTCTCAAAGGTGGCTTTCCTAACTTTGAATCTAACAAGGGAACTCGCTTTCGGGGAGATTTTGTCACTAAGGAAGCCTTACCACTTATGTTAGTTGGCGAACGCTTCTCTCCTTGGCTGATTTTGCCTGATACCAAGCTTTCTGAAGAAATAGACAAGCGCTTTCAGACTCACCCTGTTAAAGGTCAGGTATTCGAAGTAAATCAAGAAGCACTGGATGAAATGGATAAGCTGGAGCGTATCCATGAAGCAGACGGCTATCGTCGGGTTGAAATAGATGTCTTCTGCGAATCTAGCGCCGAGATATTTACCGTTTTCGTTTACGGCAAACCTTATGAGCAATGTAGGGAGTTAGCCTTTGAAGAGTCTGTGAGAAAAGTGCTTGAGGGAGAGTATTTGTTAGAACACGCAAAGCTCTACTCTAGCCGCAACAAACCCTAACCGAATCTCACTCTTACCAAACTCAATCAAAAAAGCCTGCTCAGGGAGCAGGCTCTGATCATATTGACGCTAGCGTTAAATTAAGCGGTTTTCTCTAAAACAAGCACATCAATTTTACCAAATAGCGCTTGGCTTGATGCTTCCATTTTACGAATACTCTCAACGATATGATTACGTACTTTCATATCTCCCTGCCAGTTTTCATCTCTGTGATTAAGCGCTTGGCGAATCGACTCATGTACATTTTGATAAGGGGATTCGATCGCACTAAAGCTGGCTCTATTATTAAAGTGTTCACCTTGTTCACCGTAATACCATTGTCCAAACTGACACTCATGGTAATCAAGGCTAACCAGTTCTCGGCTCTCTATCGCATCATCATTCGACACAGCGCGATAAGCATTTTGCTTATACACCATGAGATCCGCTTTCACTAAGGAGCCTGAGGCCTGATCTTTCGCCGTATTCACACATTCCGTTGTCTCTATGGCAGAGGCTAGCAAGGCTTCAATATTCTCATCTACATTGCCCATTAGGTCATTGGCTGAAGTAGTGAGGTGCACAGATTGCTCGGCTTGAGTGGTGATCTCCCCCACTCTTTGTGAGAAGGAGTTAAGAATACTCGAAATACCATCGGCAATTTCTTTGGTATTGGACGAGAGTGCCTTTACCTCATCAGCAACAACAGCAAAGCCCCGTCCGTTTTCTCCTGCACGAGCAGCCTCGATAGAGGCATTAAGCGCCAGCAAATTAGTTTGATCGGCAATGGCTGTGATTGACGATAAGGCGGTGGCTATCTTTTGGCTGTCCTGATTTAAGCTATTCACCACTTCTACAACAGACACAGCATTATCATTAATATTCTTGAGTGAGGTGTTTATTTCTTTTACCGCTGCTCGGCTGGTTTGAGTATTGGCAACATTGTCTTTTGCCAATTTATCCACCTGAGACACTTCTTTCGTGATCTTGGTAAAATCTTCCTGAGTGCTATGTAAATCATTGATCAGGTTATTAATATTCAATTCGTATAAGTCACTATTGAGGGCGTTTTGGGAAATGTACTCAACATTCTTACTCATGGCATCCAGAGACTTATTAATATGCTCAAGGGAGAGTTTCAACAAGCCAGGTAAAGCAATTGGAAACGTAGGTCTTGAGAAATTGTTTTCTACTGCATAGCTAAAGCAGGTATCCACTTCATTAAAGTAGTTTTCTAATATGTCGAAAAATTCATTTAACTCCCAAGCGACTTTTCCGACTTCTCCCTGCCCTTTTATTCTGGTGATACGCTGATTAAACTGCCCTTTATTAGCGTTAATCAATATCTCGTTAATATTATTGAGTGTGATCAAATAGGAGCGAAAACCTGTGTACATTTTGGCTGATATCACAGAGACAACTAGGGCTGTGGCAATTAAAAACCAATCTAATCCATGCAGGAAAAACACATAGATATACATACTAAGGGCAAGCACGGCGAGTATGGCAGAATAAATTTTAACCTTGGTTCTCAATAAAGGAATATTGGCTGAAACTTTCGCGGCTTTACTGATTTTGGCTGAATAGGTATTAGACATCTTGCTTACGACTTCCTGTGAAACAAGTTAATAACAAAGTCCTGATAATCTAGGTTTTGGCTTTTTAGCTCTTCTTGCAAAAATGCGAGTGACTTATCTACAGCATCTTTATCTGAATGAGCTTGCCTCTCTATGCTCAACATCTGTTGATAAATTGGTTCTATTACTTTGATCGCTGAAGCTGGCGGTTTGCGCCTTACGGACAGATAGCCAAGCAGGTTACCTTGTTGATCATATTCTGGGGTGATATTGGCAAACACCCAATAGTAACGACCATCGCTACGTAGATTTTTCACATAACCAAAAAATTCTTGGCCTTTTTTTATGGTTGACCAAACATACTTAAACACTCCCTTTGGCATATCAGGATGGCGAATAATATTATGGTTAAGGTTAATTAATTGATCTTCGCTCAGTAGGGATATTTCCATAAACACCCGATTAGCATAAATAATATGTCCACGGACATTGGTTTTACTGACGATAAACTCCTCGTCTCCAATAGAGACTTCTTCATTTACCAGAGGGAGTTGCTTCATTAGCCCTTTCTTCTTTGGCATATACTCGACCTTATATAAGCGCTGATTGAGACAGGTTTGCACCTATTTCATTACCCTAGATCTGAATTATGCAGGGTATTTAGATGCTAAAAATAAGTGGCGCTCTCACACTTACTTAAGATAAATATGATATAGATTTGACTGGGGTCATGGATTGACATTAGACAGGGATAATCGTCATAAACTGAGCTTTTCTATAACAAAGCACAGGCAATTAGTTTAAACAAAGTGAGTATGCGGGGGATTCTATGGAGCTAAAAAATTAGTCTAATCAGACCTAGATTAACGCCTCTTCCCTTCGATTCAGATGATATAAATTATAAACAACTAAAATCAATATCAGAGCGACATAAGCCGCAATACGCCATGAATCCAAGGGTTCATGGTAAAGGTATATGCCTAACAGCATGCCTAATACGGGGGAGATGAACTGGTAAAGTGGCAAGATTTTAAAGTTAACCCTCTTGGCACCACTGACGAATAAGGCAAGTGGTGTCACGGTTAATATGCCAAGTAAGAACAAAGCTGACGATGACTCTATCCCCAATGCAATCAGCCCCTTGTCGTTATAGATAGAGTCGTCATATATAAAGCAGATGACAATAGAAACGGGCAGCATAAGCAAGGTTTCGTGCAAGAGGCTTTTGATAGGGTTCAATTGATATTTAGTGTGCCAAAGCGCATAGCCTAAAAATGAGAGTGAAATACCGAGGCCGATTAGGGGGAAAATACCACTTATAAAGCACTCTATCACGAGAATAATTAACGTCAGAGTGACACAAAGCTTGGTGCTGAATTGTCTATCTTTTCCTAAGACTAGGTTAATTGACAAGAGCAAAATAGGCAGGATTAAATAGGCATAACTCGCTTCTATTACATACCCTGATTTGACTGCGAAAGCATAACCTCCCCAGTTAATTGAAAGCATCATTGCGGGTAGCAAACTTAATATCAGGTCCCTAAGTTTGATACGAATTGAAGTAAAAAAGTAAGTCAGAAAGAACAAGGTCGCAAAGGCACTGCTTATCTGTACGGTTAATAAAAATAAAGGAGAGTATTCTCCAATAAAGAAGAAATAAAGCGGTAGTGAGCCCCAGATAAGGTTAGATGCAAGAATTTTAAGGTGATATTGGAGCATAGCTTTCTGAACCTGTCATAGTCATCAAATAGGATTAAACTAGGTGAAATTGAAGCTTAAACGCATGCTTTGCTGCACTCGTTAATTAGCTTCCTAGACTACAGGTTCATCCTCTCAATTACTCAGACAGCAGATGTCAGAAAATCAGGCAACTGACTTCAAATACTTAAAGCGTTGGCATATGTTGGATAAGAAAGTCGACAAAGGCTTTAACTCGCAAGGGCGTTTTATCTCGCCTTTGATAAAGCGCGCTTAAAGGAATGTTATAAGTCCAACCTTCAAGGCAGGTTTCAAGTTTGCCCTCAGCGATATACTCTCGACAGGTGAAATCCAACAAGGTTGTGACACCAGAACCATCGAGGGCAAAAGAGAGCAGCATTTCATCAGAGTGACACATATGAGAAGGGCCAATATCCACCAAGAACCTTTCGCCTTTATCACTAAAACTCCACTTATTTCCTGTTTTGCAATGACGGTAATTGATACAAGGTAAGGTTTTTAGCTCATTAGGATGAGAAGGTTTTTGTCTGTTTTCCCAAAAGCTTGGGCTAGAAACAACATGAGAACCAACGCTGAGTAACTCGCGGCTGATATAGCTAGTATCCTCAAGATCACCCAATATTAAGGCCACATCAATATTATCTTCCACTAGATCACCCAGCTCTTGCCTCACCACGATATCAAGTACTACTTGAGGGTAAGCTTGCTTGTACAGACTGAGTATTTGATGGAAGTTTTTAGTATCGAGCACACTGTGGATTTGGATACGTAA
Organism: Marinomonas sp. S3726; assembly: GCF_000967665.1. Taxonomy (NCBI): domain Bacteria; kingdom Pseudomonadati; phylum Pseudomonadota; class Gammaproteobacteria; order Oceanospirillales; family Oceanospirillaceae; genus Marinomonas; species Marinomonas sp. S3726. The sequence continues at coordinate 26,225 of NZ_JXYC01000025.1, read as the reverse complement.
TTGACCTTCTTGGTTATCAGAAAAACCAGATAACAAGGCATGGCTATCGGATAGCACTCTGTTTAACTTTTTACATTGGACTAAAAGCGCTTCTCCTTCTTGGCTTAAAGCGAAACTGCGTGTGGTGCGATTAATCAGACTCACAGAGTAAAGTGTCTCTAACTCATCAATATGATTCGCTAAAGTACTGCGCGATTGTCCTAGTGCTTTCGCGGCCTTTGAGAAGCTACCTATGCTAGCGATATGATAAAAACTTTGCAGCCAAATGCTCAGCTTTGCTTGTTTATCACATAGATTATTCCGCATTTATAACGCTCCAGTTAGACCCATTTAGCAGTACCTAGGAAACCTTCCAACTCCATTAGAAGGTACAGCACTTTTTTCATGGCCCACTGTATATTTTAAATACCCATTTATCCATTAAACAAAATAGAAATGATTTCTGATACTAAAACCTGTATCCAAACTGGATGGAAGGAAAAAGCTGGACCTCATCGTTTTCATAGCGATCTCCTTGGCTTTCAACCTTGTCACCATCATAAAGTAGGATGTCCAACGCTAACCAAGGGGTGATGGTGAAATTGTTATTTTTAACAAATCGATAGCCAATTCTTGGCGCGGTCGTGATGACAGTGCGATCAAATACTTCATTGCTTTTGGTATGGGTATAAGTCACATCTGCAAAGTTTAACTCCCAGCCGATAAAGACCCCCTCATAATGATTAAAAAGGTGATCATACTTAATACCAAAGCCTTCAAACTCCATATCGAAATTATCATTACCATGGATATCATCGTCAGCCTCTAGCCCGAATACACCAATTTCAAAGCGCTTATCCCCAAAAGTTTGCGCAATACTCAAAGAGTAACCTTTTAAAAGAAAAGGTACAGGATCAACAGCGACTTCAAAACTATGGGCAGAATTAGCCAGTAAAGCGGATATCAATAAGCCTAGCGTTATTACATGTTTCATTATTCTTCACTCTGTGTGTGACTCATGCATACAAGGTAAATACCTTGTGATTCACCTGTATGGGAAATTCATTTTATCGAGCAATGATATTGAACAAAGAAAAAGCTGAATAGTTGATTTAGTTGCAATCTGATTAACCAAATCACAAGCAGAATTTAAGCCTTAAAATCCAGATAATGGCATTTTAAGGCTGGAAGAATTATCAAAAGAAGGACTATTCGAGCAAGTTATACCAGTGTCATTACTTGCTCTACTGGCTTACGAATTTTTTGAGGCCAGTTCCCTTCTGCTGGGTAACCGACTGTCACTAACATGACTGGCACACTCGCATCATGGATTGAGAAAGCAGCTTGAACGGCCTCTGAATCAAAGCCACCCATGGCACCAGAAACCAAACCTAGCTCTTGCGCTGCAACCATTAGGCTCATTGATGCTAAGGAGCCAGAACGCATGGCTTCATCACGTCTAACTTGGGCATCATTTTCATGAGATTGAGTCACCATATCGACCCAAGTTTGCTGAACACCAGAGCTAATAATACCCGCATCGACAGACGCCTGAAGTACGTCACTTAGCTCTTTATAACCTTCGGTTTTACCGCACACAATAAATGTCACTGCCGCATCCAGCACCTGAGGTTGGTTGAAGGCAAGAGGAAACAAAGTCTGTTTTGCTTCATTTGAATAAACCGCAACAAACTCCCAATTTTGAAGATTAAATGCACTAGGTGCCAAGCTGGCTAATCGCACTAATTCAGATACTAGCTTGGTATCAATAGTGCGAGATTTATCATATTTACCTACAGAGGTACGTTTTTCTAATACTGATTCTGTACCAGCTTGTATAAAATTTGTGTCTTTGAACTCGGCTAGATTTGTCATCGTTTTCCCTACCTTGAATATTAGTTTTTAGCGTAATTTTTATCCCTACCTTAGATGCTTAAATGACATCTAATGGGATGCTCTTGCTAGACAATCAAATTTATCTTGAAGTTAAGATATATTTAGAATGACAGCTTTTTATCTTGATATCAAGATAAAAAGCAAAATTAATATTCTTGGGTTAATTTTTTAATTGAAGCTTCAACTTTATTGATCACATCAGCCATTGCGACTTCTGCATCACGATCTAGCCCTTGAAATTTTGCAGTAGATAGTTTCAAAGATTCGAGCACGTCTATGTAGGATTTGATTAACTCTTTATTTCTAACTGAAAATTCAATCAGTTGATTTTTACTCATATCAAGTGCTTGATAAGCTTTTAGATAGGATGAAGTCACAATAAGAAGATTGTTATAAACAGTATTCTGATTTATTTGGGGCTTGGGAATATTGTCAAAATCAAAATTTTGAAAACAATAAATGACTGCCTCAAACTCTTCTATCTGTGCACCGTACTTATCTCGATAGGACTTGTGTAGCCTCTTTTCCATCAAACTAATCAAAGAATAAATAAACAAGAGATTCAATATGACTAATAAAACAGCGTCCATCATGGCGGTCACCAAGTATTTAAAAATAAAAAACTAAATTGGCAGTACTGACACCACCAATTTAGTCCCTTCTTGCTTCTCATTAAGCAGACAGTTTTATAAGAAATCCTGCCAATCACTTAATCCATATTTCGCCATAATGTTTTTTATTTCGCCGGATGCTTTGAGATATGCCATTTGCTGATCAAAGTAATCCATCATTTCTTTTACGTCAGAGGTTTGTCCCGCATCTGGTGTAAAGGCCATATAGATTTTTGCAGTCGAGGTGCAGCCCGCTTCTCTAAATTCATTATTGAGCTGCATATTAGAAAGCTCATATTGAGTTGAGTTATAGGTAAATAAAAATGCATCTATTCTATCGAACTTGGTTTTCTTGATGCTGATATCCAAATAGCTGTCGCTATAGGGGATAAAATCGAACTGATCTGGATTATCAGCAATAAAGGAGTTTAGTTCTTCTATCGAAGTGTCTTGGGCAAGGCCTACTTTTAGTCCGGTAAGCGATTCTGGCCCTGAGTACGTCCAGTCAGAGTGAGACTTAGTAAAGAAACACATCCTTTGAATTCCTACTTCTTGTGTTGGAAACATAAGGTTAGGTGCTTCTTGCTTTGCTGGCGCTAGAAGTGCCTGAGCTTGACCTTTTTCAACAGACTTAATCGCACGGGACCAAGGAAAAGTCGTTACCTTGACTTGATAAGGACTGTCTTTAAAAACAGCCTTTACCGTATCCATAACATACCCTTCTTTATCACCTGTACTACAGAGTTGAGGGCACCAATCAATCGAACTAACCAATAAGGGTTCTGCTGCATAAGCCTGCTGAGCAAACAAAATGGCAGATGAAACGAGTATCTTTGACTTTAGCTGAAACATGAATACACCTTTTAATTGACACGGAATTGGGAAGTGTTTTGCTCTAACTTTTTAGAAGAAGTAAGAATGTTTTCTGATCTATCATTGATATCGTAGAGTTGTTCTAGGCTTTGCTTCCCTGCCTCTACAATTTTCGAAATATTATTAGCTAGGTCATCCGATACCATGTTTTGTTCTTCTGTCGCGGAAGAAATATTGTCTGTCATTGAGCTGATTTGCGCAGTTGCATTAAGAATACTCTCAATCAAACTATCTGCATTTTGAGCCGCATCAACAGACTCTTCACTCACACCATGAGATAGGGCAATAATCTCAATAACAGAGTTTGTCCCTTGCTCTAGCTTCTCAATCGTTTTTTGAATTTCGGTGGTACTTTCTTGGGTTCTATTCGCGAGAGCCCTTACTTCATCAGCCACCACAGCAAAACCGCGACCTTGCTCTCCTGCTCTTGCTGCTTCAATGGCTGCATTCAAGGCAAGTAGGTTTGTTTGCTCTGCAATGGCTCGAATCACATCCAATAAGGCACTAATACCCTGAACATCATTTTCAAGCACGCTGACGGCTTTGGTCGCACTGTTTAAATGCTCGGATAAGGTTTGATTAGCAACGACGCTAGATTGAATGACCAAGGCGATGGCTTTTGTTTCTTTACTCGCTAACTGAGCTTCATCTGCCGTTTGCTTCACATTTACGGCAATTTCACGGGATGAAAGGCTAAACTGCTTTGTCGCACTGACTAGGTTATCTGTTTCTTCCTGTTGAAACTCTAATAAGGACTTACCTTTGCTTGAGACTTCTTGCAGCTCATTGGAAAGTGTATTTGTCCCTACTGCGCTAACTTGTATTTGCGACACAAGCTTTTGAATTTGATCAACAAAGCTATTAAAAGAAATCGCTAGTTGGCCAATTTCATCTTGATTCAGATGTGAAATACGCTGAGTAAGGTCACCTTCACCCGATGCAATGTCTTCAAGCTTATTCACGATTAATTTGATAGGCTTGATAACCATGTAAGAGAGCAAAAAGTGGACTAATAGAACGATAATACTGATTAGGAAAAGTGCTTTGATAAACTCGACTAGGAGTAGCTGCTTTAGCTTAGCTTTTATACTGGTATCATCTTTAACAATATGAACACGGCCGACAACAGAGTCTTTACCTGAATTCTGATAGGTCAAAATAAAATGATATTCTTCAGTAGACTCATTTATTAACTCATCTCCTCCTTCGGTAAAATTTATGTCTGAGATGAATTCGAGGTTCTTCTCTGAGTTTAAAATAGACTGGGTTAGATCTGCATTAAAATTCCAAATAGAACTCGGTAAACTTAACTGTAACCTTTGACCAGAGCTTAATATTTCTTGGTGCTGCCTTTCCTTTAATTCATTTTCTTGTTTTTTATAATCATAAATTGAGAACATGATAATTAAAACAGAGATAGCTAACCATATAGATACGATTAGTTTTAGAGAAATTGATTTATTCATTATCAACACCTAAATAAATAATTTAATTAAGACAATAAAAACCCACATCCAAAAATTAATTTAAATGAAAGAGAAAAAGTGTTCTAAATAACAACAAGAGAATTAATGAAACTATTTATTTCATAATAAAAGTATATCTATTCATTTTTGCATAGGACTTATTCATTTTAAAATGTATATTATTAATGTATGACTATGTATTATTCGAATTCGAATATTTGCTTTCAGAATTATAATAAACTAAAAACTGAACCCTTCTATAGTATTTGGTATCGCTCATCTTGCTATTTGGTTACAAGGGTTTTATTTAGCTTCAAAAACACAATTTTTATTATTGGTTAGGATCACTTAATGCAAAAATATGAAAATACGGTTTCTTCTGCATCAGTGCTTAGTTTGATGGAATCAGCGGCTACTCTTTCCTTTTTTTCTGAAGACGAATACATACTGAATAAAGAGGACTTTGTTAATACTGAAGGCAGATCGAATGAACAAATACTGATCGACTTATGGCAATACTTAGACAGAAGCGCACAGACGAAAGGGTATGGTTTACTGCTAGGCGCTTACATCAACCCAGCATTTAAAGGCTTGTTAGCAAGCCTTGTTAGCCAATGCGAAACCATAAGAGAAGCACTAGAAAATTATATTCAACATTTAGACTGGGTCAGTTCCTCAGAACATTGGGAAATGAAAACTCAAGCAGACCTGATTGAACTACATTTCACTGTCGATGAAAGTAAGGGCTATCCTAATGCGCTTATAGAAAAAAACCTAAGCTCTCTTGTGCATTGGGCCAGAAAATTATCTCGTCAAGATGTACAACTCGTAACGGCAGAGTTCACTTTTGCTGAACCTGATTATGTTGATATGTATCCAGCTACTTTTGGAGATTCAATTCACTTTTCTGCCTCTTCTAATATGATATGTTTTGACAAAAGTATATTAGAAAGAAAAGTGGTTAGCTTTAATCCTTATTTAAAAGAACTTTTGGAAAGTCGTATAGTAAATGCTAAAACAAGTTATAAAGAAGAAAGCAATTTAAAAGTTATAAATAAAGAAACGGTAGAAGGGCTAATCTTAGATTTGTTGCCTATTAAAAAAGCAAATATAGATGAAGTTTGCCATCAACTCTTTGTTAGTCGACAAACACTTTATCGTCATTTACAAAAAGAAAATACAAGTTTCAAAGAAATATTAAATCAAGTTAGAAAAAGGCAATCAGCCAAACTTTTAGCGAACTCAGAAATTAGTATTTTAGAGATAAGTGACATTTTGGGTTATACCGAAGTTAGTAGTTTTTATACCGCTTTCAATAAATGGTATGACTTAAGCGTGAGCCAATTTAGAAGAAGACTAACTCACAGTAAAGTTTAAAAAAACAAGAGGGCAAGAACAAAAATAACAGCCCTTATTTTTCACCAAGTTACTGCTATACTCCCGCCATCGCACGTCCTCCTGATCTGCTCCCTATCGAGACCTATTTTATGTCATTCGCTAAACTTGGACTAAGCACCCCTATTCTTAATGCGGTTGCTGAGTTGGGTTACACCCAACCTACGTCTATCCAAAAACAAGCCATTCCAGCCATTTTACTGGATAGAAACCTATTAGCTGCGTCTCAAACAGGGACAGGTAAAACCGCCAGTTTCGTCTTACCCCTATTAGAAAAGCTTTACCGCAACCGACGTTATGCAGGCCAAACTAAAATCAGGGGCAAACGCGTTCGCATCTTGGTGTTAACACCAACGCGAGAACTGGCCACTCAGGTTGAAGAAAGCATCGCTGAGTATGGCAAAGAATTAGATTTTACCTCAATGGCACTTTATGGCGGTGTTGATGAAGCACCTCAAAAAGAGCGTTTAATTGAAGGTGTCGACTTTTTGGTTGCAACACCTGGCCGCTTGGTTGATATGGTCCACCAGCGTGCACTACATTTTGATGAAGTTGAAACCTTAGTGTTAGACGAAGCCGATAGAATGCTCGACATGGGCTTTATCGATGACATCTATAACATTATCGATCGTTTACCTGACGATAGACAAAACCTGTTATTTTCCGCGACTTTAAATGATCATGTACGCAATTTATCTACCACCTTTTCAGGTGTAGGTATGGAAAATAAGGAGTTTTATGACGATCTTTTAGAGATCAATATCTCTCCTAAAGAAACCTCAGCATCAAGCATAGATCAATGGTTGATTACCGTAGATAAAGATACCAAGTCAGCCCTTTTGAGCCATTTAATCAAAGAACAAGAGTGGGATCAGGCACTTATCTTTATTGAGAAAAAACATGGTGCGGCTAAGTTAGTTAGCCAACTAGAAAAGCGTGGCATTAAAGCAGATTGTATCCATGGGGATAGAAGCCAATCAATGCGTGAAAAAGTCCTCGCGAGCTTTAAATCTGGCGAACTTAAGTACCTTGTAGCAACAGGTGTTGCAGCCCGAGGCATAGACATTGGCGATCTAACTCGCGTGGTTAACTATGATCTCCCTTTCAAACCAGAAGAATACATCCACAGAATTGGCCGTACTGGCCGTGCGGGTGCTGCTGGTGAAGCCATTTCCTTTGTCGCTATGGGAGACTTTAAGAACCTCTGCGCGATTGAGAGTCGCTTAGGCCATATTGTGAAGCGTAAAGAAATTGAAGGCTTCCCAGTGCGTAAAACTGTGCCAGTATCTATCTTGAACTATGTACGTAAAGCGAACCGTCCTGATGCTGAAAATAAACAAGCGCAGAACAAAGATACGCAGCCAAAAAGCAACAAAACCGCTAATGCTAAAACTGAAAAAAAGAGAGCCCCAAGGCATAAATAATTTGTCATGAAAAAAACAGACAAGAAACATGAAAAAGCCATAGTCACAGCCCTTACTAAGGTCTGTGACCAAGCATTGGAGGCCTTTGAAGGTTTCCAATGGCTAACCCACCAAGTAGATTTCAATGATATGTCTCGCTCAATCAAGGTGACTTGTGTCTTTGAAACTCGTGCTCAGGTAAGCCGTTTTATAGGTAGCCCGACAGGTGGAGAAAAGCGGAAAGAAATGAGCCTACTGATTCAGTCTGAATTAAAACCATTCGGCATTCAGTTGCAAGATAGCTTTAAGCAAATTAAATTTGATAGTGAAGAGGCCTGTCTTGAAGAACACCAAGGTAAATGGAACCATAGGCTAGGAAACCTTTAAAACACTCACAATGGGAGGAACACATGAGTCACATCACAGATGTCTGGTCAGCTCACTCCCATTCTAATGGCAGCATTTTAATTTTGCCTGATGGCTGTCGTGATCTCATTATCAAAACCCACCAAGCGGATCACCAAACTAAGCCTTCTTTGTGGTTTGTTTCCCCTCTATTTGAACATACTCAAGCGGTTCAAACTCAAGCAAACACCCATAGTCTTGGCTTTCGTTTAAAGCCTGGCATGCAGATAGAACAAGAAAAACTCGTCAGATATATGCCACTTTTTAAGCTTGATAGTCACGACGAAAAAGCCATTAGCCACGATAAAAAAATCATTAGTCAACTGGAAGACATGCTCAATGAAGTCACGTCTATCAAACCCTGTGTCGAAGAAGCACTGACATCCTTAGCCAGTGATTTAACTAATGTCACTCAAACAGCAAAACAACTCGGCATGAGTACTCGCAGCTTACAACGTATGCTCATCAAGGAAACAGATAAAAGCCCTAGCTATTGGTTTCAGCTAGCCAGAGCACGCAAGGCGGCCAAGCACTTGAGCCAAACAAGCACCATGGCTGACACAGCAGATTTATATGGTTATTCGGATCAATCCCATATGTGTCGAGAGTTTCAACGCTGGTTTAAGCTCAGCCCAACTCAACTGCTCAATAACCCCATGCTAATGGCTCAGTTAGACAGCACAGGTTATGGTTTTGATCCTTTCTAAACTTATCAGCCAAGATGTACTAGAGAGCAATGGGCGAACACAACTCCACCAAGAAACCATTTAAATCTTTCACATAAGCGGTCGTTTGACCCCAAGGCATGGTTTCCACATCCTGAACCAAACTCGCCCCAGCCGCTAACGCCTTCGTTAAAGCAGTTGGCACATCTGTGGTTTCAAACGCAATTTCAAAACACGTATTTAAGTCTGCTTGTGTCCCCGGTTTTTTCCCCAGATACGTCATCAAGGCTAAGGATGAAAATGACAGTTTAGTATTGCCGGTCACTAGCTCGCCATAATCACCACTTTCATGCAGCATCCCCCTATTAAACCCAAACGCAGCCTCATAAAAAGCTAAAGTTTCAGATACGTTCTGCACATATAAAATCGTATATTTAAAGGTTAGATCGGCCATATTTTCACTCCATTAATATGTTTTTCATCAAGGCTCAGCTCTATCAAAATCACTAAGAAAATCACTAAAAATCAGATTGTTAGGGCCTCGTCTTGTCTTTCATTTTTTATTTAAAGAATACAGCTTAGCTAGATGTATTAAGGCTGTCTTGAAGATATGCGACACAGATTATTTTTCATCAGCCTCTTGTTTTTTATTTTAGTTTGCATGTAAACTATTTTTAGTTCATATACGTACTATTTGATTATTAAGGATATTTTTAGTTTTGGATAAGCGTCTCTTTTTTCTACTTAACATGGCTCAACGCAAACTTTTCAATCATGTGGATAAGGTCTGTGAGCAAGAACTTGATACCCCTGTGACTCAGTTAGCTGCACTGCTCTACATAGTGAAACATGAAGGCTGTGTGCAAAAAGAGTTAGCGAAAGCCATATGTCTCAATAAGTCTGCCATTACCGGGCTGATTGCCCGTATGGAAAAAAATAACTTGGTAGAACGTATTGTTGACGCTGAGGATGCGAGAGCCATAAAGCTTTATCCAACCCCAAGTGGCTCACAAAAATCCCGAGATCTACTGCCCTATATTGAGCAGCTTAATAACACCTTTAATGATGAATTCAGTGAAGAAGAAATCCAAACCGTGCTGAAGTTTTTGAACTTTATTATCCAGCGCTTTTAACCAAGGTCGAAAGGAGCAAACTTTGCTCTGATGAGAGGTCATGATGGACACAAGAATCTTAGAAACAACGGCAGGACACACAATTACCGCTCAAATATTCTCCCCACTAGGAGAAAGTAAAGGCGTTTGTATTATTGCCACAGCAACGGGTGTGGCTCAGCATTTATATAATGACTTTGCCAACTGGTTAACTGAGCATAATTATACCGCAGTGACCTTTGATTATGATGGTATTGGCCAGTCGATTGACCGCCATGTTAAGTATTCAAAAAGCGATAAGTTAAGTTGGGCCAAACATGATTGCCCTACAGTTTTGAACTTTGTGAAACAAACCTACCCTGAGCAGAAGATCACTTGGATAGGCCATAGTGTTGGCGCTCATATGCTAGGTTTTATGGAAGACACAAATGCCATAGATAAAGCAATTACTGTTGGTGCAGGTACCGGAACATGGTGGTATAACGCCAAGCCAACTAAACGTGCTGTTTGGTTTTTATGGTATTTTCTTGTGCCAATTGTTGTGCCTCTCATGGGCTACTTCCCTGGAGATAAGCTCAAGGTGATGTGTGACTTACCTAAAGGTGTCATCATGCAATGGCGTCGTTGGTGTTTAAAAGAAGATTACGCCATAGGCTATGAAGGCGATTGGCTAAGAGAGCGTTTTGCCAATACCAAGATGCCAATTACTGCCTTTGCTTTTAGTGATGACGATATGATGTCGATGAAAAATATCACCATGCTACACAGCTTTTTTACTGGCTCGAAACAAAGCATGGTGAAAATCACACCCTCTGATGTCGGGCAAAAACGCATTGGTCATATTGGCTGGCACAAAGAGAGATACCGCACCCTTTGGGATAAGTACTTTTTAAATGCGCTAGAGTCTTAGATAAATAATCTCATGTTAATCTGAAAGCGGCTTCAAGAGACTTAGCTGATCTTGGCTTAAGTTCTCTTGAAGTGCTTTTAATCTCTCTAATAAAACACTTTTCTCTATTCTAGACTTTCCAAACTGAGCTTCATTTAATAAGGCGTAAATTTCAATTTCTCTGATCAAGAGGTTTGCTTCTAACCCTGTTGCTATTTCATTGGCTTGGGATAGATACATGGTTGCCTTATTATTCTGCATTGCCATGGCCAAACGCCCACGGATCAACCAAGCAATGGCAAGATCATAAGGCTGTTCTAGCTCACTGATAATGTCGATCGCACGAGCCACTAAATTGTCTCTAACAACCCAAGTTAAACTAGGTTTAAGGCTTTGCTTTAACAAAAGTCGAAACAAGACAGGCTTGTGTCCTTTTAACGTAAGTTCTCTACTTAAGGTTTCGAACTCAGCATACTCTAGGCTGGTCTGAGGTTTATCTGCTAACAGAACCATCAGCCTATCATGATTAAAGAGAGGTACATCCAATAAAGGCCCTTTTAATAATGGAGCATCTTCATTAGGCGTACTTGAAGCAATATTGCCTTTAGCCATCAAGCGGTTTGATCGCAACGTATCAATTCTGAGCTGTAACTGGGACCTTAAGCTCTGTACTAGGTCTTGCTGATTAGCCACATAAAAGCGCTGGCTTATCTCTAACTCAGTTTGCGCTTGCTCAAGCTCACCTTGTCGATAGTGAATAAGGGCTAACCAAAAATGAGCAGACTCTAAAATCGCGGCTTCTTTATTGTTATTCACAAGTTCTCTAAACACAGCCTCAGCCGCTTGCCATTCCCCTAGTTGGTATTGGCTAATCGCCTGATAAAGTACTGACCAAGTATGGCTTTTATCAATCTGCATTGAGGCTTTGAAATAATACTGAGCTAAAACATAGCCATCCGTTTGCAGTGCCTGAAGCCCTCTGGCGAAGTCATGCATGGCACTAGGCACATAGGTATACGCATCTAGTTCGGTAAGTTGGCTATTCGGTCTTATCTCACGGAAGATTTCACTGGCGACATCAGGCATGGAGACAGCAAGGTCCAGGCGTTTTATCTGCTTTCCTTCCTGCTCACCCTCTGCAGTAATCAGCTGGTAGCTTAAAACTTGTTCTTCTTTCTCGAGTGAAATGGCGGCTGTTAGCACCATATCAGCTTGATATTTTGTCATTAAATCCGCAGACCAAGCGCTGTGTTCTTTAAGGTTGAATGGCGCTCTGATCTGAGTCGGTGCGATCACTTCAATGGAATCAATCAAGGATAAATCATAGGTCAGCATCTCGCTTAAGCCATATTCAACCCAGTTCATTACCTGAGTGCCTGTCGCATTTTTAAAAGGTAAAATGATGACTTTGGTTATGCCATTCTGACTCGCTTTGTGCAATTGTGCACTTGCCTCCAGCTTGATCTCCCCCCCTTTTTCAAACAATACGAAGTAAGCTGTAATCCCAAGTATCACAAGTAAAAGGAAGGCAACCAATATATGAGGGATTCGGATGAAGTTAGAGAGCCTTTGTGGCTCATCAGTGTCTAGCAAATTGTCTTCACTAGACGTTTCTTGGCTATTTGTAAGACTAACATCGAGTTCAGCGACATCTGCAGCAATCCATTGATAACCCTGATTCGGTAAAGTACGAATGTATTTAGGTTCGCTGGCAGAATCCCCCAAGGCTTTGCGTAATTCAAGGATACTTTGAGAGAGGGACTTTTCTCGATATTGACCGTGTTCCCACAGGGTGTCCAGCAACTCTTGTTTGGATACCACCCTTTGCTGGTGAGAGTGTAAATGAGCTAATAAGGCCACCAGCTTTTGTCTTAGATACACTTCTGTATCATGCGTCAGATTCTTCAACCTACCCGATTTAGGGTCGAACTCAAAGCCTTCAAACTTCAACATGGTACAGATATCACCTAATTTTCAAAAAGCCTCACTATATAGCACAGGCCTTATAACTCAAGGGATTTGACTTTATTTGACCTGTCATTTGATAAGATTTTATCCCTAAACTGACTTCTTTTGTGATGAGCGAAATTATTTGGAGCGATTTGGTTTGTTGCGCTTCCACAAAGCCCCCATGCTGCAGCTATTAATTAATCCATGAGGAAACAGATATGAAAAATATCATGACAAAACTGGCTGGCGCACTTACCTTAAGCATTGGCTTTTCTGGCGCTTTAATGGCGCAATCATCCCCTACTCTTGTCTTTGTTCACGGTGCGCATTTTAGTGGTAATTCTTGGGCTAAGGTTCAGCAAGAGCTTAACTCTAAAGTAGCCAATATCGCAGTCGATTTACCGGGCCGTAAAGATAACATCACACCGAATAAAGTCTCCCTTGAGCTTTCTGCGGCCTCTCTCTGTACTAGCTTGGGCAAGATAGAAGGTGAGAAGGTTATTATCTCTCACAGCCAAGGTGGTGCGGTAACAAACGCATCACTAGACTTATGCCCAACAGAAACAATCAGTAAATTAATTTACGTGACTGCCGTTGCCCCACAAGAAGGGGAAAAAGCATTTGATGCGCTAACCAAGGTTGATGGCAAAAACTATTTTAATGGTGTGGTTTACGATGAAACGAGCACCTTATTGAATATAAGTAATGATGATAAATTTGCTGAGACATTTGCCCCAAAAGCGAATAAAACACAACTTAGATGGTTGGCAAAACATGCGGTATCTGAACCCTCTGTATTAGCCGAAAGTAAACTGAGTTTAGATGCTGAACGCTATGACAATTTAGCTAAATATTATGTATTTGCTAAACAAGATAAAATCATCTCCTTAAGCACCCAAGAGCAAATTGCGAGCAAGCTCTCTCTGACACAAAGTTTCGAGATAGATAGTGGCCACCTACCTATGTTAACTCATGCTGATACCCTAGCTGAGATTATTGAAAATATCGTGAAATAATAGGACTTACCTAAGATGCCTAATGATTTATCTACTAGGCATCTTTTACTTTCCTCCCTCAAAATCATGCTATCTTATTAAAGATTAGATCATGCCTCTTTAGCATTCATTCACTGTAAAAGCTCACTAAAAGAGTGCAACTTTGGTTAACAAAACACTCTAAATTCTTGGTTTTCAGCCATTACCTATAGTTGGTTTTAATCTTGCTTAGTCTATTTATCAGATTAAATAGTTTCCGATTAAGAGTACAAGCTAATGGCAAGAATGAGTTATCTAAGCAGCATAGAGCGTTATCACGAATATCAAGAGGTGATTCAGAGCTTACTTGAGTCTATTTTGATGAGTTTGGAAGACAACCTCACAAAAGGGGTTGATGTTGAGCCTCTAGTAAAAAAGTTCCCTTTCTTAGAACTGCAATACTATCTTGATGAAATGGGTCTACAGGCTGGAAACAATCTGTGTTTTAAAACAGAACATAAGCGTACTCTAGGACAAGCAGGCCATCAGCAGGATCTCAGCCAGCGCCCTTATTTTTTACAGGTAAAATGGAATAACGAAACTTGTTTTACTGACCCTTATTTTTCCATAGCGACAAAAGAGGTCTGCCTTTCTGTTATCAAGGAGCTTAGAAACCCTAAAGCAGAAGCCTTTTATATTGTGCTGGATGTAAGCTTAACCCAGTTAATTGAGTATGTAATGGGCGATACCGCTCGGGCCAATATGACGCCTTATTTTAAAGCTGGCTATGGCGTTATTGTAGGCTGTCTATTCTGCCTTGTACTCTTTCTCATCAGTTGTGTCTTTAGTGACATCTATGCCTTAGTGAAGAGTATTCCTCACGCCTTTGATCCATTACAGCCCTTTAGCATTATTATTTATATTACCTTGGCCTTGGCAGTATTTGATCTGGGTAAAACCATTCTGGAAGAAGAGATTTTGATGCATAAGGATATCTTTAGACATTCTTCTACTAGGCGAACTATCACCCGCTTTATTTCTACTGTGTTAATTGCTATTTCGATTGAGGCCCTACTCACCATGTTTAAAGCTGCATTAGGCCAAGCCGAATATCTACTACCTGCCATTGCCATGATGCTAGCGGTCGTTGGCTTATTAATCGCCTTAGCTATTTATGTGTATTTAGGCGCCAAAGCAGAACATCTATTATTAAACGCAAGACGACAACAGAAATCACCATAGACGGCATAAAGTCCATTAAAAAGCCCAGACCTATACTGGGCTTTTTACGCATCTTACTTAAAGATTTTTACACTCAGTCATGATTGAAAACATCCCTTGATAACCGCTGTAAACTTACTTTGTATTAGTTAAATTTATAGACTGGCGAGGTCATTTTACGACCCTTTTTGATCCGTCATAACCTAGGCGGCTTTTCTCTATCCTTTATATTTTCCGATATGTTATATTGTAACAGACTGTTTAACGATTAATTTTATACCATGCTGACCTTGCCTTCTCACCTTAGAGCCGTTGCTATTCTTGCTCTTCTTTGCACGCTTTTTATGAGTGTGATGGCGGTCGCCCATGAAAGCAGTTTTGATGATAATTACCACCATGAACATCAATGTGAGATGTTCTCAGGCATTCATCAAGGCCTAGTTTCTGACCCTGCTTTACCTAGTATTATTCCAATGAAATCGCCTGCATTTAAGCAGGAAACCCTCATATTCAGATCGTTTAACCCAGCTAACCTTAGAGCCCGTTCACCGCCATTATTCCTCAGTTAATTCACCTTTTATTACTTTGTTAATTTTAAACTGATGTTTTAGGAATAATCATGATTGTTAAATCTAAATGGGCTGCACTAGCAGGCCTATGTGTTTCTGCTGGCGCAATTGCTGACCACCACGGCGAAGAAGAAAAACGTGACCATAAAGCCCATGTACATGGGGAAGTAAGCTTTAATATCGCACAAGATGGGGAAGACCTTATCCTAGCGATTTCAGCACCTGGTGCTGACATTGTTGGCTTTGAACATGCACCAGAAACGGCGCAAGAAAAAGAAGCCCTAAAACAAGCTATTGCTCGTTTAGAGAACCCTGCAAGCCTATTTATTTTTGATAAAGGCGCACAATGTCAGTTAAGCGATCATTTGATTGAGCAATCCTTGTCTGCTCATGATGAGCATGATGAAGACCATCACGATGAGCATCATGACGACCATGACAAAGACCACCACGATGATCACGATAAAGACCATCATGATGACCATGACGACGATCATGACGAAGACCACCACGATGATCATGGTGAAGAAAGTCACGCTGCTTTTGAAATTACTTACCAGTACGAATGTCACAATGTTGAAAAACTAACTGAGATTGAAACTAACTGGTTTAAACACTTCCCAAATACGCAAGAAATTCATGTCAATTTGCTAACAGATAATAGCCAAAAAGTGCTTGAGCTGGATGCAAAACACGCTCACATAGACTTTTAATTAATTGCAAGAACACTCATCAAATAGGTTTAGGCCTATTTGATGAGAATAGGGTAACAGGATGACAGATTTTCAAAGCCAAAATCATACAGATATCGCAGCACTTGAGCCGACAAAAACGACTCAAGCAAGCTTCGCCGTTGAGCTTAATAAGGTTCAATTTAGTTGGCCTAAAGCCAAACAAGCCATACTAAATATTGCTGACTTTAAAATTCAGACTCAGCAGCATTTGTTTGTTAAGGGACCAAGTGGCTCAGGTAAATCTACCCTATTGAGTTTATTAACGGCGATTAACACGCCTCAGCAAGGTAGCATTAACCTGCTAGGAACAGATATCTGTCGTCTAAAACAAGGGCAAAGGGACCAGTTTAGAGCAGACAATATTGGCTATATTTTCCAGCAATTTAATCTCTTACCTTACTTAAGTGTGATTGATAATGTTTGCCTTGCCTGTGAATTTTCAAAGCAAAGAAAACAAAAAGTATTAGATGAAGGAGCAAACCACAAAGACGCAGTGCGTATTGAAGCTAAACGTTTATTAACTGCCTTGAATCTACCTGACGAAATTCAAGATAAGAAAGCCAGCCACTTAAGTATTGGCCAACAACAAAGAGTCGCTGCAGCAAGAGCCCTAATGGGCAGCCCAGCACTAGTCATTGCCGATGAGCCAACCTCTGCATTAGACCATGATAACCGTGAAGCATTTATAAAACTGCTCATGCAAGAAGTGAGTCGTAATCAGGCTACTTTGATTTTCGTTAGCCATGATCCAACTTTAGAGCCTTTATTTGAACAAACCATCGACCTTGCCAAGCTGAATCAAAACCCACTAGAGCAAGCTCAATCTAATCAGCAAGGAGAGACGGTATGAAAAACCTCCTACGTCTCGCAATTAACAGTCTATTAAACCGTAAAGCAACCGTACTGCTGAGCTTATTTACCATTGCCATTTCGGTGTTATTACTATTAGGCGTGGAGCAAGTCAGAACCCAAGCGAAAAACAGCTTTGCTAACACCATTTCTGGAACAGACCTTATCGTTGGGGCTCGCTCAGGCCAAATAAATTTACTGCTTTATTCTGTATTCCGTATTGGTAATGCCACCAATAATATTGACTGGAAAACCTATCAAGACTTTAAAGATCATAAGTCAGTTAAGTGGACAGTGCCTTTTTCATTAGGAGACTCTCATCAGGGCTTCCGCGTTTTAGGAACTAATCAGGATTATTTTAAACATTATAAATTTGGTAAAAAGCAGCCACTGACTTTTGCTCAAGGCAAACAATTTGATCAGCTTTTCGAAGCCGTTATTGGTGCTGATGTAGCACAAACCTTAGGTTATGAACTAGATAGCCCTATGGTGCTAGCGCACGGCATGAAAGACATCGGCTTTAGTAAGCATGATAACGCGCCTTTCAAAGTGATCGGTATTCTTGCCCCTACAGGAACGCCTGTTGATAAAACCATTCATGTCTCACTTGAAGCTATCGAAGCGATACATGTGGGTTGGGAATCAGGCGCCTTTTTAGGTCATGCTCCTAGTGCCGATAGCTTAGAAGCAAGAGAGTTTGAACCTAAACAAATTACTGCATTTTTAATGGGTCTTAAATCTAAGATTCACACCTTTCATGTACAAAGAGAGGTCAATGACTATCGCCTAGAGCCACTTAGCGCCATAGTGCCAGGGATTGCCCTACACGAGCTTTGGTCATTGATGTCTGTTGCTGAGCAAGCCCTATTAATTGTCTCAGTCTTTGTTGTGATAGCTGGCTTCTTAGGTATGTTAGCTAGCCTACTAACCAGCTTAAATGAACGCCGCCGTGAAATGGCGATTCTAAGAGCACTAGGAGCGAGACCTCATCATATCTTTAGCTTACTCGTTGTGGAAACCGGCATTATTTGTGGCCTTGGCATTATGCTTGGCATGGGCCTGCTTTATCTGATTCTAGCCATTGCTAGCCCTATTATTCAGCAAAACTTTGGCTTGGCGATTAATATCACAGCGCCGTCCCAGTATGAACTTATGTTAGTTGCTTGCATTCAGCTAAGCGGCCTACTAATCGGAATTATTCCTGCTATTTCAGCTTACCGCCAATCGTTAAGCGATGGCATGACCATAAGGATTTAATAATGAAAAACCGCTTATCGTTAACCCAGGTGGGGAAAAACAGACTTCACTCTACCTTAATGACACTCAGCCTATTGTTAGCCTCTTTTGTTTTTTCAAGCAATGCGACAGCGAATTTATTAGAGCTTAAATGGCTGGATTTGGTACCTGAATCTGAACGTATCGCTAGAGAAATGATGTCACAGCAACTTGAATACGGTGACGAGGCCTATGATGCTGATATGCAGTCAGAATTTGGGGCAGTAAGACACGAACTCAGTGGCAAGCAAGTTAGAATCCCAGGTTTTGTGATTCCTCTTGAAGGCGATGCCGATGAAGTCACTGAATTCTTGTTAGTACCTTATTATGGTTCTTGTATTCACACGCCACCGCCACCACCGAACCAGATTATCCATGTCAGCTTCCCTCAAGGTGCGCCAGACCAAGAACTATGGGATGTGATTTATCTAGAAGGTAAACTGATGACAGAACAAAACATGGTTGGCATGATACAGACGGGGTATCACATCATAGGATCAAACATCACACCTTATGAATAGACCTGATTAGGTAACCTATGATTTGAAAATAAAAAAGGGGATCAAATTACTGATCCCCTTTTTCGTTTGTCTAACCCGCCCTGAATCCGACTAGCTATGAACCACTTCTATAATACGTTTTTTCTCCGCTAGTTCTCTCACCTCAGCATGCATATGGGCTTTATTATAAATATCTAAACTGGCATCCCATTCATCTAGGTATAAGGTATCAATCTCTTTTACATGATGCAGAGAGTCAAATAACTTGCGCACACTTTCCCCATCTGACGAAGTGTTATCCCTTAAGTTTGAGAACTCAAGGTCTCTAAAGGCACTCGGCACAAAAACATACTTATCTCCTTCAACCAAACGTCTGAGTAAGGTTGATTTACCCGCACCATTCTTCCCTTGTATTGTGTAACGTCCATAGGATTGGCGCTGAATATAGGCTTTTATCTCATCTATGCTATCAAACTGATTACCATTAATACTGATATCTTTAAGATTGATATATTGGCTTGTATCTTCACTCTCTAATTCAAGGTGTTTATCAAGATTAGAAAGCTTGTGAGCGACGCCTTTCCACCTTAAATAATGATTAAAAAACAT
Organism: Marinomonas sp. S3726; assembly: GCF_000967665.1. Classification (NCBI taxonomy): domain Bacteria; kingdom Pseudomonadati; phylum Pseudomonadota; class Gammaproteobacteria; order Oceanospirillales; family Oceanospirillaceae; genus Marinomonas; species Marinomonas sp. S3726. The sequence goes on along the minus strand of NZ_JXYC01000025.1, from coordinate 6,850 downwards.
GAAGGTGTTTTGCATAATCTGCACTTGCCTTGGCAAGGTCACCAAGAACACAGCAATGGCTTCGGCACTGGATAAGCTAAGTAGGTAGAGCGCATTGCCAGCGCAGATAAAAGCCAGTGCTAGCATGGCACTTACACTTGAAACTCCCATCAGAAACAATTCATTCTGAGCCGCTTTTTTCTTCCACACATAGGTATTTTTTAAGTAACTCTGCTGCCAATTTTGAAAGGTTTTAGGACTACCTGAAATCGTATTCACCCACATTCTGGATAGTACAGAGATCACAGCATTTCGCTGACCCTGCACTAACTTAGCGTTGGCAGCAATTTTATCTTTTGAGAGTATCTTGATGCCTACTACTAAAAATATAGCGAGAAAATACCAAAGCAGGATACTGATATCTAAAATCATACTCACTATGATGATGGAAAGGAGAGTATTTAAGACTGTGCCAAATATACTATAGATAGACTCGGGAGCCTCTCCATAAAGCAACATAGATTCAGTGGTCACCCAGCCTTCATGCTCATCCTTATTTTTTTGCCTATCAAGAGAACGCTTACCAAAGTTAAGCGAGGTGAAGCCAAGAATAAAACGTTTTTGGGCGCTGACTTTCCATTTTTCTAAATAAATCGATGAAATCGCACTAGGGAAATATACAAGAAACAACGAGGCCACAAACAGCATCATATAAAAGTAAGCTGAGTCTAGATCCGACTCAATGTACTTCATACTTGTAGCAATCAAATAGGTTGATAAGGCAACAATAACCTGCATTATCAATAGCCAAAACAAAGAGATATAAGCATCTCTATTCCATAGAAACCGCATACTGCGTGTCATAATTCCCTCTCCTTCCTTGGTTCAGTCATACCCTATTTTTTAACATTCAAGTTAAAAAACAAGATAAGGGATGGGAATACTACAAACTAAACTGAACCCTGTTAAACAAAGTCATAGCAGAATCAAAATCAAGAACTAAAGGTCTCAATTTTTAAGACTGGATATGATTTATTTGACATAAAAGTCTCACTTTCTGAGCTTAAGATGCAAAAAAGCGAGACTAGGAAAGCCTAGTCTCGCTTTTTATCCCTTTTGAATAGAATCAAAAGGCTATGTATAGCTACTTAGTGAGGTAGTCAGTACCAGCACCTTTGTTAGCAGCTAAAACATATAAGTATTCAAGCGCAAGTGTCGCCCCTGCAAGAGAGGTAATATCTGCATGATCATAGGCAGGCGCGACTTCTACCACATCCATACCAATCAAATCATGACCTCTTAAGCCTCGAATGACTTTCAAGCATGTATCAACCGTCAACCCTGCCTGTACCGGTGTGCCTGTGCCTGGCGCTACAGCTGGATCTAATCCATCAATATCAAAGCTTACATAAACTTGTTTATCGCCCACTCGCTGCTTGATGCGCTCTAAGGTTGCTTTTGCACCATGTTCGTTCACCCAAGCGGCATCTAAAACTTCAAACCGATGGTTGTCATAATCGTAAGCGGTACGAATACCAATTTGAATACTGTGCTCAACGTCTATCAAACCCTCAGTGACGGCATGGTGAAATAGAGTGCCATGGTCATATTTAGTGCCACCAGAATAGGTATCCGTATGGGCATCAAAGTGCACAACAGCAAAAGGGCCATATTTTTTTGCATAAGCACGAAGGATTGGCAAGGTAATGAAATGATCACCACCAAAGGTCAAGGCTGTCTTGCCTGCGTCTAAAACCTTATCAATATGAGCTTCTAAATTGTCGACTAAGGTTTGTGGTTCACCATGTTTAAACAAGACATTGCCAGAATCTTCTACCTTAAGGTGATCATCAAGGGCAAACTGCCAAGGCCAACGCGCACCTTCCCACACAAGATTAATAGAAGCGCTTCGTACGCCTTCAGGACCAAAACGTGCCCCTGAACGCCCAGACGTAGACATATCATAAGGAACACCACTGACAATGACTTCAGCTTGGCTATTCTGCCAACTTGAAAGTAAAGGGAATTGCATAAAAGTCATTCCTAGACCGCCATAAATTGGCATATCGGCATCGGCAACCTTGCTAGCAGCTGGCTTATTGTCGGACATGGTGTCTTCCTCTAAATTGTTTTTGTATTTCATTAAGAGAAAGATTAACCTGACTAGCACAATTGTTGAAATGCATATTTCAGGTAAGTATATGCAGTGTATTCATACACCAAGTTTTAAACTTATCTTTAAAGGTGAAAGCTAGCATGAGCACTTTACGTCAGTTCGACCTTAACCTTCTTATTATCTTTGAAGCATTGATCTCTGAATGCCATGTGAGCCGTGCAGCTGAGAAGGTTTTTCTAAGCCAATCCGCTATGAGTCATGCTCTCAATCGACTAAGAACTCAGCTTGATGACCCCTTATTAGTCAAAACAGAGAATGGCTTAACGCCCACTCCTAGAGCATTGGCTATGCTGCCAGATGTTCGTCAAGCATTGAGCTTAGTGGAGCGAACCATTAGCCCAGCCGAAAGCTTCCAAGCCAGTTTAAGTGATAGAACTTTTCGTATTGCCAGCACGGACTTTTTCGAAACGGTCGTTTTTCCTGAATGGTTTAGCCAACTGCAACTTAGTGCGCCAAATGTGAGGATTGAGATTGATCTTATTTCAGAAGAGAGCGCTTTACTAAGATTAGAAAAAGGTGAGATAGATCTTATTGTTGGTATGGATAAAGAACAAAGGTTGCCCTCGCACCTTATCGTTCAAGATTGGCTCACTGAGAAGCAAGTTTGTTTGGCCAGCACTCAAAACCAGAACGCTAAAGAATCTCTTACCTTAGAGGCCTATTTGGCTTTACCTCATATACGATTCTTTGACCTTGAAGGGAAAACGGATAGCAATGTTGATCGTTGGTTAGCTGATCAGACTTTAGAACGTAATCACATCGCCAGTACAACCAACTATATGGCCGCTGCACGCATTGTCGCAAACACTGAGGCGATTATTACGCTTCCCTATCATATGGCGAAGCTCTTCACCCAAATGATGCCTGTCTGTATTGTCATGCCGCCTGATGGATTACCAGCCATTGATATGACCTTGGTTCAGCACCCGCTTTATGCCAAGGATTCAGGCATCATCTGGCTTAAGCAGGTTTTGTGTGAATATGTGGAGTCACTTTAAAATAACTAACTTTAGCGTATAAAAAGTCAGCTTAAAATGAGCAACCCTACTTCTTAAAATAAGGTTTCTTACTTCTGAGAGCTCTATGTGATAAAGATTCCCAACAAGAAAAAGCATGACCAGCACTTCTATCCAAAGATAAGAATGCCAGCCATGCTTTTTTGATGAGTATTACTATCAATCATGCCTTAATGGGCGAGATTAGCCTCAAAGCATCATGTATTAACCTATTCGTATCATGACGTTTTTTAGCTCAGTGTACTTCTCTAGTGCATGTAATGATTTATCACGACCATTACCTGATGCTTTAACACCACCAAAAGGCACGGTAGTATCACCTTCACCCCAAGTATTAACCCAGACCATGCCGCTTTCTAATTGACGACTCACTCTGTGCGCTCGAGAAAGGTTATCCGTCCAAAGAGCAGCACCTAGACCATATTTAGAATCATTCGCTAATGCTAGAGCTTCTTCTTCGGTCGTGAACTCGCTCACAGCTAAAACAGGACCAAAGATTTCCTCTCTTACAAACTCCATTTCGTTATTAGCTTTGTCGATTATGGTTGCTTGAGCAAAGTAACCTTGGCCTTCTTGGTAGTCTTTTACACCACCAAAAACTAACTCACCACCTTCTGCCTGTGCTGACTCAATAAAGCGTTTAACCGTATTCATCTGCACAGCATCAACCATAGGCCCCATCTTAGTATTTGGGTCCAGTGGATCACCTGCTTGATATTTGCCAGCCGCTTCAACCAAGGCAGCCATAAACTCAGTCTTGATAGTGTCTTGTACATACAGACGTGAACAGGCGATACACACTTCACCCTGATTACTGAAAATAGAAGCCGCTGCTGAAGCGGCTGCTTTTTTCACATCGCAATCATCAAAAATCAACATAGGTGATTTACCGCCAGCTTCTAACCAAACTCGCTTCATATTAGATTTGCCTGCGTATTCCATCAAAAGTGCAGCAACACGAGTCGAGCCTGTAAAGGCTAAAACGTTAACATCATTATGCATAGCCAAGGCTTTACCTGCCGTGTGACCAAATCCAGGTAAGACATTAAAAACGCCATCAGGTATACCAGCTTCTTTGGTCAATTCTGCTAAACGTAAAACACTTAACGGAGACTTTTCAGAAGGCTTAAGAATCACGCTATTGCCGGCAGCTAAGGCAGGAGCTAGCTTCCAACTTGCCATCAACATAGGGTAATTCCAAGGGGTGATACAAGCGACAACACCCACAGGTTCATGGCTAATCAGCGCTAGAGTATCTGTCCCTGTTGGTGCAATTTCGCCATAAACCTTATCAATTGATTCAGCTGTCCACTGAAAACAATCGATTACATCTGGCATATCAATATTCACCATCTCACTGATGGATTTACCCATGTCTAGGGTATCAAGCAATGCCAATTCATCTTTATGCTGATCAATCAAAGAGGCGAGTTTAAGTAAGATATTCTTTCTTTTCTTCGGGTGCATTTGCGACCAAACACCAGACTTAAAGACAGATTTAGCATTGGCAACTGCAATATCCACATCTGCTTGATCACAACTGGCAACATTCGTTAAAAGTTGTTCAGTTGCGGGGTTAATACAAGCAAAGGTCTCACCACTTTGTGCCGCTTGGAATTCACCATTGATATAAGCTTGCCCATGAAAGGTCTGACTTTTACTTAACGCTTGCCACTCGGTATAGCTTTTCATTAATAAACTCCTGCTAGTTAATGCAATATTCCCTGATTCTAAAAGAACTAAACCATGAGCGGATATACACCTGAGTAGGTATAAAACGTGGATTTAATCTGTATAACGCTCAAAACAATCCACAGACGCAATGTTTTCATGCCAATCACGACTGTCTTCCATGTAGATATGATTCTGTGGCCCTATGTTTGGTTCGTCATCTAAGGTGCCTGCAGGCACAATCAAAGCGCGGCCACTACCAGAAACATAAGGTACGGACGAGCCGCATTGCGTACAAAAGACATTAGAGATTTGACGACCAGGCACATCATAGCGATGAATTTTTTCTTGCCCTGATAACCAACTAATCGCCTCTTTATTCACAAATAAGTTGGATACATGAGCTGAACCTGAGATTTTTTGACATTGATGGCAATGACATAAATGAAACAGCTTAAAATGATTGTCTACTTCAAATGTCACTGCGCCACAAAGGCAACTGCCACTAATCTTTTCTACTTGCTGATTTTCCATTTTGCCCTCCTTTCAAAACATTAAGCACGTCTTATAGTCTCTAAAAGAATTTACTATGACAAACAATATAATGACCCTCAAGATAAGAAAAACTAATCTATAAATCATTGATTGATAAGAGAATAGGTTTCAAGCAATAATTCTAACCAGGATTCATCAGGCGCTTTACTTATGCCATATCTAGTTCAAGTCATACTTCTGACCTTAGCCGCTGGGCTTGCTATGCCAGCAGGTGCCCTTATTGCACGTTTTGAACATATACAATCAGACTGGTTAGAACAAGAGTTACGTCATTCAGTGGTTGCCTTTGGTGCGGGGGCCCTACTCTCTGCCGTTGCACTTGTATTAGTACCTGAAGCTATTCAAGAACTCAGTATGAGCAGCAGTGCATTTTTTTTCCTACTAGGAGGTGTCGCATTTATGCTGTTAGACATCCTTCTACAAAAGATAAACACCCCAGCTAGCCAATTGGCTGCCATGTTGACAGACTTTGTTCCTGAATCAATAGCATTGGGAGCAGCCTTTGCCTATGGGTCTAGTTCGGCTTTATTATTGGCATTATTGATTGCATTACAGAACCTGCCCGAAGGCTTTAATGCCTATCGAGAAATGCGAACCAGTAAACGCCTCAGTAGTAAAATGATCATTTTAATGTTTGCTCTAATGGCGTTATTAGGACCATTATCAGGCGTAGTTGGTTACCTATGGTTAGCACAGTCACCTTTAACGATTGCAGCTTTAATGATGTTTGCTGCAGGCGGGATTCTCTATTCTATTTTTCAGGACATAGCACCACAGGTGCCGCTGCAAAAACATTGGGCTCCACCTATGGGGGCTTTGTTAGGCTTTTTAATGGGGGTTTTAGCGAGTATGGCTTTGAGCCATTAACTCAAATTTAACAAGGTCTACTCAAGCTAGTTAGTTCCTAGTGTGAATAGAGCAAGCAGCTTATCATGCTTACTCATATTCTCATTAGGTTTATGCGGTAGCCAGCGATTCTTGTCGTCGATATTTATAAATCAAATAAACAATATAAAGCTGCAAAAGAGAGGAAAAAAGAAGTCCAATAATAGACTGCAATTCATCGTATTTCTCCGTATAGGTAAACAAGCAAACATTACCTATAGCAAAAGACCCCCATGCACCAGGCGATACGCCACCTGCTGATTTTGATTTAAGTAAATGTACTAATTGGATTATGGTCGCTGCTGGAAACACAATAGCAGGCACAAAGCCGATTATTTCGATTAAACTCATATCATTCCTAAAACATTAACACTTAACATGGTTTTTTGAGATTCAAATAGTCACCACTATTTGAACAACGTAAGCACTAGAAACGAAAAAACCAAAATTATCTAATGCCGATCACCTAGGCTCTTGCCGAAATATTTTCAACAGACGAAAAAAAACCAGCTCAATGAGCTGGTTTTTTTACTTTACTTAAAATAAGTAATCTTGATAACGACCTACT
>NZ_JXYC01000024.1:0-206355 GCF_000967665.1 Marinomonas sp. S3726 | reverse complement strand
TTTTAAAGAGCGTCTGACTTATCTTTGTAAGATAGTGAGTTACTTGGTAACTTGTCGGTGCAGTCTTGTTTGCTACCCCGTGTCAGCGAGGGCGTATATTAATGACTGGTAGATTTAGTGCAAGTGTTTTTTGCATTAATTTTCATTTTTTTAAAATCTATGCGAAGAAGCAATGGAATCACTAAAAATGGCGTAAACCAAATAGCTATCTCTGAGTCTGCTTTAATCTGCCACCATAAGTGAGCCAAGGTCGCTAATGCTGCTATATAAACCATCTTATGTAATGGTTTCCAGCGTTTACCTAGTTTTCTCACCATAGCTTTGGGACTGGTAATCGCTAATGCCGCTAGTATCACAAATGCCAGTACACCAATATAGATATATGGACGCTTTAATAAGTCTTCTTGAATCCAACTTAAATTAAAGCCAGCATGCAGAACTAAATAAGCGAGTAAATGAACTAAGGCATACCAAAAAGCGGCTAAACCGATAAAGCGACGGTATCGATTTATCATTCTTAAGCTTTTGAACTTTTTAGTTAAAGGCGTAATACTCAGGCTCATGCAAATAAAGACACTTGCCCAAATACCACTTAAGGTCATAAAAGGTTCGGCAGGGTCCGGAAAGTAGCGCCCACTTAAAAGCGAATACACTAACCAAATAAATGGAGCACAAAACACCACTAATACGTATGGTTTCTCTTTTCTGTCCCACATAAGCCTTACCTCTTTCTTTTTACCAATGTTAATTAATAGTTCTTAACTAGGCTCATGCCTCTATACAGGTCAGCAACTTCTTCTTGGTAACCATTGAACATTTGTGTATCGATAACGTTAGGGAAAAGTAATCCTCCCGGTAAACGTCTTTCTTGTTTCTGTGTCCATCTTGGATGATCAACGCCAGGATTCACATTGGCATAAAAACCGTACTCTTGTGGTGCAAGCAGGTTCCATGTGGTTTCAGGCATAGTTTCAACAAAACGTATTTTGACAATAGATTTAATACTTTTGAAACCATACTTCCATGGCACAACTAAACGAATTGGCGCACCATTTTGATTAGGTAGCACACTGCCATACATACCAACACTTAAAAACGCCAAATCATTCATAGCTTCATCTATGCGTAAACCTTCTCTATATGGCCATTTTATATTGCCGCCATTTTGCCCTGGGAACTGAGAAGGGTCATATAAGGTTTCGAAGTAAACATATTTAGCTTTTGAGTTCGGCTTGAACTTTTTAAGCACATCACCAAGTGAAATCCCTACCCAAGGAACCACCATGGACCAAGCTTCAACACAACGCAGTCTATAAATACGTTCTTCTAGTTGATGCTCTTTAATAATATCTTCTAGTGCAAAAGTGCCGACAATATCAGCTTCGCCCTCGACTGTGATATTCCAAGGATCAGGCTTAAAGTTTTCAGCTCGTTTTGCTGGATCACCTTTACCGTAGCCAAATTCGTAGAAGTTATTATAGGTAGTTGCAACATCAAAAGGTGCTACCTTTTCCCCAGCACCAAAGCTGGTTTCTTTAATGTTATTAAAGTATGGCGCTAAAGATGTGGGAGGCGTAATCAAGTTACCTTCTTGTAAACCTGCCAATACATTTGATGTGCCAGATAACGCAGCAATTGATAATGCTGAATTACGCATAAATTGACGGCGATTTAAATAAACAGCTTGATCTGTAACTTGATGCTCACTAACGTCGGATGCTTTCTTAATTTTTATCAACATGGTCATTCCTCATAATCTGTAAGTGTTGACCAGTGTTTTCCTCATGGGTTCAATTATCTTTACGTTTTATTGACACTTTAACCCCTAGCTTGCCATGCTCATGAATATCAAAGCAAAAAAAAAAGCCTGCATATTGCAGGCTTTTATAAGTTTAAATAGGTTTAAGCAAAGCGACGCATAATTGAACCAATCACACCCGAAGCACCGTAGAGTATAAAGGCACTTGCTAAGATTAAAGATGGCTCCATAGCGACAAGCACTAGAACAAAGACTACAGCCACCAGCTTAATAAAAGACACCTTACCTTTCATATCTAAGTCTTTGAAACTGCGATACTTAATATTGCTCACCATTAATAAACCAACAGCAGGAACAAGCAGGAGCATCAAATAAACAAGGCTTTCAGCTGCTATACCTTGGGTATTAGCCGCCCAGATAACACCAGCAATGATTGCTGCTGCAGCAGGACTCGGCAAACCAGTAAAATAACGCTTTTCCTCAACCCCCAGCATGGTATTAAACCGGGCTAATCTTAATGCAGCACCAACGGCATAAATAAATGCAGCGACCCAACCTAGTTTACCAAGAGGAGCTAATACCCAAGTAAAAGAGATCAAAGCAGGGGCAACACCAAAAGAGACCATATCAGAGAGAGAGTCGTATTCAGCACCAAAAGCACTTTGAGTTCCTGTCATACGAGCAACACGACCATCAAGTCCATCAAGAATCATGGCAACAAAAATCGCCACAGCAGCATGAGTAAAGTCGCCATTCATTGCTGCGATAATGGCATAAAAGCCTGCAAATAATGCCGAGGTAGTAAACAGATTGGGTAATAAGTACACCCCTTTATGAGGTGGCTTTATTTCTGTTTTTTCGCTTTCAATGCCATTCGACTCTGGTTTATCGTTTTTCTTCTCAAGGGGCATTTCAGTCACTTTGCTCATGCACTCTCTCTGTTAATTATGAATATTCTTATAGTTGCGCAAAGGCTTTTTTGGCAGCAGCAATTGTAAACTCAATATCTTCATCAGTATGAGCTTGAGAAATGAAGCCAGCTTCAAATGCAGCTGGAGCAAAATACACCCCTTCTTGTAGCATCAGGTGGAAAAACTTTTTAAATTTCTCTGCATCACAAGCCTGCATTTCTGCAAATGAAGTAATGCGGTCTGCATCAGTAAAGAAGAAACCAAACATGCCACCAACGCTCACTGAATGAAAGGGGACACCAGCATCATCCGCAGCGGCTTTTAAACCCTGCATCAATTTTTCAGATTTTGCAGTTAGCGTCTCATGAAAGCCAGGCTCACTAATTAGGTTAAGGGCAGTTAAACCCGCCGTCATGGCAATAGGGTTACCAGAAAGTGTACCCGCTTGATAAACCGCACCGAGTGGAGCGATATGCTCCATAATGTCACGACGACCACCAAATGCACCCACTGGCATGCCTGCACCAATCACTTTACCTAGGGTTGTAAGATCAGGTTTGATATTGAACTTTTCTTGCGCGCCACCCAAGGCAACACGGAAACCCGTCATTACCTCATCAAAAATCAGTACAGCACCAGATTCATCACATACTTCGCGTAAGGTTTCTAAGAAACCTTCAATTGGGGGAATACAGTTCATGTTACCAGCGACAGGCTCAACAATGATGCAAGCAACTTGGTCACCAATTTCTGCAAAGCATTGTTTTACACTTTCAATATCATTGTATTGTAGTGTTACTGTGTGTTGTGCAAGGTCTGCGGGAACACCAGGAGAGTTTGGAATACCAAGCGTTAATGCACCAGAACCAGCTTTTACCAATAAAGAGTCAGAATGACCATGGTAACAACCTTCGAATTTCACAATTTTATCGCGTTTAGTAAAACCACGCGCTAGACGAATCGCGCTCATGGTTGCTTCTGTACCAGAGCTAACCATACGAACCATGTCCATAGAAGGTACTAGTTCGCACACTTTCTCTGCCATATCGATTTCGATTTCAGTTGGTGCGCCAAAACTTAGACCTAAATCTATTTGCTCACGAATCGCATCTAAAACAGCAGGGTGAGAATGACCAATAATCATTGGCCCCCAGGAACCTACATAATCAACGTATCTTTGATCATCTTCATCATAAACATATGCGCCCTGCCCTTTTTGGAAAAAAACAGGTGTTCCACCGACACCATTAAAGGCTCGAACTGGTGAGTTTACGCCACCAGGGATACGTTTTTGGGCTCTTTGATACAAATCTTCAGATCGGCTCATAACTCTATACTCAAACTTTAAAAACAAAAAAGGAAAATTAGAAAGGTTTAACGATTACCAAGATGGCTATGGCAATCAGAATAACAACTGGCAATTCGTTGAACCAACGAAAGAAAACATGACTACGTGTATTCGCGTCATTGGCAAACTTCTTCAATAAACGGCCACAAGCATGATGATAACCAAGTAAAACAAACACTAAGGTCAATTTGGCGTGAAACCAGCCTGATTTCATATAATACTCTGGGCTAAAACTGACTAACCAAATACCCAAGGCGATGGTGATTACAGCCGCTGGCGTCATAATGCCACGATACAGCTTACGCCCCATTACTTTAAATCTTTCATTACTAATCGTATCTTTAGCATCAGCGTGATACACAAAAATACGCGGTAAATAAAACAACCCCGCAAACCAAGAAACCATAGCAACTAAATGAAACGCTTTAACCCATAACATAATTCGAATTCCTATCTAAAATTCAATTTTAGCAATCTTGTAACAAGTTGAACTTGGGCGTTACCGCCGTCAAAGCAGTAACAAAGGTTCAAGCAAAATAAACGGCAGGCATTCTAGCATATTTATTTTTTCGGTATTACTCCAGAAAACACAACCTAAAGTGGGATAAATCACTAACTTATTCTTTTGTACTTTTCACATCACCATTATGGTCAACTCGCACCCTTGCCTTAGAATGCAAACCTAAGCTAGTAAGCCTTTCTATAAAAATCGAATCTTGCTTAAAAGCGACTCTTGTTATCACACATGATGATGCAATTACTAACATGGCTGGCAGTAGAATTTCTGGAGTATGAGTCATTTCTACTATCGCAATAAGCCCTGTTAAAGGCGCCTGGAAGCTGGTTGACATCATGGCTGCCATGCCAAGCAAGGCAAACAATGAAATTAACTCAAGGCTTGCTTCACCAGAAAAAGCCCAAACAGCCACCTGAATTCCAGCCAATCCACCCATAACAAAAGTTGGCCCTATCATGCCACCAGGAATACCTAAACCGATTGAGAAGGCGGTTAATAAAACTTTGGCCAGCAAAACTAACAGCAAGACATTTGTTAGCGATCCACCAGCCAATAGTTTTTCAACTGAGTCATAACCGGCACCCAGTACCTCAGGAATGAAAGCTGCACATAATGCAGTAGCCACGCCCACAAGTGAAAAACGCCAAATAAGCGACCAATGATTGACTCTCCAAAGCAGTTGCTGCGTTCTAAAAAACAAACCAGCCAATAGAGCAACTACCAAAGATAGAACTGCCAAGGCAGTAATACTCTCTGTATTAATCACTAAAACAGCAACACGATCGAAACTAAAAAGAGTAATCGGCCCTAGAAGTACATGGCTGACTGCCATTGAAAAGACGGAGGATAAAATGACAGGGAGAATAATGGCTATTCGGTATTCTAAAAAAATGACCTCAAGCGCAAAAAGAACACCTGCTAAAGGCGTTTGAAATGCTGCTGAAATTGCACCGGCAATACCACAGGCAACCAGTACTTCAATATGACTTTGAGATAAGCCCAAACGTAACGCAATACGGCTACCAAAGGTGGCCCCGATATGAACAGCGGGCCCTTCTTTACCGATAGATAAGCCTCCCATCAAACCAATGCCCGCGGTTATAAACTGAATAACCCCATTCATAATAGGTAAATGGCCTTTATGGTAATTGAGTCGCTCAATGACATAAGGCACACCCACTTTCTGCCATTTTTTGGGCAAGTAAAACATGATCAGAATTAATAGGAAACAAGAAATAAGCGGAAAAAGTACACGCAATAATAGAGGTAAATCTTCAAAACCTTCATTGTCTCCCCCCATAAAAATATGAGCAGGCAGATCTAAAAGCCAATGAAGTAGCACCATAGACAAAGCACAGGCAATTCCTACAATAACCCCAACAAAAGAGAGTAAAAGTAGAGCATCTGAAGAATTAAGTCGCTGTTGCAGCAAATCTTTTAATTTAAAGCGGTACAGTTGGCTCTCCTTACTTTTAAGATTTGTAAAAATCGGGCACTATTCAACCAGTAAATCAACACAGGCGCAAATGTGTTAACGCGTTTCAATCCAGTATTAAGATAACGGGACTCAACAGTGTATAAAATCGGCATAGTAGGCGGCACAGGTTATACCGGTGCAGAATTATTAAGACTTTTAGCAAATCACCCAGAGGTTGAGGTGAAAGCCATCACCTCTCGAAGTGAAGAAGGCAAACTAGTTGCTGATATTTACCCAAGCCTACGAGGACATTACGACCTTAAGTTCACCACACCAAGTGTAGACGAATTGGCTGAATGCGATCTTGTCTTTTTTGCCACGCCTCATGGTGTTGCCATGGACCAAGTGCCTGCATTACTAGAGAAAGGCGTTAAAGTTGTAGACCTTGGCGCTGACTTTAGAATTAAAGACACAGTGGAATGGTCTAAATGGTATGGCATGGAACATAGAACACCTGACTATGTTGCTGAAGCCGTTTACGGTTTACCTGAGATAAACCGTGAAGCAATAAAATCAGCTCGTTTGGTTGCCAACCCAGGTTGCTACCCAACTGCAACACAACTTGGCTTGATCCCTTTACTTGAAGCGGGTGTGATTGATCCAAGCGATCTTATTGCTGATGCAAAATCAGCGGTGAGTGGGGCTGGTCGTGGCGCTAATGTTGGTACACTACTTTGCGAAGCGGGTGAAAACTTTAAAGCTTATGGTGTTGCAGGTCACAGACACTTACCTGAAATCAAGCAAGGCCTTCAAGCTTATACAGACAAACAAGTAGGTTTAACGTTTGTACCACACTTATTACCAATGATTCGTGGTATTCACTCAACCATGTATGCCACATTATTAGATACAAACATTGACCTGCAAAAACTATTTGAAGAAAGATATCAAGATGAGTTCTTTGTTGATGTAATGCCTGAAGGTAGCTTACCTGAGACTCGTAGTACTAAAGGAGCAAACTTCTGTCGTATTGCGGTTTATCGTCCACAAGGCGGAAACAAGGTAGTCGTACTTTCTGTCATTGATAACCTTGTTAAAGGCGCATCAGGTCAAGCGATTCAAAACATGAACATCATGTTGGGTCTTGCTGAAAACACAGGATTGGCGGCTTTAGGCATGATTCCCTAGGGAACCTAAGATTAAGTCAGCACTCAATCAAATCCATGTTTAAAGACTGGATTTAAAATGCCCGTATAGCAAAAGCGATACGGGCATTTTTATGACATGTCATTGCACACTATTTTTAGTGTTAGCGCTGTAATCGGTCAACCAACACTGTATGGGTAACAATTCGTTGTACATTTGGCCAAGCATCCATCATTTCACGTATTTCACTCAAGCGCGTCATATTTGCAGCTTCAGCAAAAACAATCAGATCCACATCGCCACTAATACTATGGGCCTGCTTAATTTCTGGAATATCTTGCATCAAGCCTGCAATCACTTCACAACATAAAGGGCTAAAAGTGACAGAAAAATAAGCTGCCACTTGAGTTGTAGCATCTTGATTAAGCTTGGCATGATAACCTGTGATTGTCTGGCTCTCTTCTAAACGCTTAATTCTATCCGTCACAGCCGAACGAGACAGACTCACCTGACGAGCAATATCCGAAATAGATAATCTGGCGTCTTCTACCAAGAGAGAAAGAATTTTTTGGTCAAAACTGTCTAACTTCACTCATAATCCTTGTTGCCATCGCATTTTCTTGGAGCTAAGCAGTTTGACGGCATTACCGTCACTTTAACGGCGAAATAACCTATTTTGCTAGCTGTATACTTAATCAAATCATTCTATCCTGTCTCAATTGAATCACACATCAATTTATTTTGAATTCACCCACAATTTTTGCGATTGACATTAAAGAGAAGAAACATGAGCACAAACACCAAAGGGATAGGTCCATTACAAGGTATTGCCATGACAGTGACGACGTTTGTTGGCACAGGTCTGATGGTACTCCCCGCATTATCTGTCAGCATAGCTCACGAACAAACCGCTTACAGCTGGATTTTTACAGCTCTCATCATTATGCCAATTGCCATTATTTTTGCTTTGCTAGGAGCAAGACTTCCCCATGCAGGTGGCGCATCACATTATATTGGTCAGGCTTTTAGTAAACCTTTACAAGATGCAGTGGGTTGGTTGTTCTTATCTATTTTAATCGTTGGCCCTGCGGTTGCGATAAAGATCACAGCTAATTACCTCGCTGCCTTCTTAGGTTTTGATCAAAGCATGTTTATTTACCTCTATATTCTGATCTTTATCTTATTTTTAGGCTTTGGCCTTGCTGGTATTCAAACCTCAGCCAAAACACAAACCGCCATAGTTGTTCTTATGCTTGTGGCTATTGTATGGCTTGCCATAAAAGGAGATATTCTAAATGCAGTCCAGCTCACTCAAACGCCAGTAACGGGCACTCAATGGCAGCAAACCTTTAGCGCTATCAGTGTGGTTTTTTGGTGCTTTCTTGGTATTGAAGTAATGGCCCACTTGGGTGGTGAGTTTAAAAACCCTGCTAGGGATTTCCCTATTGCTATGATTGTTGGCATTAGTGTTGTGATTGTTTGTTACCTAACCGTCGTTTTCCTTATTTTTGCCTACGCAAGCTATGGTGACGAACAAACTAACAATCAATCTATTGCGGTTTTAGTTTCAAGTATCGCCGGTGAGAGTGCCAGTCGCTGGGTATCCTTTGGGGCCTTTGTCATTTCCTTTGCAAATGTCAGCATCTATCTACTTGGTTTTGGCCGTATGGTGCAAGCTATGTCAGAAAACAAAGCACTACCTGCTTACTTAGGTAAACTTAACCGCTTTGGTTCGCCAGGTAATGCCATCATTGTTGTTAACCTTGTATGCGCAGGCTCACTCATTTTAGGAGAAACCTTCAATCTAAAAATGGAGTGGCTCATTGAAATGACAAATGGCTCATTCCTAACCGTTTATACATTGGCGTCTTTAGCGGCATGGCACCTTCTAAAAGGCAAAGTAAGATATCTTGCAATACCGGCATTGATGGCTTGCACCTTTATTGCCTTACAAATTGGTGAAAGCATGCTATTCGCCTTTGTGATGCTTGGTTCTGCCTATCTTTTCTCACTCTTGAAAGCTAATAAAACTGCAATTGCTTAAAAACCATTAATTTAAGTAATTGAGCCTGCTAAGCTCAAAATTTAAGTCTAAGATTACTGAGCGCTAAGATTAATTTTCTGTATAATCCAGAAAATTAATCTTTTTAGCATGCCATTCAGTTTTCATTGAAGAATGGCTAATTTCGATTTTAGGAGAATTCTCATGCCTTTATTAGACAGCTTTCGCGTCGACCACACTCGCATGCATGCCCCTGCAGTTCGCGTAGCAAAATCCATGGCGACACCTAGCGGCGACACAATTACCGTTTTTGATTTAAGATTTTGCATTCCTAATAAAGAAATACTATCTGAAACAGGCATACATACATTAGAGCATTTATTTGCTGGTTTTATGCGTGATCACCTAAACGGTGATTCTGTTGAGATTATTGATATTTCACCTATGGGCTGTCGTACTGGTTTTTACATGAGCTTAATTGGCGAACCAACAGAAGAAAAAGTGGCGAACTCTTGGAAAGCGGCGATGGAAGATGTTGTAAATGTTGCAGCAAAAGAAGATATCCCGGAGTTAAATGAGTATCAGTGCGGCACTTTTGAAATGCACTCACTTAAAGAAGCGCAGGATATTGCAAAAATGATTCTTGAGCGTGACGTAGCTGTAAACAGCAACCAAGAACTTTACTTAAGTGAAGAGTTCCTTGCTGAACATAGCTAATTGCTAAATTAGCCTATAAAAGCCTTGATTATAAACAGTCATAATCAGGGCTTTTATATTTTATTTGTCCCTGAATCCCATAAGGGCAAACCTAGCTTTACACCTTAATTAGAAAGCATCCTCTTCTAGTAAAGCTGCATCTGCTTGTAAAACATCCTGTGATTTTGTAGAACTAACCCAAATTGCGATTCCTGTTTTCTCTTGCCCTAACTCAGGTGGTTTATCTAGCTTAATCTGCCAACGCTTACCTTGACTGATAAGACTAAAATTATCTAATACAACATAGTCATGATTAAGTCGCCTATTTCTGTTCTCGCCCGCTTTGACCTGAGTTGTAATCCCCATACCTAAATACGCAACATTAAGCAGATAAGGCCCATCAATATCAGGGTGCCCTGAATATTCAGCTTCTAAAAAACCTTGAGTTAATTTAGCCGATAACTGTCCTGCATCACCGTGATTTTGAGGTATATCTCGTTCTCCTCTAAACCATTCTCGCCATTCTTTATTATTCACTACAAAACCTGGGGTATAAACTTGACTTGTATTCCCCTCTCTTACATGTCTTCTTTGTCTACTACTATATTCAGGACGGGAAAAACGATCTTCCCAACCAATGTAATTCCAATAGTCCACATGGTAAGCAAGAGGAATTGCTTTTTCGAAAGGGTTTTCTTCAGTCGCAAGACTAGATAAAAAGCGATCTGCAGGAGGACAAGAACTACATCCTTCAGAAGTAAAAAGTTCTACCACGGTTGGCGCGTTTGAATCTGTTACAAACACTTGTGAATGTGCGGTTTGAGCTGAAAGTAAGCCAAATAAAAACGGAATTGTATAAAAGAGCCTCATATCATCATGCCTTTTCATATGGATAAGTGCACCCTAACAGCACAAGCCTACGCTGATAGAAATATGCGATATAGCTAATATGAGGTAGAAAATCTAATTTAGTTCACTTGTTGATGAATTCAAGTTATGGCAAATAAAACAAAAAGTTTGAAACAGAAGAGTAAAGAGAGGAGCGGCTCACATAATTTTTTATGCGAGCCGCGAATTTTAAATCATGATTCGTAGAATTTAACGTGAGGCGCTAGCAAGTACTGCACTCGCAGCCACAAACACTGCTCCCATAGAACGGTTTAAACGTATGACACCCTTTGAGCTTTTGATGAAACGCTTAATTTGGTTACCTGCTATCGCATAAATATATGAGCCGATAAATTCAGTCACAATAAAAGTAAAGCCCATGATAAAGAACTGAATCATAACGGGTTTATCAAGATTTAACATTTGAGGAAAAACCGCCGTAAATATCAGAATGGCTTTCGGGTTGCTAATAGCAACAATAAACTCCTGACGAATTAATCCTGAATAAGGCACTTTTCTAGTATGAGTAACTTCACCTGAATCAACCCCATGAGCAGCATTACGCCAAGTTTTAATGCCCATATAAAGTAGGTAGCAAACACCCGCCCACTTAACTATGTTGAACAACAGACTAGATGAAACAATAACAGCACCCAGACCTAGAGCAGAAACCAGCATCAAAATAGCAAAGGCAAAATTTCGGCCAATAGTGCCAACCAAAGCTGCCACGGGGCCCTGATTAATACCATTAGACATAGCCATAAAGTTATTAGGACCAGGTCCTAGAGATAACAAAAGAAATATTGGCGCTATCGTTAGCCAGTCAACAAATGCCATGCTGTTTCCTACTGAGTTTTCAAAGTAAATTAAAACGAATTATGAGTGGTTAATTTTCAAGCAATTATCAATTAAATACTTCCTAGCCACAAGAAATTAATCAAACTTTTGAATCGAAAGTTTGCTTGCAAATTTACGCTGTTTTTTAAAGTTTTAAGCCGTTAAATGATTGGTAATTGTCTGGTGAAAAACTTTCCTCTGGCGCAAACTTCTCCACAAGTTAAGACATCAAAACCTTTGCTCAATATCAGATAAGCAAAGGGCACGTTAAAGAGTGAGGATTTATGAGCATTGCACACATCATGTTATGGTTAACCGCGATTATTTGGGGAGTGGGATTTGTTGCACAAAGTGCAGGCATGAACTCACTTGAGCCACATAGTTTTAATGCTGCTCGTTTTATTCTAGCTGCTATATCATTGATTCCTTTATTGTTTATTTTCCCGAGCAAGCAAAGCTATCAAGTTCGTACACTTGTATTAGGCGGAATAGTTGGCGGGATATTTATGTTTACTGGCTTCACTTTCCAGCAAACGGGTTTGCTTTACACCACAGCAGGTAATGCTGGATTTATCACCAGCGTCTATATCGTTCTTGTCCCAATCATAGGCATGGCCTTTGGACAAAAAACCGCACGTAATACTTGGATTGGCATCACCTTCGCTATTGTTGGTTTATATAGCCTAACCATAGGCCCTAATCTAACGATTAATTATGGTGACGCACTTGAACTAGCAGGCTCCTTTTTCTGGGCATCCCATGTATTGGTGATAGGTTATTTATCGAAGCGTATACCCGCAATTCCTTTTGCAATTACTCAGTTTTGTGTGGCCGCCGTTTTGGCTATTGCCGCCGCTTTTATCTGGGAGACTCCAAAACTTGAGAACTTCTATCTAGCTTGGGTTCCAATTGCATACGCAGGTATAGCGGCATCAGGTATTGCTTGCACATTACAAATTCTCGGACAGAAAAAAGTATCGCCGAGTGCAAGTGCCCTGATCTTATCAACCGAAGCTGTCTTTGCAGTCATTGCCGGCTGGCTATTTATGGATGAAGTTTTGAGTTTTGATGCCTATGTTGGCTGTGGCTTGATTCTTATCGGTATGTTGATTAGCCAATGGCCGACTAAGGAAGGTAAAGAAAAAGAAAGAGTCAATGCAGAAACAACGGCCTCAACTTAGTCAGTTTAGTGTTCACCCAAGTTAATGATTCCCATGCGTTAAGCATTACCCTTTTGGCCCAGTTCAGACTACTGGGCCTTTTTTTATCCAATAATTTATTAGCCTCAGCCTTCTAACTCGTTATTAAAAAGGTTCAGTTGCCTTGGCAGCTCTCTTTTTATAGGAGTCGAGAGTATCATCATGGTATGAGTATCGCTTAAATCAATTAATCGATTTAATAAATCATCTAAAGCAGACATAGAGGCTACGCCCACCTTAAGAATAAAAGCATAAGGCCCTGTTAGGTTCTGGCTTTCAATTACTTCATCCAGAGTACTCACCAAGACTTTAAACTCTTTTTCTTTGGCATGATGCACTTCACAACCAATCAAGGCTGTAATGGGAATCCCCATTTTCTCTAAATTGAGTGTTGGTCGGTAGCCTGTAATTACTCCAGACTCCTCTAATTTTCGAATACGTTCAGCCACCGCAGGCGCGGATAAGTGAACTCTTTTCCCTAATTCTGAAAATGACATTCTGGCATTTTCAGTTAAAGCAAAAATCAGCTTTTGATTAATTTTGTCCATTTTTCATAAACCTATGAGGCAAACCTTTGTCATTAGATATGTTGCAATAAATGATATATATTTTTGCTATTATTGCATTTTATACATAAAAACAAACTGCATTTATAGCTTGTTAAATTTAAGGCCTGCTCTATGGATACCAAATCATTGCAACTCTTTTCTCACTTGGCCCAAACTCTACATTTTGGCCGAACCAGTGAAGCGTTTCATATGAGCCCATCCACCTTAAGCCGACACATTAAGCAAATTGAAAATGAAATAGGCCATGTTTTGTTTAATCGAGACAATCGCTCTGTTCAACTAACCATTGAGGGCGAAAGGTTTAACCAATATGCCTTAGAAAGCCTTTCTCAATGGCGCAATTTTAGACGTTCTCTCACCACAAGCGGAGAGCAATTGGTGGGGGAAATCAGCCTTTATTGCTCTGTAACCGCAAGCTATAGTTTTTTGTATGATATTTTGAGTGAGTTTCGTGGTCTGCACCCAAAGATAGAAATGAAATTGCATACTGGTGACCCAGCTCCAGCCCTTGCTCGCGTCATGGAAGGACATGAAGATATCGCCATAGCGGCAAGGCCAAACAATCTACCAAGCAGTATGGCGTTTAAACGTATTGCTATTTCCCCTCTGGTTTTTATTGCTCCTAATGATGTTAATGCCGCTCAATCGCTTGGGGTTTCCATGTCATCCGATAGCAAGATTAACTGGAATCAAGTACCTATGATTTTATCTGAAGAAGGTATTTCACGTTCACGTGTGGATCAGTGGTTTCGACAACGTAATGCAAAACCTAAAATCTATGCACAGGTATCAGGTAATGAAGCCATTGTTAGTATGGTGTCCTTAGGCTTTGGAATAGGTGTGGTACCAAAAATAGTAATCGACAATAGCCCTTTGATCGACAAGGTAAGCATTATGGATCTTCAACCAGAACTAGAGGCTTATGATGTTGGTCTATTTACGCTAAAAAAGAATCTTGCGACACCAATTATCAAGGCTTTCTGGCAACAAATTAACCGCTAAGAGGCAAGGCTTTCATCATCAAGAATATTGTAATTAAAGCGTGATGAAAGTTGATGGAACTCTTTATGGAGCAGTAATAAAGGTTTTTTCTTTTCCATATCATTAATACGGCTAATTAAGAAGCCAGCCATGGATACGTACTGAGATAGTTGGCGTGCTAGCTCTTGCTGAAAGATAAAGTATTCCCTCACCTCTGGTGCCGCTTCCAACAGTTGCATTTCTTCCACATGAGACATCCAACGCGCAAGAGATTCCGTCAGCAAACCTGTACTGGATACAATAAATAAAACCTGTTCAGCTTTTTGTCTAAACCTTAAAGGCAGATTTTTAGAGCTAATTGCAAGTTGTGCCTCTACTTTTTCAAAAAGCTCCAACCATTCATTTAATACCACATGATTTATTAAAATTTTTCGCAAATTCTCTAATAAGCTTTTTTCATCGGTAATGACATGCTTTAAATCTGCGGAGCAAATCGCCTCTATGATGACTTTTGAGTAACGTGGAAAATAATGGGGGGAGTAAAGCTTAAGAATTGGAATGAAGTCCAATGGGCCCACATTAAAAGAGAACTTATCACTCATTCCTACCTGTAAAAACCTGCTTAACCAAACAATTTGGTCTTCATTAGCAACCTCAAGCATGTCTTCTTTTTTCATTAAACCTAGGCTAGTAGGAAACACCTTCATATTCGTAATGGATCTGACTATCGTAATTGGCAAACCGTTAATTTTGCCAAGCACTTGGCTCGTTAATGAGAGAATAGAATCATTAGACCCACCTTTACTGATAAACAGACGGCCAATATCTTGAAATAGACAAGCGGTAAAAACAGCCCGCTTTGTCATTTGGCTGTCTTGCTTTGCTCTGGCTATCATCCATGCACCCCAAGCTAGGGTTAGGGACTTTTTCATTTTACCTGGGTAAAGCTGGGCATAAACCGTAATGAGTTGAACGAGAGTTGGATATTGCGTAAAAAAACCACACATATCAGTGAGGTCTTCTTCGTTATGAAGCTTTAGATGCAGCTCTTTCAATAAATCATTTTCGTTAATGACATTGAGAGTCTGTTGTAGAATTTCATTTCGAGCTAGCGAGTTCTGCATTTTAATGCTGAACTCCAAAGGCTGCTCTAACACATGCTGACGAATTCTAGCCAATCGCGCAGATGTTAACTCAGTATCAGCTTTGACTAATACTGCCCCTTCCTTGTTTAAAATATCTTTAGAAGCTAATGCGCTGTTCTTAGGTTCAATTGATTCCAGTTGAACCGCATACTCCTTAGACATCTGATCAGCCAGCTCCATATCACTCCTTTAAGTCCTTTTAACCCTTTTGATAAATATGGCCTAATTAGCAAGATAACATGATATCTCTATAAAATGCATTTATAGAATAGTTGAATATTAAAAAAATGAGGAAAAAAAAAGCCACATAAATGTGACTTTTTTGTAACTCTATTCAGTTTTATTTTGAGCCAATCAAGAAAACTGAATGGCTCAAAATATAAAGTACTAAATACTCAGTACTTTCTCTCCGCGTGCAATACCGGAAACACCCGTTCTCACAACTTCTAGTAGATGAACAGCACCTAGTGACTGTAAAAAGCCATCTAGCTTGTCTGATTCACCCACAATTTGAATTGTGTAAATAGACGGTGTCATATCAACTATGTTGCCACGGAAAATATCAACTGTACGCTTAATCTCAGCGCGTTGTGCACCTGTCGCACGCACTTTAACCAACATCAATTCACGCTCGATGTGCTGCCCTTCAGTAAGGTCAACTAGCTTAACGACATCGATCAGCTTATTAAGCTGTTTTGTAATCTGCTCAACCACTTGGTCTGAACCAAAGGTTGTCAAAGTTAAACGCGACAAGGTCGGATCATCAGTAGCAGCTACGTTTAGAGATTCGATATTAAAGTTTCTTTGAGAAAATAAGCCAACTACACGCGACAAGGCACCTGGTTCGTTTTCCATCAATACAGAGATAATGTGTCGCATATTAGGTACGCTCCGTCTTGCTCAATAACATATCACGCATGGAACCACGAGGTACCTGCATTGGATAAACATGCTCTTCAGGGTCAACATAACAGTTGATAAATACCAACTGATCCTTCATGGCAAAAGCTTCAGCCATTTTTTCATCAAGTTCGTCTTTTGTATTAATCTCAACGTACTGATGACGATAGGCTTTCAATAAAGCTTCAAAGTCAGGTAAAGACTCAAGGTATGAACTAGAGTGGCGACCTTCATAGTTCATATCTTGCCATTGGCGTACCATGCCAAGATAACCATTATTCAAACATAAGATTTTAACGGGCAAACCGTATTGCAAGCAGGTAGACAGTTCTTGAATATTCATTTGAATACTGCCTTCACCTGTTACACATACTACTTCTTCATCTGGGAAGTTTAGTTTGATACCCATAGCCGCAGGTAAACCAAAGCCCATGGTGCCTAGACCGCCTGAGTTAACCCAGCGATTTGGTTTATCGAACTTGTAGTATTGTGCAGCAAACATCTGGTGCTGACCTACATCGGAAGCAACAAATGCATCCCCTTTAGTCGCTCTCCAACATGCTTCAACCGCAGCCTGTGGCTTGATTTTTTCACTCGTAGTATCGTATTTACCACCGTGAACCTTGCGCCATTCTTCAATCTGCTTCCACCAGCCATCTAACACACTTGCATCCGCTTTCTTAGAAGACTCAACAAGACCTAACATTTCGGTTAGTACTTGTCTTACTGGACCAACAATAGGTACATCAGCACGAATGGTTTTAGAAATAGCAGCAGGATCAATATCGATATGAATGATCTTAGCGCCAGGACAGAATTTATCAGGGTCATTTGTTACCCTGTCATCGAAACGTGCCCCCACAGCAAGAATCAAATCACTATGGTGCATGGTCATATTCGCTTCATAGCTACCATGCATACCTAACATACCCACAGATTGACGATCCGTTGCTGGGTAGCCACCTAGGCCCATTAGTGTATTGGTTACAGGGAAGTTCAACGCTTTACCCAATTTAACCAGTAGATCAGATGCGCCACCTAAAATAACACCACCACCGGCGTAAATGATTGGGCGTTTCGCCGCCAGCATTAAATCAACCGCTTTCTTAATCTGGCCACTATGGCCTTTTGTTGGTGGCACGTAAGAACGTAGAGAAACCGTTTCAGGGTATTTATATTCAAACTTTTCGTTTGGTACTGTCATATCTTTCGGGATATCAACGACAACAGGACCAGGACGACCAGAAGACGCAATGTAATACGCTTTTTTCAGGATTTCTGGAATTTCTGACGCATGTTTCACAGAGAAACTGTGTTTTACGATTGGACGACTTACACCAACCATATCAGTTTCTTGGAATGCATCTTCACCAATCAGGTAACTCATTACCTGACCACAGATTACAACCATTGGAATTGAATCCATATAAGCCGTTGCAATACCTGTAATGGTATTTGTTGCACCAGGACCAGATGTTACAAGTACTGTACCCGCTTTACCGGTTGCACGAGCATAACCATCTGCCATATGTGTTGCAGCTTGTTCATGACGAACAAGTACGTGTTTGACGTCATTTTGGCGATGCAATGCGTCATAGATATGCAAGGCTGCCCCGCCTGGATATCCATAAATATACTCTACGCCCTCATCTTTAAGAAAGCGGGCGATCATTTCACCACCGGATAATAATTCCACCTTTTTACCCTCTATTATTCGTTTTACTGCTAGATTTTTATGGCACATATTGTACCCATATATCTTAGTCAGAT
Organism: Marinomonas sp. S3726; assembly: GCF_000967665.1. Lineage (NCBI taxonomy): Bacteria > Pseudomonadati > Pseudomonadota > Gammaproteobacteria > Oceanospirillales > Oceanospirillaceae > Marinomonas > Marinomonas sp. S3726. The sequence continues at coordinate 188,270 of NZ_JXYC01000024.1, read as the reverse complement.
AAATATTGATTAAACGAAGTTTGCAAAGCTTATGCAGAAACCCTAAAAAAGGTGCATTCAAACGCAAAAAATCGCAGTAATAACACTGCCCGCGTTTTTCGCGAGGAGAAATGTAAAGTTGTAACTTAAATCACTTCACATTTTTGTGTGCATTCATATGTCTATGCATATGATTGGGATAGGCTGTTGGCCTAAATAAGATTTTTAGCTGGGATGTTTGCTAAAAAGATGCCTTATTCTGCCTATTTATTCCCCAAGCTGTCAAGCAACATTTATGAAGAAGCTTGCCCTTCATCCCGCTTCGTGGTGTCATAGGCTGATTTGAACAGTAGGAGTTTTAAAACAATGGCAAGTGAACTAAATCAACAACGAATTATTGATGAATTTTTACGCTGTTTTAGAAAAATGATCATGGAGCCAGAACTAGCAGGAGAGCTGGTTCGCATTGCGAAAGAACATATTAATGAGCCAGATGCATACGAGCGCATCTCTCAAGAAGTTTCTAGCCAAACAACGTTAAAAATTACAGATGAACACACAGATGCAGACCGCATGTTTATCAACTTATTAATCGATGTCGTAAAAGGCGATTCTAACCTTTATTAGCCTGGTTACTTCTTTTAAAGGCATAACAAGTGTTTATGCCTTTAAAAAGTACCTCCCTTAAAAGCCTTATCTCTTTGTCATCATTAAAAAACGATCTAAGCATGTCTCAAACTAGCGTATTAAGTGCCGCTGAATTAAACGAACTCGTCCTTAAAATTAAAGACTGGGCAATAGAATTTGGTTTTGCTGAAGCAAAAATAACGGGCACAGATTACAGCCAGCATAAAGATGACTATCAAGCATGGATTGACGCGGGCTACCACGCCAGTATGGATTATCTTGCTAACCATGGTGACATGCGCTTTTATCCAGAACAGCTGCATCCAGGCACGCAACGTATTATTGCTTTACGCATGCACTACCTGCCCCAATCGGTTGAAACAGTTAAACGCCTACAAACCAAGAGTAAAGCTTATATTGCTCGTTATGCTCTTGGCCGTGATTATCACAAGCTAATACGTAAACGCTTAACTCAGCTTGCTAAAAAGATTCAAGAAGAAGTAGGTGATCATGGTTATCGTGCCTTTGTTGATAGCGCACCCGTTCTAGAAAGACAAATTGCTGAAAATGCTGGCTTAGGTTGGACAGGTAAAAACACGCTCTTACTCACTCCTAAAGCGGGTAGCTGGTTTTTATTAGGTGAGATTTTTACTAACCTCCCACTACCAGTTGATAAGCCAACGCCAAAAAGGCATTGTGGCAGCTGCACTGCTTGCCTTGATCTTTGCCCTACCGATGCCTTTGTCGAACCTTGGGTTTTAGATGCTAATAAATGTATTTCCTACCTCACCATAGAACATGATGGACCGATACCTGTTGAACTTAGGTCGAAAATGGGTAACCGAATTTTTGGCTGTGATGACTGTCAGCTAGTTTGCCCTTGGACAAAGTTCGCTAAATACACTGAAGAGCAAGATTTTCAACCTCGCCACCAACTTGATAAAGAAGAGTTAGTCACACTCTTTTTGTGGCAAGAAGATGAGTTTCTGAAAAAAACAGAAGGCTCACCTATACGCCGAACAGGCTATGAGAACTGGCTCAGAAATATCGCCATTGCACTTGGTAACGCTCCCTATAGCGAAGATGTAATTAACGCCTTAAAAAGCAGAGAAGATGACAGCTCTGAGTTAGTAAAAGAACATGTTAACTGGGCCTTAGCTCAACATGCCCTTAAACCTAAACTCATTTAACACCATTCATTACTTTGAATAGCGAATTAAGCCTTCTTGTACCGTAGATGCAACCAGCTCCCCTTTTCGATTAAATATCTGACCTCTAACAAAGCCCCTTGCACCACCAGCACAAGGACTATCAGCCACGTAAAGTAACCAGTCATCTAATTTAAAAGGACGATGAAACCAGATAGCATGATCAAGACTCGCGATATTCAAATAACGATTACCGATTGAGATACCATGTGGTGTTAAGGCTGTTTCTAAAAAACCATAGTCGCTTGTATAAGCCAACATAGATTGATGAATCAGTTGGTTATCAGGCAAAGGTGCCACACTTTTAATCCACATATGGCGCTTAGCTATGCCATGCCTTGGTCTAAATGGATTTTGATTTTCTACAACCCGACATTCTATCGGCCTATCAGCAATAAACAGATCTCTAATCTTATCTGGAATTTCGCTAGCATGAGCACGGTATAAATCCAGTTCAGATTGGAAGTGCTCAGGCCCCGGCACATTTGGCATGACATCTTGGTGCTCAAAGCCGTCCTCTTCCTGATGGAATGAGATAGACATGTTAAGGATTTGTTTCCCAAACTGACTTGCCACCACTCGACGCATACTAAAGCTGCCACCATCACGAATGACTTCTACTTCGTAGTTAATTGGATGTGATGCATCACCAGGACGTAAAAAGTAAGCATGTAGTGAATGGGGTTGGCGATTCTCTACTGTTTGTGTGGCAGCGGACAAACCTTGTCCTATGACCTGACCACCAAAAACTTTAGGAAAGCCCAGATCCTTGCTGCGGCCAATAAAATGGGTTTCATCTTGTTGCTCTAATTTAAGAACATCAATCAAATCATTTACGACATTTTGCAATTTTCTTAAACTCCCATTCAGTTAATTATAAAACTCTTATATAGATTAATAACTTGAATTTAATCATACGCTTAAAGCTTATGTCATAAATCAAATTAATAGCAAATTAGTCACATAATATGAAAATTATTTATTCTGTTAACTTTGCTTATTGCGCTTTTTTTTGGTTCTATGGACTTGCTAACTCTGTGAGGTATTTTTTTGTCTGAGTCATCCCTAGTCGATCCATTTGGAAGACGCATAGATTATCTTCGTATTTCTGTCACCGACCGCTGTGACTTTCGCTGCACTTATTGCATGGACGAAGATGTCACTTTCATGCCTAAAGAACACATTTTGTCTTTAGAAGAGATCGTCACTACTGCGCGTACTTTCATAAAAATGGGGACGAAACGCATCCGAATTACCGGAGGTGAACCACTTGTCAGAAAAAACATTTTATGGGCTCTTGAACAAATTGCCAATACCCCAGGCTTAGAAGAGTTAACCATCACAACAAATGGCTCTATGTTAAAAAAATTGGGCCAATCGCTTTATGATGTCGGTGTATCTCGATTAAATGTCAGTCTAGATACACTCATAGAAGAAGAATTTAACCGTCTAACGCGTCGCAACAAGTTTAAGCAAGTCGTTGAGGGGATAGAAACCATTGCGGCTCTTCCTTTTAATCGCTGCAAAATTAATAGCGTCATTATGAAAAACCAAAATGACGATCAAATTTTGCCTTTGGCCAAATTTGCCCTTGCTCATAATATGGACATTAGTTACATAGAAGAGATGCCACTGGGCGCTATCACTGCACATGATAGAGCTGAGTCTTATATGTCTAGTGATGACGTTATCGAACTATTAAGTAACCATTATCAACTAAGCAAAAGCTCGGCCACGACACCGGGGCCGACCCAATACTATAAAGTTGAAGGCGAACAAGGACGAATTGGGGTCATCTCTCCCCATAGTCATAATTTCTGCTCTAGTTGTAACCGCATACGCATGACAGTCGAAGGCCGCCTGCTATTATGTCTTGGCAATGAGCACTCTCTTGATTTAAAACCTTATATACGCGCAACGAATCAAGATAAACTAACCTTAGAAGATGCCATTATCAAAGCCTTGGCACTGAAACCCGAACAGCACTATTTTAATCTAGAAGAAGAACCACAAATTTTACGCTTTATGAGCGCTACTGGTGGTTAATTAAGAAGGCAAACAATGAGCAAGACAGCTAAACCTTTTCGTCCCTTAAATATTAATGTACTTACCGTTTCAGATACTCGATCTATTGCTGAAGACACTTCAGGTGATGCCCTAATTGCAGGTCTAACAGAAGCAGGCCACAACCTAGTAGAAAGAAAGCTCGTAAAAGATGACATTTATGACATGAGAGCAGCTGTGTCTAACTGGATTGCAGATAAAGAGATTAATGTCGTCCTTATTACTGGTGGCACTGGTTTTCATTCAAGAGACAGTACTCCAGAAGCGTTAAAACCACTTTTTGATATGCATGTTGAAGGCTTTGGTGAACTCTTCAGGCAAATTTCTTTTGAAGAAATCGGCACTTCAACAATTCAATCAAGAGCAGCAGCGGGTATTGCCAATCGTACCTTAGTATTTTGTCTTCCTGGTTCGACAGGTGCATGTAAAACAGCTTGGTATAAGATTATAGAATCTCAACTAAATGCAACAACTCGTCCTTGTAACTTTGTTGAGATGTTACTAGGTAAGTAAAACCTAGTTTTAAATAAATTAACAAGCATATGAAGAAGTGCACTTTTTATTCAGTGCACTCTTTCACACACCACCTCAAATACGTAAAGTCTAATCACTTGTTCCAGCTAAATATTCATTAAGGCCAATCATGTCTAAGTCGCCATTAATCTCTTTCACGGATGCTCTCAATACGATTCAAGCAAACTCCAAATGCTTGGTATCCAACCAGACAATCGAACTTAATCAAGCTCTAGGCAAGGTTTTGGCACAAGATATTATTGCTGAACTTGATATACCACCGGCATCAAACAGTGCAATGGATGGGTATGTGATGCGCTTTGAAGATTGGCAAGCAAACAAGGTGTTTGCCATTAGTCAACGTATTCCAGCAGGCCAAGCTGCAACAGAATTAGCGCCAGGTACAGTTGCTCGTATTTTTACAGGAGCGGAAATCCCCACTAATGCTGACTTGGTTATTATGCAAGAAAATGCGACCCAGCAAGATGAGGGAGTAAGCTTTCAGCAAACACCTAAACAACATGACAATATTCGCCCACAAGGCCAAGATATTACTAAAGGTGATTTGGTTTTAAGTAAAGGAACTCGCCTTGAAGCTCAACATTTGGGCATGATAGCAAGCCTTGGTATCAAGCAGGTAAATGTATTCAGCGAATTAAGCGTTGGCGTTTTAACCACAGGTGATGAACTTGTTGAACCAGGAACACCTCTTGCCCAAGGCCAGATTTATAATAGTAATGGCCCTATGCTCAAGGCATTAGTGGAAAAGCTAGGTTATAAAGTCACAAGCTATCAACATGCTCCGGATAATCATGAAGAAACAGAAGCCATTCTGGCAAAAATGGCACCTGAATGTGACATCATTTTATCCTCTGGTGGTGTATCGGTTGGCGAAGAAGATCACGTTAAAAATGTGATTCAGGCTAATGGAGAACTACTTCTTTGGAAAATTGCAATAAAACCAGGAAAACCTTTAGTTCATGGAAAAGTATTTGATACCCCTTTTATCGGCTTGCCAGGTAACCCTAGCTCTACTTTAGTGACTTTCCACTGGTTTGCGACGATAGCATTAGCGGTAAGTTCAGGTTTAACAGTGAACCCTGTACAAGGTTTTGCAATAGCGTCTGGGTTTAGTCGCCAAAACGTCATTAGTCGTGATGAGTTTTTAAGAGTGTCGATAGTTAATGGCAAAGCTGTTGCTCACTTTCAACAAAGCTCTGGAGCACTAAGTGCTGCTTGCCATAGCCATGGTTATTTCCACATACCTGCCGGTGAAAAAATCGAAGAAAACAAACGTTTTATTTTTTACCCTTTCTCTAGCTTTTAATTCCTGATTTTTTGAATAAGCTCGGTTTATGAACTAGATTATAGAAACATTCTAGCGATATTAAACTGAGTTATTCTAAGTTTTGGGGAGTACGCATGCGCAATCTTGAATGGGAAGATTCGTTATATCAACACCAGCATCAGATGATAAAACGTCTAGATACTTACCGTAAGCAGCCTTCAAGTAAAGAATTAACAAGCGACGATAAGATGGTGATTGAGCATTCGTTTCAACTCCTGGTAGCGTCCATGTTAGATCTCGCCAAATACGTACTTAAGCATCATTACAAAACCAAAGTATATGAGCGACACGAAGTACTTAAAGCCTTACTAGAACATAATGATGTCACCTTTGAACAAGGTGAACAAATGAGAATATTGATAGAGATTCGTGAAAATATTTTATTTGATTACTTAGACGAGAATTTTAATATTCTAAGACAAGCAATGGAGTTAAGACGCTATAGCTTAGTAGAAGTACTAACAAAAGAGTGGACAACGAGACTTAAAAATATTGATGCTCAACTAAAGCTAAATGCTGGCTAATATCTATGGCGCTCAATAAAAGCTCATTAACCATTGCACTTAGAACTTAGAACCTAGACATATCAGCAAGAGTAATTATGCAAAAACACTCAAAATAACTCTTGCTGATATATAAGTTCTTATCTAGCCCATTTCATTCACAAACGCATTACGGATAATACCGCGCAACCATTGATGACCTAGATCAAACTGGTATCTATCATGCCAAATCATAGAGTAATCAAAAGTACGAGTTTCAAATGGTAGATCGTAAATTTTAAGATCTGGTGAGGTTGCTAAAATATCTGTCGCAAATAAACGCGGCACAGTCAGCAATAGATTACTGCTAGAAACCACTCTCACAGCGGGTACAAAGTTTGGAAGCACAATAGCGACATGCCTTTGATGACCCATCTTGTCTAATACTCTATCCACTGCTGCCCTTTCTTTTTTACCTAATACCACTTGAGCATGGTGTAGATTCAAGTATTTCTCCAAAGTCAGCTCACCTTGAAGCCCTGGGTGATCGGCTCTAGCAATACAGACCATTTCATCTGTGTCTAATCGCACTGCTCGAATACTGCTAGGTGGCTCTTTTGAGATAACAGCAACAGCGACATCAATATCATTCACATCCAACTCAAAAGACGTGCCTTCATGCCAATGTTTTACATCCAACACCGCATTAGGTGCCTGCTGTCTAAAACTATCTAAAATTTTAGGCAATACAGTTAAAGCACCGAAGTCTGTAGTAGATAAAACAAAACGACGTTGTGAGGAGGCAGGATTAAACTGAGGAGGCTGAACTAAACTTTCTAATCCCTTCAACATATCAACCAAGTAAGGCGCTAAATTTTCTGTACGAGCCGTTGGCGATAAGCCATGGGAAGTACGAACAAATAAGGGGTCATTAAATACTTCTCTAAGTCTAGCAAGAGAGCGACTGACCGCTGGTTGACTTACGTTTAACTTCTGCGCCGCCTTAGTAACGTTCAGCTCATCAATTAAAACTTGCAGAATATAAAGCAAGTTTAAGTCAATTTCTGATAATTTTATTTCTTGCAAAGAAATAACCCCCAATTATAAATTCTTGTAAAAATTATTATTTATAGCATATCAAAACTGCATGATATGCCAATCAAATTAATTAAATGAATAAAAATTAAGCAGATATTTGCCTAATTTCTGCAGATGTCATACCTAATAAATACAATATGCTATCCAAACCTAGTTGATTAACAGGGTGTGGAGCTTGCTCTCTCACTAAAGGCTTAGCATGCAATGCGACACCAAGGTTCGCCGTATTCAGCATAAGCAGATCGTTAGCACCATCTCCGCAAGCGATCGTTTGAGATTGGCTGTAACCTGTTTCTTGTAAAATGCTTTCTAATAAATGCTTCTTGCGACTGCCATCTACTATTGGTCCTAGATGTTTACCTGTTAATTTATCGTCTTCTATTTCTAAAACATTGGCATGTACTTCACTGAAATCGAGAGCACGTTTTATTTTGTCTGCAAAGAAAGTAAATCCACCAGAGAGAATCGCGGTGTGCCAATCAAAGTGATTTAGCACTTTCATCAGCTTATCGATACCTTCCATATATTCAATACGAGCAAACACACCATCCATGACATCACTGCTCAAACCGTCAAGCAAAGATAATCGCTTAACAAAACTTTCTGTAAAATCTATTTCACCACGCATAGCACTCGCAGTAATAGCAGCAATCTCTTCACCAATTCCTGCCTCAACTGCCAGTTCATCCATCACTTCAGCTTTAATTAAAGTTGAGTCCATATCAAATACAGCTAAACCTGGTCGGCTAATATCCACAGATTGGCTTTGATAAACATGGTCAATATGACTCTCATCAGAGAAACTTAATAACTGAGCTCTCACCATAGCCTCTTGCTCTTTAGTAAAAGGGCTATTCAGGTTCCATCTCTGCACTGCAACAGGGTCACTTGAATCAGTTAAATACTGACGACTTACATCTTTATTATATTCAGCTAACCAAGACTCTAATTGATCCATTGTCTTTTGATCAATGGCACCCAATAACGTAATACTTGCAGACATAGTTTTTCCTCAAACGACATTAGTTCAACTATATCAAATACCTGCCCAATCAAATACTCTAGATGATGAATCACCATACAAAATACACATTTTAAGTCTAAAATAGCTACTAAAGACGACAAAAGACTAAGTAAAGTAATAACAAAAACATCACAGGGAAGCCCTAGCTGCCACATGATGAAAAAAGGCTAACTGATTAACAAATATGCAAATTAAAGAAAACTAATCTCAGCCGATAGCATATAAACACCCTGACATTTAGACGCCTTTGGAATATTGACAGAATAATGGATATCAAAGCAAAAGCTCGCAATCTCAGCACGACTCTTGAACAGAGAATAAGTGCCTCAATAGTCACTTTAATGACTTTTCTCAGCTTAATTTTGATCTCACTTACCATTTTTTGGGCGACTATTACTAACACGCTTGAAGGTTATTTAACCCAACAAACCGAAGTACTGGGTAGCAGCTTAGCAACGCAAGCAGCCTTTAATGCAACCCAATCAATTTTAACCAATGATCTATTAAGCTTAAATGTACTGCTCACGAGGCTTGTCGTTGACGAAAATATTTTAAGTGCGCGAGTATTTAATAAAAAAGACGAACTACTTGCTGAAGCTTCTAGTGATAACAGTAGCCATTTAAATGATAGTGATATTAGCCTTAGTGAAAACAAAAGAGTATTTAGCTCTAGTGTTAAATTTAGACAAGAGGTCGTAGGACACGTCATTATTACGCTTGATAAAACGCCTACTCAGAACATTCTCTCTAGACTAAATTCTTTGCTTATTAGCGTTAGTATATTTATTACAGCGATTGCACTTTTCATTGTCTTTTTTATGACTAAAAAGCTCTTCGCCCCCATCACAAATGTGAGTGAAGCATTAGAAGCCCTTCTTAAAGGCCATACCGATGCACACCTCAACAAAGGGCTTTATAAGGAAGCAAACACATTATTAGGCTTACTTGCTAAAGTGCAGTCCCTTGAATGGCTGCCTAGCGCACAAGGCGACAAGAAAGCCCAAACAGATACAAATATACAAATCTTAGAGGCAGAAACAGGGATAGATAAAGAGGATCAGTTTGAGTTTAATTTCGAGCAAATTTTTGAAGAAGATAAACAAAGAAGCTGCATTCTTTATATTGAATTAACCAATATGTCTCAGTGGCAAGAAGAGTTTACCCCTATTCAAATCGCGAACCTTTTTACTCCTGTTTATCGGGCTATGTTTCAAGCTAGTGAAGCCTATTGCGGGCAAGTTCATCAATATCAAGAAAACGCAACTTTAATTCTATTTAGTGCAAGTGAATGTGAAGATCAGCTTTATTTAAATGCTATTTGCACTGCAAAGTTATTTACTAACTTATTAGAAAAACTCTTACAGTCAGATATTTATGCCGACACTCCTAGCATTGAATATAAGATAGTGATTGATGATGGTATTAAAAATCTCGCCCAACGTATGGAACAGGCAGATAACATACCACTGGAGTTTGAAGAGCTATTTAGAGAAATCAAACAATTGAGCGATGAGATCGAAGTAAAAACAACTGCAATTAGTGAAGCCATTTTCGTTTTGCCTGAAATTCAGAATAAAGTCTTTACAGGGTTACCGGAAATACACACGGATGAAAAAGGGAATGAAAAACTAAGCTACTCGATTAAAGGCATGTCAGATAAACTGCTAAGTAAAATCCAAACTAAGTTTGAACAAATCAGTGAATAATAAAGAACCTACCAATAAGTCACCTCTTCTCAGTCTGTTCTTTTAAGTTAATGGGGAGAAGTATCACTCAGGGGGGGTACTTTTTCTGAAATGCCGTTTAGGTATGCTTCAAAGACCCGAAGGACGTGGTCTAAAGCCCTATCTTTACATTGAAGAGCTTATCAATAGAATCACTATTTAGTTGCACTCCTCGCCATAAATCTAGCGACTTTTATTCACACAGAAAAAAACCAACTATAATACAGTTGGTTTTTGTTTATCGCTTGCCTTTTAATTAGTCATTCAAATGCATAACATCATCCAAAGACAAACCTTGTTTCTCCATCATTAATTTAAGCTTTCTTAAAGCTTCAACCTGAATCTGACGAACACGCTCACGTGTTAGGCCTATCTCAGCACCCACATCTTCTAGAGTGCTTGGCTCATAGCCACGCAGACCAAATCGGCGTGCAATTACTTCTCTTTGTTTTTCATTTAAGTCATTAAGCCAGTGGTCAATATTGTGAACCACATCACTAAATTGTCTTTCGTCTTCTGGTCCAGCGTGGTTTTCATCTGCAATAATTTCAACCAAGCTTTTATCTGTATCCATACCACCGACAGGGGAATCGATCGAGCTGATACGTTCATTCAAGCTCAGCATCTTTTGCACGTCTTCCACAGGACGATCAAGCAATTCAGCTATATCTTCTGCACTTGGCTCATGGTCGAGCTTTTGCGTTAGCTCACGCGCAGCTCTTAGGTAAACATTCAGTTCTTTTACGACATGAATAGGTAATCGAATTGTTCTAGTTTGATTCATAATGGCACGTTCGATTGTTTGTCGAATCCACCATGTTGCATAAGTTGAGAAACGGAAACCTCTTTCAGGGTCAAATTTCTCAACCGCTCTGATAAGGCCTAAGTTGCCCTCTTCGATCAAATCTAGTAGTGATAGGCCACGATTAAGGTAGCGACGTGAAATCTTCACCACCAGCCTCAGGTTACTTTCTATCATCCTTTTACGTGATGATTCATCTCCTTTTAAAGACTTACGCGCATAATAAACTTCTTCTTCCGCGCTTAATAAAGGAGAAAAACCAATTTCACTTAAATACATCTGAGTAACATCAAGATTTTTACCAACATCCTCATTGGCATATCTTGCAGTAACTGCTGATTCAAACTCTTCGTTAGTATCAACATCATCTAGATTAAGACCATTCTCAATATCATTACCTGACGATAATGCTACATCCTCTGCTTTTACGATTTCTACAGCTTTCATGTTCCCTCCAAATACCCAATGAGTTGTTATTATTTGGGTAATACTTTTAATGGGTTTATTGGCTGACCGTCTTTCCTAACCTCAAAGTGCAATAATGATGTTTGTGATCCCTTTCCTCCGATGATTGCAAGTTTTTGACCGGCTTTAACAGATTGTTGCTCTTTCACTAAAATTTCTTGGTTATAAGCATAAGCACTTAGGTATTCATCACTGTGTTTTACAATAACAAGATTACCGTAACCAATTAATCCATTCCCTGCGTAAACAACAATACCATCAGAAGCAGAAACCACCTTGCCATTTTTTTTGCCTTTGATATCTATACCTTTACTACTAACACCCTTGTTTGAAAACCCCTTAATTACATCTCCCGACACAGGCCACACCCAATTTAGGGCTTTTTTGGACTTAGTTTTAGTATTAGATGGTGTTTTTGCTATTTGGTTCTTATTACTTACAGTGGTTTGCTTTTTATTACTTTTGACCACTTTTGTCGGGGTTGTTTTCGCTTTTTGGCTATTTGCAGTACTTTTCTTAACCGTTTGCTTAACCGTTTTAACCTTGTTTGATAAACGAATTTTCTGTTTTGGATAAATTACATAAGGTGCAGGAATCTTATTTAAGGCGGCAAGCTCTTTATAATTAAGGCCGTACTTAAATGCGATAGAAAATAAAGTATCGCCTGACTTTACGCGATAGTAGCCGCTTACAGTTTTTTGTTTTCCAAAGGAAAGGTCAGGCGTCCAGTTTGATTTTTTTGAATTTGAAGCTCCAGAAAAGTTCAAAGGGTCACTGGCACAGCCGTAAAGCATCATGCCAGCTAAGCTAACAGCAATTAAATCAATTAACTTTATTATTCTCTTCTTACTTGTCATTAGAAATTATATTAGAGCTCACTTTTGAAAGATGAATTAACGTTTCGTATCTATATCATTCGTATCATTAAGTAAAAAAATGTTATTTATCGCCTTAATTATAAAAATACCAAGCAATACAAAGCACAAGGGATAAACTAAATCAGATGACATTTGATAATCATTAATATTCCAAGGCATCACATACATGACATTTTCGGGCACATCTTTACCATCAATATTGGTCCACTGACCTATATTTTTCCATGGCCAGATTTTTAACAATGATCCCAACATAACGCCAATTAAAAATGAAATAGTTATCTCTCTAAAATAAGTCATCAAATACTTAAGTAATTTAGAAAATGTCAGTAATCCTAATAAAGCCCCAGAGGCAAACAAAGCTAAAACACTTAATTCTAAGTTTTTTATTGCTAATAAAACTGGTCCATACATACCTAACATTAATAGAATAAAGCTACCTGATATACCCGGTAATAACATGGCACAAATAGCAATCATGCCAGAGAGAATAACCATTAAAGGTGTGACATTGATATTCGTGGGTGATAACAAAGACACTAGCAGACCAAAACAGCAACCCAGTAAAATCATTATCAAATGCTTAATTTGCAGTTTAGGTAAATCTTTTGACAATAATGCAGCAGACGCAAGAATAAGACCAAGGAAGAAACTTGCTAAATATCTAGGGTAAAACTCTAAGGCAAAAGAAATAGCCCCAGACAAGGCAATCAAGCTAGTTAGAATACCGACTCCTAGGACAAGTAAGAAGCTTGCGTCAAAATGCTTCCAAAGCCCCTTGATGTCTCCCTTGAAAAGTAATTGTATGCTTTTCTTATTAACGCCACTAAGTGCTGAGATCAAACGCTCATAAACCCCTAATATAAACGCAATAGTGCCACCAGAAACACCAGGGACAATATCTGCAGCCCCCATAAAAATGCCACTAAAGTAAATCTTTACCCATTTATTCATCTTCTAAACCTTCTAACAGAGGAACAAAGTGAGCTTTTTCATCATCCAGACGCTTCCACTTAGCTCCCTCTTTTAGCCAACAAGCGACACATGAAACAGTATCTTCAATCGGCATAATTAAAATTCCACCCTCTTTTAAGTTCTCTAACAAGGCAGTAGGCACCTTATTTACCATGGCTGTCACAATAATGGCATCTAACGCAACACTATTTGGCCAGCCTTTATTCGCATCACCATATAGATATTCAACATTTTTAATATTTAGCTGAGTTAACCTTTGCTTAGCAATTTCGTGCAAAGCTTGTTTTCGCTCTATGGTATGCACTTTATTAAAAAAGTGAGCAAGCAAGGCTGTTTGATAACCAGACCCTGTCCCAACCTCTAACACTCTCCCTAAACGCGCATACTGCAGTAACCATTGCGTCATTCTGGCAACAGTAAAAGGCTGGCTAATTGTTTGATTATGGCCAATAGGTAAAGGCGTAGAAGAATAAGCAAGATGAGAAAAAGCAGGCTCAACAAAAATATGGCGTGGTAACTCAGCCATTTTTGCTAATAAAGCTTCATTTTCTATCCCTTGCCTTCTTAAATCGCTAATCATGCTTGAAGCACGACTCTCAGAGGTTCTTACTAAACTTTTTAAACTATTCATTTTCATCTAAAGGCGTGTTTAACCAAGTAGAGATAGAAGTCATGGCATTGTAACATGTCATATCTGTATGCAAGGGAGTGATAGAAACGTAACCCTGATTAATCGCATGAAAATCTGTCCCTTCTTTTTCATCATGAGGTTCAGATAAAGCACCAATCCAATAACTTGGTATGCCTTTGGGATGTTGAGCGGATATGGCTGGTTGAGCAGATTTACGATAGCCTAATCGTGTTACTTTAAAACCTTTGATTTGTTCAAACTCAACGTCTGGCACATTGACATTCAAAATGCTGCCTTTGGGCAAAGACAAACTCAGCTCATTTAAAGCATCTTGATCTGCAATCAAGTTCATAATGACTTTTGCTGCTGTATCAAAGTGTTTATTTCCAACTAATGAGACTGCGATAGCGAAGCACCCAACATGACGAGCCTCCATAGCCGCTGCGACAGTACCGGAATAAATGACGTCATCGCCTAAATTCGGACCATGATTAATACCAGAAACAACAAAATCAAATCTACCATCGATAACTTCTGAAATAGCCAAATTAACACAATCAGACGGTGTACCATCAACACTGTACTGACCTAGTGCGACTTGTTTAGGCTGAAGAGTTCGCGTCAAGGTTAAAGAGTTACTTGCCCCGCTGCGGTTACGATCAGGCGCGACTAAAACAGTCTCATATTTACTGGATAAAAATTGATTTAGAGTTTGGATACCTTTCGCATCCACTCCATCGTCATTCGCTATTAGTATTCTCATTGGCACTCAAATTAGATACATCGGTAAAGTCGATTAATTCGCGTAAAACGCTCGTCGCAAAACAACCTTTAGGCAGGCTAAATTGCACAATCAGTTGATCGTTAAGCAATTCCCAGACCATGTTTTCAGGAATGACTCGAGTCGCTCTTTGCTCACGACCTAAAGAAAGACGATTTAGCTGCTCTAATAAAACACCATCTTCTTTCCAAGATTGTTCCATTGAGTGTGCTCTTAACAAACTAGTATCAGCAAGTGCGCCATTATTAGCTAAAGGTAACTGAGGATGTAAATCTAATTGATGCAAACGTCTTAACAAATTAGCATTGAGTTCATCTACCTTAAAAGAAGACTGTGTTCCTTGTAACTGAACTCTATCGTCAATAAACACTTGCCCCCATAAACCAGAAGCAACTTGGTCACTTAACGCTTGATTAAAAAACCAAGAACGTATTGCAGAAAGCCAAAATGATTCAGTCTTGGTTAAACGTTTTTTTGGTGATGGCTCTTTTGCTAACCAACGACTTCCTTGGGCTAGGTTATTACCGTTAATACCAAATCGCTGCGGTCCAAAATAATTAGGCACGCCTTCAAGTGCGACAAGTGCAAGACGATCAGCTAGATCATCTAAATTTCCAACTAAATTCCTTATTCTAAGAACAAAGCGATTTGTCTTATGAACGCCAACTTTAAGTTTGCGAGGGTGCTTTACCATCTGAACCAGTTTAATACTCTCTTCTGGTGCAAGCTCTTCACCGATAGCCTGCATTAAACCAGCACCATCTAAGGCTTTATTTAGCACATGTAAACAAAACCATTGCCGTGTTACCGCATGCCTATCTTTTACTCCACTATAGGTGACCTTATTAACAGCAATATCAGCATGCCTTGCGATAAGGCGCGCTAAGAACTCTGTATTGACGC
This sequence comes from Marinomonas sp. S3726, assembly GCF_000967665.1. Taxonomy (NCBI): domain Bacteria; kingdom Pseudomonadati; phylum Pseudomonadota; class Gammaproteobacteria; order Oceanospirillales; family Oceanospirillaceae; genus Marinomonas; species Marinomonas sp. S3726. Next base: position 172,768 of record NZ_JXYC01000024.1, on the reverse strand, counting down.
CCTGCTTTTCAATGAAAAGGTAGAGATGCTCGCCCTTGCCTTCAGGCTCAAAGCCCAGCTCTTCTTCAACATAAAAGTCTTGGGCATTTGTTTTTAAATCACCTGTAACCTGTGGTTTAGACCATGCATATCGCCAATCAGTATTCATTCTACAACCTTGTCATTCAAGCGCTCTCTAGTAGGCTTAGTAAATCTATTTATTCAGCAGCGATAAGCAAAGCAACAGAGGCCACTGCAATACCTTCCTTACGCCCAGTAAAGCCGAGCTTCTCTGTCGTCGTTGCTTTGACATTGACACAATCAATATCAAGTCCTAAATCCTGAGCGATGTTGTTTCTCATCGGATCAATATGAGGAGCCATTTTGGGCGCTTGAGCCATGATGGTAATATCTAAATTACCTAGTTTATAGCCTTTCTTAAGTACTTCTTGATAGGCCTTTTTTAGTAAAACTCGGCTATCTGCTCCGGCAAAATCAGGATCAGTATCGGGAAAATGTTTGCCGATATCACCGAGCGCTGCCGCCCCTAAAATAGCATCGGTTAAAGCATGAAGAACGACATCTCCATCAGAATGAGCTATCAGCCCTTGTTGGTAAGGAATACGAACCCCACCTAAAATTATTTCATCACCTTCACCAAATTTATGGACATCAAAGCCATGGCCAATACGAAATGGCAGCATAAATAAATCACCTTATTCATTCGTTCAATTAATGGTTATCAAGTAAAGGAAGTAAGGCTTGTGCCATTACTAAATCGATAGGTAGAGTAACTTTAAAGTTACTTGCTTTACCTTCTACCAAATCAGGATATTGTCCTACCGACTCAAGCGCAGAGCTTTCATCAGTAATCATTAAACTTTGTTTTTTAGCTTTAATTAAGGCCGCAAAAAGTGCATCTGCTTTAAATTTTTGCGGTGTTTGCGCATGCCAAATAAACTGCCTATCTAGACTCGTTTGCACATGCGTTTGATGCTTAGATACCTGCTTTGATTGTTTAATTGTATCTTTTGCAGGCATAGCTAACAGGGAGCCCACTGGATTGTTATTCGCCAATAAGTCATCAATTTCAGACAGTGAAATTAACGGCCTAGCGGCATCGTGAACTAAAACAAACTCATCCTTTATAGCATGTTTATCCATAATAAAAGATAAGCCATTTAACACGGTATCACTGCGCTCTTTGCCGCCAATATAACGGTGAACACGTTTATCATTAGCCCAAATTGAATCTAGCCAATAAGCATCATTCAGACTTAGACCAACAGCAATATTATTTACTTTTTCATGACTAAGTAAACGCTTGATAGTTTGATCGATTAAATATTGGCCATCTAGCGTTAAGTATTGCTTTGGGACGTTAGCCTGCATTCGAGCACCGACGCCCGCCGCAGGTAAAATAACCCAATAGGAATCTGTCATTGGTCTACCATCCTATAAAAGGTTTCACCTTCTTTAATATATTGCAGCTCGGTACGAATCTTTTCTTCAACTGCATCTTGCCCATTTCTAAGGTTCGACAACTGTGCTCGCAAAGCCGCATTGCGCTGAGCGAGTCTATCGTTGGTCAGCTCCTGAAACTCAACCTGTTTACTTAGCTCTTCTTGACGTTTATGACCTTGCTCACCATATACAAGTTGGTAAGTAAGGTAGATCGCCATAAGTGCGAACAATAGGGACACTAATCGTTGCATTGAAATGATCATTCCTGAAAAAGAGCTCCTACTATAAATCACGCCCAATATTGGGTAAAACAAAAAAAGGGAGAACCTAGGTTCTCCCTTTTTTACTTAACCTAGTTTGTTAGATTAAGCTTGACCTTTGATCTCTGAAAGACCGTTATAAGGTGCTTTACCACCTAATTGCTCTTCAATACGAAGCAATTGGTTGTACTTAGCAACACGGTCAGAACGACATAGGGAGCCTGTCTTTATTTGGCCCGCCGCTGTACCTACTGCCAAATCTGCAATTGTTGCATCTTCAGTTTCACCAGAACGGTGAGAAATTACAGCAGTATAACCAGCCGCTTTAGCCATTTTGATAGCTTCCAGCGTTTCAGTCAAAGAACCGATTTGGTTAAATTTGATCAAGATAGAGTTAGCAATACCTTCATCAATACCACGTTTCAGAATCTTAGTATTGGTTACGAATAAATCGTCACCTACTAGTTGAATCTTATCGCCTAGAATCTTAGTTTGGTAAGCAAAACCTTCCCAATCAGACTCATTCAAGCCATCTTCAATTGATACGATTGGATACTGTTCACAAAGATCAGCTAGGTAGTCAGAGAAACCTTCTGAAGAGAATACTTTACCTTCACCTTTCAGGTTGTATTGGCCATCTTCAAAGAATTCTGATGCAGCACAGTCCATTGCTAGAGTAATGTCTTTACCTAACTCGTAACCGGCATTGGCAACAGCTTCTTTAATTACAGCCAGGGCTTCAGCATTTGATGCTAGGTTTGGTGCGAAACCACCTTCATCACCAACCGCAGTATTAAGACCACGATCGCTCAATACTTTTTTCAAGGCATGAAAGATTTCAGCACCGTAACGCAATGCTTCACGGAAGTTAGGTGCGCCAACAGGCTGAACCATAAACTCTTGGATATCTACATTGTTATCAGCATGCTCTCCACCATTGATGATGTTCATCATAGGAACAGGCATAGAGAATTGACCCGCTGTACCATTGATTTCAGCAATATGCTCATACAAAGGCATTTTCTTAGCGGCTGCTGCAGCTTTAGCTGCGGCAAGCGATACTGCTAGAATAGCATTCGCACCAAAAGTAGATTTATTTTCTGTTCCATCTAGGTCGATCATAATTTGATCTAGTTCAGCTTGGTTTTCCGCATCTTTACCTAGTAAAGCTTCACGAATTGGACCATTTACAGCTGCAACTGCTTTTAATACACCTTTACCTAGGTAACGACTCTTATCACCATCACGTAGTTCAAGTGCTTCACGAGAACCAGTAGAAGCACCAGATGGAGCACAAGCAGAACCAACAGAAGCATCAGCCAAGATTACGTCAGCTTCAACTGTTGGATTACCTCGAGAATCAAGAACTTCTCTCGCCTTAATATCAATGATCTGAGTCATAACAAACCTTTTATCAATAAAATGAAAAAACTACGCCTCCTAAGGCGCAGCACTTATTTCTCTTTACCAGCGTATTTTAGAGCGGCGTGTACGAACGCACTAAATAGGCCATGACCATAGCGTGGCGTGGAAGTGAACTCTGGATGGAACTGACAAGCAACAAACCATGGGTGATCTGCTATCTCAATCATTTCTACTAGAGAGTTATCTTCTGAACGACCTGAAATTGTCAGTCCAGCTTCTTCCAATGCAGTCAAATAGTAGTTATTGACTTCATAACGGTGACGGTGACGCTCACTAATAACAGGTTGACCATAAGCAGTGTGCGCTTTTGAACCATCAAGCAAGTTACAGTTTTGTGCACCAAGACGCATAGTGCCACCTAGGTCTGATTCCTCTGACCGTATTTCTTTGGAACCTTCTGAATCAGTCCATTCTGTAATAAGACCGACTACTGGGTTCTCTGTTTTTAAGTTGAACTCTGTACTATGGGCACCGTTTAGTTTTGCAACATTTCGCGCAAATTCAATAACAGCAACCTGCATACCTAGACAGATACCTAGATAAGGAATTTTATTCTCACGAGCATACTGAGCAGTTAAAATTTTACCCTCAACACCACGCTCACCAAAACCACCTGGTACTAAGATAGCATCCATTGATTTTAGAACTTCAGTGCCTTCATTCTCGATAGTTTCAGAGTCGATATAATGTAGCTTCACTTTAGTTTGTGCGTGAATACCAGCATGGTCCATGGCTTCAATCAGAGACTTATAAGCATCTAGAAGCTCCATGTATTTACCAACCATGGCAATATTAACTTGTTTCTCTGGATTAAGTTTGGCTTGTGCCACCTTATTCCAGATAGCAAGATCAGGAATACCGCAGTCTAGACTAAAGCGATCAACTATTAGGCTATCTAAACCTTGATTATTCAGGTGCTGTGGAATGCTATAAATCGTATCAGCATCAGGAAGAGAGATAACAGCTCTTTCATCTACGTTAGTGAAAAGAGAGATCTTCTTACGCTCAGGTGCTTCAATAGACACTTCAGAACGACATAGTAGAATATCAGGTTGAATACCAATAGAGCGTAACTCTTTAACTGAGTGCTGTGTTGGCTTCGTTTTAGTTTCACCAGCAGTGCGAATATAAGGCACTAATGTAAGGTGCATAAACAAAGCACGATGAGAGCCTAGCTCTACTTTCAGTTGACGTACCGCTTCAAGGAAAGGTTGTGATTCAATATCACCTACTGTGCCACCAATTTCTACTAGAGCAACATCAGAACCTTCTGCACCAGCAATTACACGACGTTTAATTTCATCAGTAATGTGTGGAATCACTTGCACAGTACCGCCAAGGTAATCACCACGGCGTTCTTTTTTCAGTACACTTTGATAGATTCTACCTGATGTGAAGTTATTGCGTTTGCCCATTTTGGTTGAGATAAAACGCTCATAGTGACCAAGATCCAAATCGGTCTCAGCACCATCTTCGGTAACAAAAACTTCACCATGTTGGAAAGGGCTCATGGTACCTGGATCAACGTTGATGTAAGGATCCAGTTTAAGCATAGTGACTTTAAGGCCGCGCGATTCAAGGATCGCTGCTAGAGAGGCTGCTGCCAATCCTTTACCAAGAGAAGAAACTACGCCGCCTGTGACGAAAATGTATCGAGTCGCCATTTATGAAAAGCCCGCCTTTATAGATGAAAAATAGAGTTGATGACATGTTGAGCCATGCCTTCTGACGGGTCGAAATAATACCATTTGATGACTTATCACTCAATCGATAAATCCAGAATAGGACTTAAATAGAGATAAATTCCCTTGAGGCTAAGAGATTTAAGAAAATGGATTTTTAAAAGTTAAATTTTTGGCCAAGTCAGCAGCGTTTTCGGTTGCCATTTAATATCTATACGAGTTTGAAAACTCGGCTTAACCCAAATATTTGCAATAGCAACAAGTTCACCTTTGTAAAATAGATAAGGTAAGTGCTCACGCCACCATACTGGGATTTTTTCATCGTTAAACCATTTTTTTAATTTACGAGAATGACCATTAGTTAATAACAAATCACAGGATTCTGGTTTAACAGCCAAACAAAAATCATCATAGTCTAAAGCTTGCTTATCATTGATAGATAAATGATAGAAATCATACTCTCGCTCTACAGGCGTAGCCAAATTTATCCCAATATTCTGATCTATTAAGTTTGCTGGCAGCACATACAAACGCCCTTGAAAGCGCATTAGGCGCGCCTGTTTATGTTTAAAACAAGGCTGTTTATCTTGCTGGCTAAAAAAGCTCGTATCAAGCACTAGAACTTGAGCCTGGGTCAAACTTAGCGAAAATAACTCAAGATATTGACGTAACCAAAAGGTTCGCTCTTTTTGAGTGAGTACAGCAAGCTCTCCTAGGTATAAGCTTCCATCAATCGCTTGCCACTTAGCTAGCTTTTCTTGGCTCAAATTCGACAACATTTGATAATCAAAAGCTAATCGCCTGGCGGCTTGCTCAATTCTAAGCTCTGCTTCTTTTTCAAAAGTCTGCAGTGCTGGAATGATACGGTGACGAATATGGTTACGACTATAAATTTCATCTCGATTGGACTCATCCTCAACCCAATCTAGAACATTTTGTTTTGCATATTCAATCAAACTGTTTTTATCAAAAGGCAATAACGGTCGATAAAGATAACCGTCTGACAAAGTACGTGTTTCAGGCATTCCCGCTAAGCCTTTGCCACCAGTTCCCCTTAACAAACGAAACATTAATGTTTCTGCCTGGTCACCGGCATGATGTGCTAATAAAAGATAAGCACCTTCACTCAAATGCCTAGCAAAAACATCATATCGAGCAATCCTAGCGGCTTCTTCAATTGAATGCTTTTGCGTATTTAATTCAACCTTGAGACCTTGAAATGCCACTTGATATTTATGACATAGAGCGTCACAAAAGCTAAGCCAATCATCAGCATTTTCACTTAAACCATGGTGTATATGAATGGCTTTTAAACGCTCAGAAAGCCCTAACTCAACCAATAAATGCAATAAAACAACAGAATCAACACCCCCACTTAAACCAATCAGAATAGGTTTATCACTTCCTTTCAAATAGTTCTGAAAAGAGCCTCCTAAACCCATTTCAAATGTTTCTTTGGAAAGTTGCATTAGCACCACTCAATTGATTAAGGTTTAAATATAAAAAAGCCTCCATTAGGAGGCTTTTTAGCATCAGCATTCACGCTCTGAACTATTAAATATTATAGTCCGTAAGACATCAATCTTTGGTAGCGACGCTCTAATAACTCATCAGTTGTTAATGCGTTCATACGATCTAGCGCTTCAAGTACATTATCTTTATAACTTTGCGCTGTTTGCTCATGATGTACATGTGCACCGCCCATAGGTTCAGCGATAATTTTATCAACTAAACCAAGCTCTTGCAGACGATCCGCTGTAATACCCATAGCCTTTGCAGCATCAGAAGCACGGTCAGCACTTTTCCATAGGATAGACGCACAACCTTCTGGAGAAATTACCGAGTAGGTACCGTATTGCATCATCATCAATTCATCGCATACACCGATTGCTAACGCACCACCAGAACCACCTTCGCCAATAACTGTTGCGATAATAGGCGTTTTCAGTCGAGACATAACAGCTAGGTTGTAAGCAATCGCTTCACTTTGACCACGCTCTTCAGCACCGATACCTGGGTATGCCCCAGGAGTGTCAATTAAAGTCACAATTGGCATATTGAAACGTTCAGCTGTTTGCATCAAACGTAGTGCCTTACGATAGCCTTCAGGTGCAGGCATACCAAAGTTACGTAGTACCTTTTCTTTTACTTCACGTCCTTTTTGATGGCCGATAACCATAACGGGTTTACCATCTAAACGCGCTACACCACCAACAATGGCACGATCATCAGCATAATGACGGTCACCATGCATTTCTTCAAAATCGGTAAAAGCGTGCTCGATATAATCCAAGGTATAAGGACGTTTTGGGTGACGTGCAAGTTGAGATACTTCCCATGCACCTAGATTACTAAACAGTGACTGAGTTAGGGTAATCTTTTTCTCTTCTAAACGACTGATTTCGTCGCTGATATTAAGTTGATTATCATTACCAACCAAGCGTAACTCTTCAATTTTTTGCTCAAGTTCAGCAATTGGTTGTTCAAAAGGTAAATAGTTTAAATTCATTATTTAATCACTGCTGTTTAGTTGCCATCGAGAGAATGCTCTTTTTATACGATTTCTCTAAAGAAATCAGAGTCATTCCAATCACTACTTGTCTAATACCATTAAATTGCACCAATAATATCAACAAGTTTTCTGTCTTATAATTCTAAAATGTCGCTAATTATACACGAGCTGAACGTTTTGTTGACCGTATTGTTTTTTAAGATCGTACATTAATTGGTCATCAGGCATAATTTTCCAACTTTGACCCAAACAAATGTCTCCTTCTGCATGATCTGTTGCAAAACTTACTACCACATCACAACCATCTCCTCGATAAGGCTGCAAGAACTGAGATAAAGTTTGTATATCCATACTCGACACTGTATCAGACTGCCAATCAATTCTTAAAGCTTGAACATATCTTATTCGTGCTTGAGCAATATCCATTACTTTACGAGCAATGACCTTTTGACCACCTCGGAACTCATCGTTACTGATTTCCCCCTCAACAACGACAACTTGATCCTTTTGAATGACATCTTTAAATTCTTCATAACTATCAGGAAAGACTGTCACTTCAATACGTGCAGACCTATCATCCAAAGTCACAAATGCGATATTGCCGCCTTTCTTACTCTTGGTGATACGCATTTCAACGATAAGACCCGCCATAATTTGCGAATCACCTCGTTTTGGCTGTAAATCAACAATACGTGAGCGGGCAAAGCGTCGAATTTCTTTTTCATAATCATCAATTGGATGACCCGTTACATACAAGCCAAGCGTATCTTTTTCACCGTCTAGTCGCTGACGAGACGGCCATTCATGTTGAATCCCTATTTCGTCATAAGCCCCTCCCGTAGATTCTTCAACAGCAACACCGAAAAGGTCCATCATGCCGGCATCTTCATCTTTGGCAATTCTATCAGCACGCTTTAGGGCTTCATCAATTGAGGCAAATAAGGTCGCGCGATTTGGGCCAATTTGATCAAGCGCACCTGAGCGAATTAGGGCTTCCATCACTCGTTTATTTACTTTTTTACCGATCCGCTTACAGAAGTCAAAAATATGCTCAAAAGGTCCATCTTCACGAGCCTGAGTAATTGCTTCAATGGGGCCTTCACCCACACCTTTAATCGCACCTAGGCCATAGACAATAGCTCCAGCACTATTTACGGTAAACTTATATACAGACTCATTAACATTTGGCAGCTCAAGTTGAAGCTTCATAGCACGACATTCTTCAATGAAGATAACTATCTTATCAGTGTTTTGCATATCGGCAGATAATACCGCCGCCATAAAGGGTGCTGGATAATGATGTTTCAGCCATGCTGTCTGATAAGAAACTAAGGCATATGCAGCAGAGTGAGATTTGTTAAAGCCATAACCTGCGAATTTCTCCATCAAGTCGAAGATGTTACCTGACAAATCATCACTGATATCGTACTTACCTGCACCTTCCATAAAGAGTAAGCGCTGCTCTGCCATTACTTCAGGCTTTTTCTTACCCATAGCGCGACGTAATAAATCGGCACCACCCAAGCTGAATCGCGCCAACACCTGAGCAATTTGCATAACCTGCTCTTGGTACAAAATAATACCGTAAGTTGGTTCTAGCACTGGGATTAGGTCATCATGCTGATAATCAGGATGAGGGAAAGCAAGCTCTGAACGCCCATGCTTACGGTTGATGAAGTCATCTACCATGCCCGACCCTAAAGGACCAGGACGATAAAGCGCTACCAGAGCGACAATATCCTCAAAACGCGAAGGCAATAGCTTTTTAATTAGCTCCTTCATGCCTCGCGACTCTAACTGGAAAACGGCCGTCGTCTCAGCTCTTTGAAGCATGTCATAAGTTGGTTTATCTTCTAAATCAATAAGAGAGATATCAAGCGCAGGCTTGCCTTCTCGGGCTTGAATATCATTGATATTCTTCATCGCCCAATCAACAACCGTCAGTGTTTTTAGACCTAGGAAGTCAAACTTTACAAGGCCAGCTTCTTCTACATCATTTTTATCATACTGAGTAACTAAACCTGAACCATCTTCTTCACAATAAAGTGGTGAAAAATCAGTTAATTTTGTTGGCGCTATTACCACGCCCCCTGCGTGCTTACCAAAGTTTCTAACAACACCTTCTAACGAAAGTGCCATTTCCATCACTTCGCCCGCTTCCTCATCACCATCAATAAACTCCTTTAGCATTGGCTCTTCTTCAAGGGCTTTATTCAAAGTCATGCCAATTTCAAAAGGGATCAGTTTTGAAAGTTTGTCACCCAGGCTATAGGGCTTACCTTGTACCCGTGCGACATCTCGAACCACAGCTTTAGCCGCCATAGCACCAAACGTAATAATCTGGGATACCGCATCACGACCATATGTTCTTGCTACATAGTCGATCACCTTATCTCGGTTATCCATACAAAAGTCGATATCAAAATCGGGCATGGATACACGTTCAGGGTTAAGGAATCGTTCGAATAGTAAGTCGTATTCCAGTGGGTCCAAGTCAGTGATTTTGAGTGCATAAGCAACAAGTGAACCCGCACCAGAACCTCGTCCAGGGCCAACAGGGATATCGTTATCTTTAGCCCATTGGATAAAGTCCATTACGATTAAGAAATATCCTGGGAACCCCATTTGATTAATAATATTGAGCTCGAACTCTAGTCTATCCCAATATTCTTGCTTTTTATTAGCGATACGATCGCCATACTTATTGACTAGAAAGTCAAAACGCTCTTCTAGACCTTTAAAGGAAAGCTCACTAAAGAAAACATCCATTGTCATGCCTTCAGGCACAGGGAAATCTGGCAAAAAATACTCGCCCAACAGAACATCTACATTACAACGTTTTGCTATCTCAACCGTATTTTCTAACGCTTCAGGAATATCTTCAAATAAGGCTTCCATTTCATCGGCTGATTTAAGGTATTGCTCTTCTGAGTATCGCTTTTTCCGTCTTGGGTCATCTATGGTGACACCATCATGTATGCAAACACGCGCTTCGTGGGAATCAAAGTCTTCACGCTTAAGAAAACGCACATCATTTGTTGCAACGACAGGACAACCTAACTCTTGAGCTAAGGGAATAACAGCATGAATATACTCTTCTTCGCCCACTCGACTAGTTCTTTGAAGCTCTACATAAAAGCGATTAGGAAAAATTTGCATCCAACGTTCAAGTTGATGCTTAGCATAAGTAGTTTTTTGTAGTGTTAGATACTGTCCAATATCGCCATATTGAGCACCTGAGATAAGAATGACATCTTCAGCATGCTCTTCAACCCAGGCTCGCTGAACTATCGGACGCCCTTCAAACTGACCAAGCTGATATCCTTTCGATATTACTTCGATGATATTCTTGTAACCCTTGTTTGTCATAGCAAGCATGGTCAACCTATGGTTTTCTTCTAACTCACCATCCGCTTCTATAACAACATCAGCACCACAAATGGGCTTAATACCACTCCCCATTGTGCCCTTATAAAAACGCACAAAGCCACAAAGGTTATTTTCATCTGTCATTGCAACAGCAGGCATACCTAAATCAGCAGTCGCACCTAATAAACCTTTAATCTTTACTAGACCATCAACTAAAGAGAATTCTGTATGTAATTTAAGATGTACGAAGGATGTCGACACGTGTAAACCTTTAAGCTAACTTTTCAATAATACGTTTAACAGGGCCAAAACTCTGTCTATGAATAGGGGTCACACCTAATGTTTCTAATGCTTCTAGGTGTTGTGCTGTTGGATATCCCTTATGTTTCTCTAGGCCATAACCTGGATATCGTTCCGCCAAAGCATTTATTTCATTATCACGCTCTACCTTAGCTAAAATAGATGCAGCTGAAATTGCCTCAACTCTATCATCCCCTTTTATGACAGCTTCTGCCGTGCAAGGTAAATCTTTGGGGATACGATTACCATCTATCAAGGCATGCTCTGGAGCAATGGGTAAACCTGAAATAGCTCGCTGCATCGCCAGCATACTAGCGTGAAGAATATTTATTTCGTCAATTTCAGCCACGCTAGCTCTGGCAATACAAAATGCGAGTGCCTTTTCTTTAATTTCATCAAACAAAGCAACACGCTTTTTTTCTGACAATTTCTTAGAATCAGCCAAACCTTCTATAGGATTATTAGGATCAAGTATCACAGCTGCTGCGACAACATCCCCAGCAAGAGGCCCTCGGCCAGCTTCATCAGAGCCCGCGAATAAAACTCCGGTATATTGCTCACTAACGAAAGGCTCTAATACGGGCTTAACTTTCTTTTTTTTATCTATCAACTTGCCAGGCCTCTATATTTGCTTTTGATTTACTAACGCGACGACTGCTTCTGCAGCTTGCTGACCCGCGTTTAATTTAAGCTCTCTATGTAGACGCTCGAATGTTTGTGCTATTTCGGTATCTGGCGAGAAGTTTTGCCAACTTTCAATTAAGCTTTTTGCTAAATTCTCAGGGCTTGCTTTATCTTGTATCAACTCAGGTACTAATGCCTTTTTAGCCAATAGATTAGGCAGCGATACATAAGGAACTTTAATCATTCTTGACATGATGGCATAAGTCAATTTAGTAAATCGGTATGCTACTACCATTGGACGTTTAACTAACATAGCTTCCAGAGCAGCAGTACCTGAGGCAAGTAGAACTGCATTAGCTGCAACCATACACTCTCTAGAATGGCCGTCAGTTACCACTATCGAAGGTAATAAGTCAGCCTTTAGATCATCACTTAGGATCAAGGCTGCAATTGTTTCTTCAATTTGAGCACGTCTTTGTTCATTCACTGCTGGAATCAGAAATTGAGCATGAGGAATTTGTTTTTTAATAATGGCCATAGTTTTAGCAAACACAGGCATTAAGCGACTAACTTCCCCCCCTCTTGAACCTGGCAAAACAGCAAAGATGGCATTCCCTTCTAACTCAAGCTTTAACTCGGCGCGTGCTTTGGCTTGATCAACAAGCAAAGGAATTTCATCAGCAAGCGAGTGCCCAACACATTTAATCGGAATCTTATGCTCATGATAGATATCTGTCTCAAAAGGAAATAGAGCTAGCATAAGATCAACGGATTCTTTTATTTTAAAAATGCGTTTTTGACGCCATGCCCAGACAGAGGGACTAACATAGTGAATACTAGTAATACCCTTTTGCTTTAACTTTTTTTCAAGAGGTAAGTTAAAATCAGGGGAGTCTATACCAATAAAGGCGGTCGGAGGGTTTTCAACACACAGGTTAAATAGCATTTTACGAATAGAAAGAAGTTCTCTCAGCCTACCCAACACCTCAACTAGCCCCATCACAGATAATCTATCCATAGGAACTAAAGAAGTGAAGCCTTGTGCTTGCATTAAAGGACCACCAATACCACTAAAACTTGCATCTGGATCGAGTTGTTTTAAATGAGAAATTAAGCTCGCACCTAAAATATCCCCTGATGCTTCACCCGCAACCAAAACGTAATGATTTGACACTTATTTTCCTCATAGAGCTAATTAACAAAAAACCCCAGAAGTGTCTGGGGTTTTTACTAGCTTCAAGCATATCAATAACGGACGCTATCGAATAATACCGCGCTTAGAACGTTTTATCGAAGCTAAAAACATGGCAACTTCGTCATATTCTAATGCAAGGCCCTGCTCAAGCTCTTTCACTGCATCTTCTAATTTACTGCCTTTTAGATAGATGCACTTATAGGCAGACCTTAGCGCTTTAATAACTTCTTTAGACATGCCTCTGCGGCGCATACCTTCAAAGTTCATCCCGTGAGCTTTAGCTGGATTACCTGAGACCATGACATAGTTTGGAATGTCTTTGGTTACCATAGATCCCATTCCACACATACTAAAAGATGCTACCTGACAAAATTGGTGTATGCCTGTATAGCCCCCCAAAATAATAGAGTCACCAATAACAACATGCCCAGCTAAAGCGACATAATTTGCCAGTATATTATTGTCACCAACAATACAGTCATGACCAACATGTGTGCTGGCCATAAACAAATTACCATTACCTATTTGAGTAATACCATTATCCTGAATCGTGCCCCTATGTATTGTGGCGTTTTCACGAATAATATTATTATCACCAATCACAAGCTTAGTGGGTTCACCTTGATATTTTTTATCTTGGTTTGCTTCACCGACTGAGGCAAATTGATAAATTTCATTACCTTCACCAATCGTCGTGTGGCCATTAATAACGGCATGGGATTTAACAACAGTCCCTGCTCCAATTTTGACATTTGCACCAATCACAGAAAAAGGCCCAATTTCGACACTTGAGTCGATTTCGGCATTAGGGTCAACAATGGCTGATGCATGAATCGTCACTAGAGTTTCCTATCTGCACATAAAATAGTTGCGGAACAAGCAAGTTCGCCATCTACTGTTGCTTTACAAGCAAATTTCCAAATACCACGACGTTCAGTAATAATTTCAGCTTCTAGCTGCACTCTATCACCAGGTACAACAGGACGCTTAAAGCGAGTATTATCGGCACCTACGAAATAATAGATAGAACCATCTTCTGGTGTCTTATCCATTGTTTTAAAGCCTAAAACACCTGCTGCTTGTGCCATTGCTTCTATAATTAGAACACCTGGCATAACCGGATGATCAGGGAAATGACCATTAAAAAACGGCTCGTTCACTGTGACATTTTTATATGCCACAATTGATTCACCCAACTTAATATCAACAACACGATCCACTAACAAAAAAGGGTATCTGTGTGGGAGATATCGGCGAATCTCATTTACATCCATCATCTACTATCGACCTTATATTTTCTTCTTACTTAAGTTTATGTTCTAACTTGGCTATCTGCTTAGCCATATCATCAATTCTTCGCAACCTAGCGGCTGATTTACGCCATTTATCCGTTGCCTCTAACCCAGTACCTGAAGAGTAAGAGCCCGCTTTATGGATAGACTTGCTCACCAAACTCATGGCAGTCACATGAACATCATCAACAATTGTTAAATGCCCAATAATGCCGACACCACCAGAAATAGTACAACGTTGACCTATATGAGTACTACCAGCAATCGCAGAGCAACCCGCAATTGCGCTATTATCGCCAATAATTACGTTATGAGCAATTTGAACTTGGTTATCAATGATAACACCATTACCAACTTTAGTATTCTCTAGAGCACCACGATCAATTGTGGTATTTGCACCCACTTCTACCTTATTACCTATAGTAACGGCAGCAAGCTGCATAATTTTAACCCAGCCTTCTGAGCTAGGTGCAAAACCAAATCCATCAGCACCAATTACACATCCACTATGCAATAAACAGTCCTGACCTATTTCAACATCATAATAAAGAGTAACATTGGCTGCTATTCGCGTATTTTCACCAATCTCAACTCGTGCTCCAATGACAGAGTTTGGTCCAATCTCAACATTATCAGCAAGAACTGCACCTTCTTCAATTACCACGTTTGCAGCAATTTTGACATTTTTACCTAAGCTTGCACTTGCATCTATACTTGCCGAAGGATGAATGTTGGCTAAAGGCTTGGGTCTATTATCAAAAAGGTGAGTTAGCTTAGCAAAAGCAAGATAAGGGTTACTGACAACAACAGCATTTTTTAGGCCTTGGGATAACGCCTTATCACGAATTAATACAGCACCGGCTTGAGTATTAGCAAGTTGCCCCTGATATTTAGGGTTTGCTAAAAAACTTAACGCCTGAGCATCCGCATGCTCAAGCGTTCCTAACTTCTCAATCATATAAGACGAATCGCCGATAACATCACCATCAACATGGTTTGCTATTTGCGCTAAACTAAAAGCCATTAATTACTCTCATCAAGACGTTTTGTTAATTCATTAGTGATATCTATGTTGGGCCCTGCATATAAACTCAATTGGCGATTAATTACTAAGTCAATTTTCTTTTCTTGAATAATAAGCTTTAAAATGGCTTCCGCATTCGGTGTTAGTTTTGCCAGCAATTCTTTTTCAAGCTTTTGCGCTTGGCGCTGCATATTAGTCGCAGCACCTCTTAACTCAGCGTCTCTTTTAGCTAATACTTCACGTCTTTGTTTAAATGTTTCTGGATCTAGAGTTAATTCATCTCGCTTTAAATTAGCTGTTTTTTCATCCAACTCAGTTTTTGCTGCGTTTAATTGCTGCTCCATTTTAGCCACTTTTTCTCTTGGCTCTTTTGCTGCTTCCTGACCTATTTTACTTTGCAAAACAGCGACACGGAAATCAAGTGTTACTACATTGGTCGCAAAAGCAGACAGAGAAAACAAAGAGAAAATGGCAAAAACAATCGAGTATTTCATTATGAGTCCTTATTAAAATGTAGTACCTAGCTGAAATTGAAAAGCATCCGTATCATCACCAGTTTTAGCATTTAACGCTCTTGCTAAGTTAAATGATAATGGTGCAATAGGTGTTACCCAAGTCCAACTAAAACCAGCACTAAAGCGAATTTCGGCAAGATCTACACCTTCATTACAACCTGTATTACCACTATAACAGTTATCAGTAAAAACGTTACCTGCATCTATAAAAAAGGCAGTACGTACAGATTTATGATCTTCAACCATAGGCATTGGAAAAATAAATTCAGCAGTACCTGTAATAGAAATATTCCCACCTAAAGCATCAGGTGTTTCAGATGAAGTACTTGGATAAGAGTTCAAAGGCCCGAGAGATGAGCTATCAAAACCTCTTACAGAATAAACCCCACCTGCATAATAGTTTTCATAAAAAGGGAGTTGCTCAGAATCACCATAGCCAAACCCATAACCCAACTTACCTTTTAATCTAATTAGCCATAAATTTGAGCCATTAAGATTCCAATAACGCTGAGAGTTTAAATCTAATTTTCCATATTCTTGATCACTAATAGGGGTCGCTAAACTTAAACTCAAGCGCGTAGAATAACCTTGTGTTGGCAACATACCGCCCACTAGGTCACTATCACTCCAAGTAATACTACCGATAATATCATCAAAGTTATTGCCATGTTGATTTACATAATCACTGGTTTCATTTGATGGATCTGTCCCTAGCTTCACCTTAGTTTCTTTTGCAGTCACACCAAAAGTTAACCTTTGCGTATCAGAAATAGGGTAACCAAACCTTACTGTTGCCCCTAAACTATCAAGACTATAATCTTCAACCTCATCATCTTCGTCATAATCTGTGGTTTTATAAAACACATCAAATCCACGACTAATACCATCTACAGTAAAGAATGGATTATCATAAGATAAAGTATAGGCTTTTTTAGTATCAGAAGAACTTATATTAAAAGAAGCCTTATTCCCCGTACCTAGAAAGTTACGTTTGGAAATACCAAAACCAAGCTGCATACCGTCACCTTCAGAGTAACCAATACTCGCTTGAATACTACCAGATGGTTGCTCCTCTACAGAGATATCAATATCAACTTGGTCACTACTTCCCTTAACGGGAATAGTTCTTAAAGAAACCTCACCAAAATAACCTAATCGTTCAATACGTCTTTTCGATTGCTGAATACTTGAGTGGTTAGCTAAACTTCCTTCGAATTGCACCATTTGGCGACGCAATACTTCATCTCTGGTTTCTGAATTACCCGAAAAGTTAATACGCCTAACATAAACCTTAGGCCCAGGTGTCACATGATAAGTTAACTTAACTTTATCACCTTCCAACTTTTCAGGAATAATATTTACTTTAGTAAACAAATATCCATGATCACCTAATAATGCTGACACGGCTTCCAGGTCCTTTGTCGCTCTAGCTCTAGAAAAAACATCACCTTCTTCTTGGGTTATTTTTTCAAATATTTCAGACTCTTCTAAAACTAGCTCACCATTCAATGCAACTTCATCAATAAAATATTGAGGCCCTTCCTCGATATTAATAACAATATAAACATCTTGTTTGTCTTGGGATAAACTTACTTGACTAGAGACAATTTCAAAATCTAGGAAGCCACGATCCAAATAATAACTTTTCAAACTATCTAAGTCTGCCTGGATTTTAGGCTTAGCATATTCATCACCTGAACCAAATGGATTAAAAAAGCCAGTTTCCATTGACAGAAAATCTTTAGTAATCTCTTCTTCAGTAAAAAATTGATTACCAATTACATTTAAATGCACAATTTTAGCGGTTTCACCTTCGTCAATATTGATGGTGACACCCACTCTATTTCTTGGCATCTCTTCAGTAATCACTTCCACATCAGCATTATAGCGCCCAAGCGCATAATATTGGCGCTGTAACTCTTGCTGAATTTGATTCAAGGTATCTGGTTTATAAAACTCTCCCACCTCTAATGAAGAACGCGTTAAACCCTTTTCTAAATCTTCTGTTGGTATCAAGTCATTCCCTTCAATGACAAGCAAACCAATAGATGGCCTTTCTAATACTTCAAAAGTCAGTACACCCTGATCTTCGTAGACCTGAATATCGCTAAAAAAGCCGGATGTAAACAAGGTTTGAATAGCATCATGAACAGATTCATACTGATACTCTACACCCTCTTCATAACCTATCATTTCAAATGCCCTTGCATCAGGCACTTGCAACAAACCATTTATTTGGACTTGAGAAACACTTTTAGAAATCGCCGGTAAACTCAAACACATTAGACATAAGGTAAAAACAAACTTCACTCACAACCTCTCTACAAACGGGCGATATCATTAAAAATAGCGACCAACATCAAAGCGAATAACATAGAAGCTCCGATACGATAAGCTAGATATTGAACTTTTTCTGAGACTGGCTTTCTACGCACGGCCTCAACAAAATAAAACAGCAAATGACCACCGTCCAATACAGGAATAGGTAGCAAGTTAAGTACTCCAAGACTAATACTCAAGTAAGCCATAAACTGTAAAAATGATTGCAAGCCAGACTCAGCAGATGCACTTGCAACCTTAGCAATAGTAATTGGGCCAGATAAGTTATCAATTGAGATCAATCCCTTAATCATCTTAAAAATAGATGACAAGGTTAAATTGATCATTTGACCAGAGCGATCGACCCCATAAGCAATTGACTCAAAAAAACCATACTGAGTTTCTTTATACCAAGATGCGTCCAACACAACAGGCTTTACCATCAAACCGACATAACCTGTCGCCACTCCCTCTACATCCCTTGAGTTTGGCGTTAGCATAAGGTTTATTTCTTGATTATCTCGCTGCAAAGTGACTGACAAAGCCTGCAACGGGCTCTTTTGCACTATATTGACAAATTCTTGCCAGTCCTCAATTAAATTATCATCAACCTTAACGACCCTATCATTCTCTTTAAGCCCGGCTAATTCAGCTGCGCCATCAGATAAGACTTTATCGACGATTGCAGGCATTTGAGGTCGCTTAGGAGTTAATCCTAACTCATTGATAAGCCCTGCTGGCTCTGAATCTGACAACCAAGCTTGCAACTGGAAATCAGACTCAACTTCAGTCGAACTTCCCTTGGGAATATATCTAAAGGAATAACTACCTGTTTGCCCAATTAAATTTGCAAGTGCAAGATTCACCTGTTGCCAAGATGCGACGTTATCACCGTTTATCCAAGTAATTTCATCACCAGCCTGCAAACTTGATTGAGCAATAATTGAATCTGCTTTTATCCCACCAACTATTGGCGTAACCGTTTGAATCCCCTGAAGCGCAACTACTGCATAAAGAATAATTGCCAACAAAAAGTTAGCTAAGGGCCCTGCTGCAACAATAGCAATACGTTGCCAAACCGTTTTATTGTTAAATGCCTCATGTTTTTGCGTATCAGGTACATCACCTTCTCGCTCATCCAACATTCTGACGTATCCACCAAGAGGAATAAGCGCCAAAGTGAATTCAGTGCCGAGGCGATTTACCCATTTAAAAATTGGCTTACCAAAACCAACTGAAAACCTAAGCACCTTCACACCACAAGCACGCGCTACTATATAGTGACCGAACTCATGGAAGGTTATAAGCACACCTAAAGCAACAATAATGGACAGTACACTCTGAATCACAAAAACGCCTTAGAATTAATAACATCATTTGCTTTTTGACGCGCCACTTTATCAGCATCAAATACAGCTTCCAAATCTGTGACAGGGAAAACAGCAGTTTGTTCAAGCACTTCGGTATTTATTTTGGCAATATCCAAAAAACCAATACGCTTGTTCAAAAAAGCATCTACTGCTATTTCGTTTGCGGCATTCAAACTAGCCATCGCAGTGCCACCTATATACCAAGCATCAGCAGCAAGTCTCAGATTAGGAAATTTATCTAAATCAGGCTTTGAAAAGTCTAGCTGGGCAATTTCAAACAAATTTAACGGCTCAACTCGGGTTGTAATTCGCTCAGGCCAGGTCATGCCATAAGCAATAGGCACCTTCATATCAGGGTTACCCATTTGAGCAATGACAGATCCATCATCATAAGAAACCATTGAGTGAATAATACTTTGAGGATGAATTACCACCTCAATATCATCAGGCTCCACATCAAATAACCAGCAAGCCTCAATGAGCTCCAACCCCTTATTCATCATACTAGCGGAATCAACAGAGATTTTACGCCCCATAGACCAATTTGGATGCTTACATGCCTGCTCAGGCGTCACAGATAGCATTTCTTCATTACTGAAGTTTCTAAATGGGCCGCCTGACGCTGTTAATAAAATCTTATCAACTGATCTTTTTATCGCACCAGACTCATTTTGAGGAAGACACTGATAGATTGCATTATGCTCGCTATCAATCGGCATTAAAGTGACATTATGCTTAGAAACTTCATCCATAAAAAGCTTGCCAGCAGTGACAAGAGATTCTTTATTCGCCAACAAAACTCGCTTACCTGCACGAATAGCAGATAAAGTAGAAGTTAAGCCAGCAAAACCAACAATAGCAGCAACAACCTGATCCACATTAGATTCAGATGCAATTTCAGTCATAGCTTCAGCACTACAATCAAACTGAATAGGTAAATTGGGGCAGGCATGAGCAACAGCATCTCGCGCCCTTTCAGAACCCATAACAACTCGTTCAGGTTGAAATTCATGACAAATTTCAACCATACGCTCAACACTTTCATTTGCTGCAGCCGAAATTAGTTTAAACTTATCAGGATGCTGAGAAATTAAATCGAGCGTACTTGAGCCAATCGAACCAGTCGCACCCAAGAGACAAATATTTTGCATTAGAGCCATCCCACGTTCATCATGAGCAATACAAAAATAGGTGCTGCAGAAGTAACGCTATCTATTCGGTCCATTACACCACCATGACCAGGTATAAGACTACTTGAGTCTTTCAAACCTTCGTGCCTTTTAAACAGGCTCTCCGTTAAATCACCCAACACAGAGACAGCTACTGTTACTAAACCTACGGCAGACAAAATAAGAGTTTGAGCCAAAGCAAGCTCTTGGTAAGAGGCAAAGACAAAAAGCCCTACTTGAGTTACAACAAGGCCACCAATTACACCTTCCCAAGATTTCCCAGGACTTACATGTCGCGCTAATTTTCGCTTACCAAGTAATCGCCCAGTGAAATAAGCACCAGTATCTGCTCCCCAAATAAGTGCCATAAGCAAAATCAAGTAAGTAATAAACTGATCGCCCTGCTTTATTACTGCCAACGCACACCAAGTTGTTAGCAAAATACTTAAACCAAATGACAACCTTAAGAAGCGTCCCTTCCAAGCCTTCATTTCAGGGTAAGCAATAACCCAGTAGAGTGCGAAGCACCAAAGTACAGGCGTAATCCACAACATAGCCCGTTGCAGATCAAAAATAGCAACACCATAAGATAAGGTTGCAACCATACCAGCAAAAGCAATACGCGTTTGTTGCCGAGTAATACCTGAAAGCCTTGCCCATTCCCAAGCAGCTACAACTAGCACAGCACCAGTGAAAAGCATAAAACCGATTTTATCAAAGGTAATAACAACATAGACAAACACAATTGCCATAACAATGGCACTAAGCACTCTAGGTAAAAGCATAATTATCGACCGCCATAACGTCTTTGGCGCTGCTGATAAAGATCAATCGCATACTGAAAATCGTCAGCATTAAAATCAGGCCAAAGAACAGGTAAAAAAACAAACTCCGAATAGGCTGCCTGCCATAACAAGAAGTTACTAATACGCTCCTCACCCGAGGTTCGTATAATAAGGTCTGGGTCAGGAAGATCTGAAAGGTAAAGTTGATCTGAAATTGCATTTTCATCTATTTGCTCTATAGACAAATCGCCCTCAATCACTTTTTTACAAAGTTGACGCGCTGCTTGAGTGATATCACCACGCCCACCGTAATTTGCAGCAATAACTAATTGCATCCCTTCATTAGTTTGAGTTTGTTGCTCTGTGTAGGCAATTTGCGCTCGTAAACTAGCACTAAAACCTGACACATCACCCATCACCCTAAGTCGAATATTGTGCTCATGCATGCGCTTTAACTCTTTTTTCAAAGAGCGCATAAACAACATCATAAGAGCATCAACTTCTGCTTTAGGCCGTTTCCAATTTTCGCTAGAAAAGGCAAATAACGTTAGCACCTTTACACCAGTCTTTGCAGAAGCTTCTACAATACGGCGCACAGCCGTAGCACCAGCCTTATGGCCAGCAAGACTTGGTAAAAACTTTCGTTTAGCCCAGCGATTGTTACCATCCATAATTATGGCAATATGGGCAGGAATATTTTCTGCCACTTCCATAGAATGGCTAAGTTCGTCGTTTGACGATCCAGACATACGCAAAACCTTATTTTAAAGAAAAAACACTTAATGGAGCCCTAAGGGCTCCATTAAGTTTTTTAGATTGCCATTAGGTCTTTTTCTTTTTTAGCCAAGCGATCTTCCACTTCAGCAACATATTTATCAGTCAGTTTTTGCACCAAGTCTTGTGCACGACGCTCTTCATCTTCAGAGATTTCTTTCTCTTTTACCAAAGACTTAAAGTTAGCATTCGCATCACGACGGATATTTCGGATAGACACACGCGCACTCTCAGCTTCTGCTTTTGCTTGCTTAAAGTAGTTTTTACGAGTCTCTTCAGTCAAAGCAGGCATAGGAATACGAATCAGACCACCAGTAGTAGAAGGATTTAAGCCTAAATCTGACTTCATGATTGCTTTTTCGATTTCAGGCACTAAGTTTTTCTCCCATGGAGAAATACCCAAAGTACGAGCATCTTCTACAGTAATATTTGCAACTTGGCTAAGAGGTGTATCTGAGCCATAATAATCCACACGAACTGAATCTAAAATACTTGGGTGAGCACGACCAGTACGGATCTTTTTAAATGCTGTCTCTACCGCAGTGATAGATTTTCCCATACGCTCTTCAGAGTCTAACAAAATTTCATCAATCATAACTTTCTCACTTAATTACTGTGCCTTCATTGCTACCCACTATGACATTAATGAGTGCGCCTGGCTTATTCATATTAAATACACGTATTGGCATATGGTGATCGCGAGTCAAGCATATTGCAGTTAAGTCCATGACTCCTAATTGTTTTTCCAATACTTCGTCATAGTTTAATGTATCATATTTAACAGCATCTGGATCTTTCATTGGATCAGCAGAATAAACACCATCTACTTTAGTCGCTTTTAGAACGACATCAGCATCAATTTCAATACCACGTAAACATGCAGCAGAGTCTGTCGTGAAGAATGGGTTACCTGTGCCTGCAGAGAAAATCAGCACATCACCTTCTTTCATCAAACGCATAGCACGTCGACGATCATAAGGCTCAACTATCCCTGTCATAGTAATTGCAGACATAACACGTGTTGTAATATTTGCTCTTTCGAGTGCATCACGCATTGCCAAGGCATTCATAACCGTTGCTAGCATACCCATATGGTCACCAGTCACACGATCCATCCCAGCTTCACTTAACGCTTGTCCACGAAATAAGTTACCACCACCAATAACAATACCAACTTCAACACCTATACCACGCAATTGGCCAATCTCAAGCGCAATTCTATTCAATACTTTAGGGTCGATACCAAACTTTTCGTCCCCCATTAAAGCTTCACCACTTAGCTTTAACAAAATTCTTTTATAATTGGCGTTTTTTTCAATCGGCATACTCAATCTCCGGTAATGGCATTGTTAATATTCAGGCAAAAATATCAGCCTGATATAAAATATTCACCTTTGTAAGATGTATATTTATAAAAAAGGGCAGTCTAGCTGCCCTTTTTATGAAGTCGATCAGCTAGGATTAACCTTTAAGCTGAGCCGCAACTTCTGCAGCAAAGTCAACTTCTTCAACTTCAATACCTTCACCTACTTCAAGGCGAACGAAAGAAGTGATAGTTGCGCCAGCATCTTTAGCCAATTGACCCACTTTAACATCTGGGTTTTTAACGAAAGGCTGTTCAACTAGGCTGTTTTCAGCCAAGAATTTCTTCATACGACCAACAATCATTTTATCAACGATTTCAGCTGGTTTGCCTGCCATATCTGGCTGAGCACGGATGATCTCTTCTTCTTTTGCTAGAACATCAGCAGGCATATCTTCACCGCGTACAACGCGTGGAGCAACAGCTGCAACGTGCATAGCAACATCTTTAGCTAGTTCATCAGAACCATTTTCTAGCTGAGTCAATACAGCAATTTGACCGTTACCGTGTAGATAACCGCTTACCAAGCCACCTTCAACGACAACAGCACGACGAGGCGCGATGTTTTCACCGATTTTCTGAACAAGCGCTTCACGCAACTCGCCAATTTCACCAGCTAAAAGCGCTTCCATGTTTGTTTCTTTTGTTTCAAAAACAACATCAGCTACTTTCTCAGCGAAAGCACCAAAACTATCATCACGAGTCGCGAAATCAGTTTCAGCATTAACTTCAACCAAGATGCCGTAAGAGTTATCAGGCGCAACGCGCATAACCAAACGACCTTCAGCAGCAGTACGACCAGCTTTTTTAGCTGCCTTCATGCCACTTGTTTTACGCAATTCTTCAATTGCTAACTCAATATCGCCACCAGCAGCTGTCAGTGCTTTTTTGCACTCCATCATGCCAAGAGCGGTACGCTCACGTAATTCTTTTACCATTGCCGCAGTTACTGCTGCCATTTGTAAATCCTCTTAATACGAATTTAAAATTTAAAAAAGGGGGCATTTAGGCCCCCCTTTCAAAATTAGGAAAGCCCTAATTAGTTAGCTTCAGTTGCTTCGCTAACTTCAACAAACTCATCTGCAGATCCTGCAGCCGCACCGCGACCTTCAAGAACAGCATCAGCGAATGCAGTTACATACAACTGAACAGCGCGGATAGCGTCATCGTTAGCTGGGATTACATAATCAATGCCATCTGGGTTACTGTTAGTATCAACAACACCGATTACTGGGATACCTAGCTTGTTAGCTTCTTTAATTGCGATGCGTTCGTGATCAACATCAACAACAAAAAGGATATCAGGAAGACCACCCATATCCTTGATACCACCGATAGAAAGCTCAAGTTTTTCTAGCTCACGTGTGCGCATCAAAGCTTCTTTCTTAGTGATTTTTTCAAAAGTACCGTCGCCCATTTGAGTTTCAAGGTCACGTAGACGCTTGATAGAAGCACGGATAGTTTTGTAGTTGGTCAACATACCACCTAACCAACGGTGATTAACGTAAGGCATAGAAGAACGTTGAGCTTGTTCTTTCATTGTCTTAGACGCTGCACGCTTAGTACCAACGAACAAAACTTTGTTTTTGTTCTCTGCCATTTTCTTAACTAGCTCAAGCGCTTCGTTAAGAGCAGGTACAGTGTGCTCAAGGTTGATGATATGAATCTTGTTACGAGCACCAAAAATGAAAGGTTTCATTTTTGGGTTCCAGTAACGAGTTTGGTGACCGAAGTGAGAGCCGACTTGTAAAAGGTCGCGCATAGAAACTGTAGGCATAATAATATCCTTGTTTGGGTTGTTTATCACTTACCAACCTACTACTCCAGCCAGACAAGGTTTAAAGCAACCATTGGCACCCCAGAAGCGGCAGTTAATTGTGGTAAGGTCGTTAAGGTTTATTTAATTAAACTTGAACCAAAAGTAATTAAGATTCAAGCGGCGTGTTTATACCACAATTACAACACAATCAAAAGAAGATATTAGCTATGGCCGTTTTTTCTTCTGTTTTTAGTCAGTAAAAAGAGGGAATATCCATGCCGTCTCATGTAGAATAGCAGGCATCTTAAATCAGACATCATTTTCTATCATGAGCAACGAAATTTTAAACCAAATTAAAGAACTCACAAAGAATGGCCGAGTTGATGTGCCAAAATGGACCCCTAAAACTGCAGCAACTCGATTTACTGACATTGCAGACATTGAAGGAATGCGTACTGCTGGCCGTTTAGCCGCTGAAGTATTAGAAATGTTACTCCCTTATGTTGTGCCAGGCGTCACTACTGACCAACTAGACATTATTGCCCACAATTACATAGTTTCAGAGCAAGGCGCCATCCCAGCCCCACTTAACTATCACGGCTTCCCGAACTCTATTTGCACATCAGTAAATGATGTTATTTGTCACGGCATCCCAAATGCTAAAGCCTTAAAAAAAGGTGATGCGGTCAACATAGATATCACAGTAATTAAAGATGGTTATTATGGCGACACTAGCCGCATGTTCTTTGCTGGCGAACCTGCTCAACACCTAGTACGTTTATGCAAAGTCACTCAAGAGTGCCTTTACTTGGCAATAAAAATGGTGAAACCTGGAGTTCGAATTGGCGACCTTGGCGCAGCGATTGCGGCACATGCACACAAACACAACTACTCAGTTGTTGAAGAGTATTGTGGCCACGGTCTTGGTACAACGTTCCACGGCGAGCCACAAGTTGCTCATTACGGCACAGCGGGGACAGGCGCCGTTATTGAAGAAGGCATGACTTTTACCATAGAGCCTATGATCAATGCAGGTAAAAAGCAGGTTAAACACTCTGGCCAAGATAATTGGATTGCCAAAACAAAAGACGGTCGCTTATCAGCCCAGTACGAACATTCTCTTCTAGTAACGGCAGACGGCGTTGAAATTTTAACAAAACGCGCTGAAGAAGACTTTAGTTAACTCCATGTCATAACCCATACCAAACAAAATCCAAAGAGGACCAAGATGGACAGCCCTGCACATATAGACTTACCCACTCTCACAGAAAAAGAGCAACAAGAACTAAGTCAAGCAAGCTGTCCCGTCTCAAGATACAAAGAGATTATTGAGACCAAGAGCGAAGCGCTAAATCAACTTTTCCTCCAACAACTCCCTATTGAATGGCTAGTAAAAGGTCGCGCAAACTTAATTGACCAAGTACTTGCCACTGCTTGGCAGTCAAAGGGGTTAGATAAAGAGAAAGATATTTGCCTAGTTGCCGTTGGCGGCTATGGCCGTGGTGAGTTACATCCAAAGTCTGATGTCGACCTACTCATTCTTATTGATCAAGTTGATGAACCACTAAAACTTAAACTAGAGGCCTTCATCACTTTTTTGTGGGACATTAATTTAGACGTGGGCCACAGTGTTCGCACCCATGATGAATGCATAAAGCTGGCTCAAGACGATATCACCATCATCACCAACCTAATTGAATCACGACACCTAGCTGGCGAACCAGATCTACTAGCTAACGTACAGCTTGGTATTGATGTTGAACACATGTGGGATGGCCACTCTTTTTACCAAGCAAAAATCAAAGAACAAGAACAGAGACACGAGAAATACCAAAACACTGCCTATAACTTAGAACCCAACCTAAAAGAGTGTCCTGGTGGGTTAAGGGATATGCAAGTTATTGACTGGGTTGCCAAACGCCACCTACACACACATAGACTAAGCGCCCTCATTAATAAATCCTTTTTATCTGAGGATGAGTACCACAGACTAAAAGAAGCTGTCTCCCATTTATGGCGTATTCGTTGGGCCCTACATATAGAGACCAACCGTAAAGAAGACAGATTACTATTTGACCATCAACGTAGTCTAGCAGGCACCTTCGGCTTTATTGGCGACGACCTAAAACGTAACGTCGAACACTTTATGCAAGGCTATTATCAAAGTGTTGCCGCCATCCAGCAATTAAATGATTTACTACTACAGCACTTCGAAGAGTCTTTCTTATATCCAGACCAAAGCAATATCACTGAAATCATTAATGAAAGATTCCAAGTCCATAATGGACAACTAGATATTCGTGATCAGGATGTTTTTCGCAAAACCCCCTCCGCTATTCTTGAAGTCTATGTTGTTTTAGGCAGCAGAGAAGACATCAAAGGCTTACGCGCAAATACAATGCGAGCACTACAAAACAGCCTAGACCTAATTGATGATGAGTTCAGATACGACAAACATAATACTGAGCTCTTTATGGACATTATTTCTAGCCCATATGGCATGACTAGCCTACTTCGCTCAATGAAACACATTGGCGTGTTGGGGCGTTACCTCCCTGAATTTGAAGCAATCATAGGTCAAATGCAGCATGATTTATTCCACGTTTATACCGTCGATGCTCACACCCTACAACTCGTGGAAAACCTGCGCAGACTTTGGTTACCTGAGTACAAACAAAAATTTCCAATTTCATCTCAAACAATTCGCCACCTACCTAAGGTAGAGTTAATTTACATAGCAGGCTTATATCACGACATAGCTAAAGGCCGAGGCGGAGACCACTCTGAATTAGGCTGCCAAGATGCTAGAGCCTTTTGTGAGAGACACAGCTTATCCAAGCACGATACGGAGCTCATTGTCTGGCTTGTTAGAAATCACCTACTAATGTCTGTTACTGCTCAACGTAAGGATATATCAGATCCCGAAGTAATCTGGGAATTCGCTCGCATAGTTAAGGATCAAGAACACCTAGACCACCTTTTCATTCTGACTGTGGCAGACATTAATGCAACCAACCCAGCTATGTGGAATAGCTGGCGCGCATCATTAATGCGTCAACTCTATTTAGAAACAAAGCGTGCCTTAAGACGCGGACTAGACTCTCCAATTGATGCAGAAATGCTGATTGATGAGCACAAACAAAGGGCGTTAGAAGTATTGATTGAGCGCCGTGTTGATATTTGCGAAGCAGAAAAAATTTGGGAAACCATAGATGATGAATACTTTATTCGCTCCAGTGGTGATGAAATTGCTTGGAATACAGAAGCGATTTTAAATCACAAAAGCGATAAACCTCTAGTTGCAATCAAGTCACTCGGTGGCCGAAATTTCTCTGGAGCAAACCGTATTTTTGTCTACACCC
The DNA here is from genome assembly GCF_000967665.1 of Marinomonas sp. S3726. NCBI lineage: Bacteria > Pseudomonadati > Pseudomonadota > Gammaproteobacteria > Oceanospirillales > Oceanospirillaceae > Marinomonas > Marinomonas sp. S3726. The sequence goes on along the minus strand of NZ_JXYC01000024.1, from coordinate 144,226 downwards.
CCTGTAGCGATCATCTATTTGCCGTTACGGCAGCGACATTAGAGCAACTAGGCCTCACCATTCTTGATGCAAAAATCAATATCACCACCCACAACTACAGCTTAGATAGTCTAGTTGTCATGGATGATAATGATAGCAACACTAATTGGAATCTTGATATTAATAAAATTAAGCTAATTCAAGACACCTTAATTGAACAACTCGAATCCCCCTCTTTGTACGAAAGTTTAATTCAAAGATACACACCAAGAATTCTTAAAATATTCAATAATGCTGCCAGAGTAAGCTTAGAGAACAACCCCGAAGACATTTGGTCTGCCATGGATGTCATCGCTCCAGACCGCCCTGGCTTATTAGCCATGATAGGTCAATTTTTCATGACTAAGAACATCATGCTTCATAAAGCCAAAATCGCCACCCTAGGCGAACGAGTAGAAGACACTTTTTACATCACAGAGAAAAATGGTGAGCCAATTCTAGAAGAAGCTCGCATTAAACAACTTTGCCAACAACTCGAAGAAAAAATCGACTTATTTTCACAAGCCAATTAGCGAGGAAGAAATGAATCCATCCATTAATGAATTACACCCGTACCCGTTTGAAAAGCTCGCTAAGCTTTTAGCCGATATAACACCGAATAAAGACCTTGAACTAATCAAGCTAACCATAGGTGAACCACAACATCCCGCACCACAATTTGTACTGGACACCCTAACTCAAAACTTAGACAAGGTTAGTAAGTATCCAGGCACTAAAGGCACCCCAGAACTGAGACAAAGCATTGCTAACTGGGCAAGTAAACGCTTTCAACTGAGTCAACTAGATCCTGATACTCAAGTTTTACCCGTAACAGGTACACGAGAAGCACTGTTTGCCATCACTCAAACTCTCGTAGACTCAACCAAGCCTAATGCAACAGTGATTAGCCCAAACCCCTTTTATCAAATCTATGAAGGTGCGACGATTTTAGCAGGCGCAAAACTACACTTCTTAGCCGGTAATCCAGAGCAAAATTATAAAATTGATTACACAGATATAAGTGATGAGGTTTGGCAAGACACTCAAATCTTATTTACTTGTTCTCCGAACAACCCTAATGGCTATGTCACAACACTAGAAGACTATGAGTTCCTCCTTAAAAAGTCAGCTGAGTTTGATTTCACCATCATTGCTGATGAATGCTATTCAGAAATCTATTTCGATGAAAATACAAAGCCAACAGGCCTATTAGAAGCCTGCCAGAGATTGGATAATCCAGAGTATAAAAACTGCCTCGTTTTCCACTCTTTATCTAAGCGCTCAAACCTACCTGGATTACGCTCTGGCTTTGTTGCTGGAGATGCCGGCATTCTCGCTAGTTTTTTACTGTATCGCACCTATCATGGCTGTGCGATGGCACTGCAAACCCAAATAGCCTCTATTAGCGCCTGGAACGACGAGGAGCACGTATTAGAAAACCGCAATCTCTATCGTGAGAAGTTTGAACAGGTACTAGAAATCCTGACGCCTGTCATGAAGGTAAGCAAACCTGACGCTGGCTTTTATCTATGGCCACAACTCGATATGGACGATGAAGTTTTCTGCCAAAAACTTTATCAAGAAGAAGCGGTATTAGTATTGCCCGGCCGTTACCTTGCTCGAGAAGTGGAAGGTATTAATCCTGCTAAGAACCATGTACGCATGGCCCTTGTTGCTACTACACAGGATTGTGTTGAAGCGGCATCTCGCATCAAGCGCTTCATGTTAAAGCACACAAAATAAGTAAAATATTTTATCGATAAACGCCTGTATTTTTTATCATTTCAACAAAGCCAAATTAAATTGAAACTGATACCATACTGGCATTCACTTTTACAGGTTAAGCTGAAAACAACTTAGCCTGAACTAACTTTATATTTATCGCGTTGGAGTTAATTAATGAGCAGTCAATTTTTCGCATTAGGTTTAGGCATAGGCACACAAAATACAGAAGGTGAGTGGTTAGAAGTTTTTTACTCAAACCCTATCATCAACCCTGAAAAAGCCGTTATTGATGCGATCCTTGAAAGCACTAGCTATACAGAAGGCAATGACACTATTGTACTTGATGAAAGCGATCTTAACCGCCTTCACATGAGTCTACTGAAAGCTGGCAACATTGAACAAGCTGAACTTGCATCACGCCTAAAAGCATCAACCCAACCTGTCATTCTTTGCCTACTAAGCAAAGATGAAGCACCAAGCAACCCAGCTGAAGTTTACTTAAAGCTTCAACTAATCTCTCATCGTGTAATTAAGCCCCACAGCACAAACTTAACAGGTATGTTCGGTCTATTAATTAATACAGCTTGGACAAGCGACGGTCCTATCGACGTTAGAGAACTAGCAGATCGTCAACTAAGCGCTCGCATGGAAGGCCGTACAATCGAAGTATTTAGTGTTGATAAGTTCCCTAAAATGGCTAACTTTGTTGTGCCATCAGGCATTCGTATTGGTAATGCTGCTCGTATTCGCCTTGGTGCACATCTTGGTGAAGGCACAACCGTAATGCATGAAGGTTTCTGTAACTTTAATGCAGGTACCTTGGGTAACTCTATGATCGAAGGCCGTATCTCTGCTGGCGTTGTCATTGGAGAAGGTTCAGACCTAGGTGCTGGTTGCTCCACTATGGGTACACTATCTGGCGGCGGCGAAATCATTATCGGTGTCGGTGAAAAATGCCTAGTTGGTGCGAATGCGGGTATCGGTATCGGTCTTGGCGATCGCTGCACAGTAGAAGCAGGTCTATACATCACTGCTGGACAGAAAGTTCTCGTTCGTGATGAAAACCGTAACGTAGTCGCTACAGTTAAAGCTCGTGAACTATCTGGCAAATCTGACCTTCTATTCATTCGCAACTCAGAAACAGGTGCGGTTGAATGTCGTACCAATAAATCTGCTGTCAGCTTGAACGAAGAGCTTCACGCTAACAACTAAGCATTATCTAGCGCGATCAAATATGGTCGCGCTTTTATTGAATAATAAGGCAGACAATGACAAGCATTTACGGCATAAAAAATTGCGACACCATGAAAAAAGCCATGACTTGGTTAACTCAAAATGAGATTGAATTTAACTTTCATGACTATCGTAAAGACGGGCTAGAAAAGGAATTTATCAGCCAATGGATAGCAGAATTTGGGTGGGAAAAGATCATCAATAAACGCGGAACAACATGGCGAGCATTAGATGAAGACACAAAAAACAATATGAATGATGCTCAAGCTATAGAAGCAGTTTTAGCTCAACCCGCTATGATAAAACGCCCTTTATTAATTCATAACAATAAAGCAACTTTAGGCTTTAAAGCTGCTGAATACGAAACAATATTTAATTAACCGTTTATCTTCAAGGAAGGATCACTGGTGCATAGGCGCAGCGATAAACGTTATTTAAGTAAGCTGTATAAGCACCCTGCCCGCAAACATTAACAACCGGCGCAGTACCATTACCCGCTTCATCAGACATAATTAATGGTACATATTGGTTACTTGTTCTTGCATAACCTGTTTCATATGTTTGCACACCACAGGCGGTCAATAAAAATAGGCTAGATAAAATTAATAGATTTTTCATAAAAAGGCCTCGTAATTCGAGCTGTATCCTAGCAAACATACTTAAAAGTAACAAAAACTTCGACCTAAGGTAAAGAAAAGACCACTATGACTAACTTGTCCTCCACTTTAGAACTTGCATTTGACCTCATATCTCGCCCTTCTGTAACACCAGAAGATGCAGGCTGCCAAGATGTCATGATTCAACGCTTAGAAAAACTTGGCTTCGAAATAGAAAAAATGCCATTTGGTGAAGTGAAAAACTTTTATGCTAAGCGAGGAAGCTCGAGCCCAAATCTTTGCTTTGCAGGTCATACTGATGTTGTACCGACAGGCCCTGAGTCAGAATGGATCAACCCTCCTTTTGAGCCAAAAATCATTGATGGAAAACTCTATGGCCGTGGTGCAGCAGACATGAAAGGTAGTCTAGCGTCCATGGTAGTTGCTGTCGAAGAGTTTGTTAACGCCAACCCAGATCACCAAGGACAAATTTCTTTTTTAATTACAAGCGATGAAGAAGGTCCATTTGTAGACGGAACTACACGTGTAGTGGATGCTCTTATCGAGCGCAAAGAGAAAGTTGACTGGTGCATTGTTGGTGAGCCATCAAGTACAAACCAACTGGGTGATATAATCAAAAATGGTCGTCGTGGCTCATTTAGTGGCAACCTAACCATTTATGGTAAACAAGGGCATGTGGCTTACCCACACCTAGCCCAAAACCCAATACATATCGCAGCACCTGTTATCGCAGAACTTTCAGAAACACATTGGGACGAAGGTAATGACTACTTCCCACCTACCAGCTTCCAAGTTTCCAATATCAATTCTGGAACCGGCGCAACCAATGTGGTACCAGGCACATTAAGCACTCAATTCAATTTACGTTTTTCATCTGAGTTAGACTTTGACAAGATAAAAACTCGTATTCTAGCGATTCTCGAAAAGCACGGTGTCAAATACGACATTGAGTGGACCTATAACGGCCTACCTTTCCTTACTCGCCCTGGAGAACTAGTCGATGCCATTGTTAAATCTGTTGAAGATAGCGTGAACATTACACCAGAACTTTCTACATCAGGTGGCACATCAGACGGTAGGTTTATCGCACAAATGGGAACACAGGTGGTTGAACTTGGCCCTATCAATGCGACTATACATCAGATCAATGAATGTGTTGAGGCTGAGAGCTTAAACCAGTTGACGAATATTTATCGAAAAACCTTGGAAAATCTTTTCCTATAGTTTAATTTGCCAGCCATGAGCCAAAGAAAAGCCTTCCTCAAGTTTAGAAGGCAAGTTCATCAACTTGCCTTACGTTTAGGAAATAACCCTAAACTTGCTTTTGCACGCCTTTTACAAGGTATATTAGTGTTTTTATTCGGAGCCTTAATACTCATTATTTCCGATAGAGTACTAGCAAATTCACTTCAACAAGAGATGATAGCACTACTCGGTGTTATCATAGCGGGCATTGGCATAATCATGGCGCTTTTTGGCTACCTATCGATGAGCTTACTTCGCCTATACCATATGATTAATAACAAGGATCATTAAGCACAATGCAGCCAGATATTGAAATTTACCTGCTTTCTTGCAACAAGGACAAAATTATTGAGTGGTTGCAGACTCACTTTGAAATCATTGACCAAAAAGCCTTAAATAAAAACTTAACAAGTCTTAATGCTTCAATTAATGGTGCTGAGTTTGAAATTCAAATACTCGAAGAAGCTGCTGGAAAACGCTTCACTTCGGTTTGGTTGAATTCAGATAAAACACCTTGGAAAGATGATGTAGAATGCGCTAAAGCAGCTTACCAAGCTCTAAACTGCGAAATTAGATGTAATATTGGCAGTTGGAGCGAAGTGGAAGAACAAGATCCTGATCAATGGTGGCATATAAACCAATATGAAGAAGGCCCATTTATTTGGCGCTAATTTTTTATTAAAGCTAGGGCATGACCCCGCTTTTAACTAACGGCTACACAACTAGTCCGGTAAAGAAATATAGAGAGAAAAAACATGCAAATTACCCTGCTTAAAGGCAAACTTCACATGGCTTGCGTTACTCAAGCCGAACTCTGGTATGACGGTTCATGCGCTATCGATAGCGACCTTGTCAAACTAGCAGGTCTGCGTGAGTTTGAAAAAATTGATATCTATAACGTAAGCAATGGTGAGCGTTTCCATACTTATGTTATTTTAGCCGAAGCAGGCTCTGGCACTATCTCGATGAACGGTGCTGCCGCTCGCCGTGTGCAAGTTGGCGATAGAATCATTATTGCCGCTTATGCTGATATGGACGAGAAAGAAGCAGATGAGTTTGAACCTAAACTAGTCTATTTAAACGAAGATAACAGCGTTGAGCGCAGCACTAACACCATTCCGGTACAAGTTGCCTAACACGCAAATCTTTATAAAAAAACGTCAAGCGAGTTTTCGTTTGGCGTTTTTTTATAGCCTACACCTAAGGAGATAACCTTGCTTGCTCAATTTGAACCCGCCTTTGCCGCTTTCATTCAAGCAGAAATGCAAACTGACTTAGCCCATGATTATCAACACGTTTTAAGAGTCGTTAAAAATGCGTCTAAACTTTGTCAGCAAGAAGGTGCAATCGAAGCTGTCGTATTACCTGCCGCATGGCTACACGATTGTTTATCTCTACCTAAAGATCATCCGCAAAGAGCTCAAGCATCACAACTTGCAGCAGACAAAGCCATTAGCTTTCTAACCAGCATTCAATACCCAGCAGAACATTATCAAGCGATACACCATGCCATTTGCTGTCATAGCTATAGCGCTAACATCACACCAACCACACTAGAAGCAAAAATAGTACAGGACGCAGATAGACTCGATGCATTAGGCGCTATCGGCATAGCAAGATGCTTACAAGTTAGCAGTCAATTAAAGCGCCCACTTTATGCACCAGATGATCCATTCTGCAACACAAGAGAAGTCGATGATAAAACCTTCACTCTTGATCATTTTTATCAAAAGCTTTTAAAAATAAAAAATACAATGCACTGCCAATCCGCGAAAAAAGAAGCCGATAAACGCAGTGAATATATGCAAGGCTTTTTGGAACAACTACAGAGTGAGATCAACCACTAACAAATGATGAACCGATAGAGATCTGATCAAGTAAATTTCAAGCAAAAAAAAGCCAGCTCATTGGGCTGGCTTTTTTTTGCTTCAGATGAGCCTATAAAACAGCAAGTGCTGCATCATAGTTTGGCTCATCAGCTGTCTCAGCAACTTGTTCAGTATGGATTACTTCACCTTGTTCATTGATAACAACAAGCGCACGAGAAGTCAGACCCACTAAAGGCCCTGTCTTAAAATCGACGCCGTAATCATCACCAAAGCTTGAGCGGAAGCTAGATCCTGTATCAACATTATCAATCCCTTCTGCACCACAAAAACGAGCAGCAGCAAAAGGCAAATCAGCAGAAACACATAATACTGTCACATCTTTTAAAGACGCTGCCGCTTCATTAAATTTACGCACTGACGTTGCGCAAGTTGGCGTATCAATTGAAGGAAATATATTCAACACCAATTTCTGGCCTTGATAGTCAGCTAAAGTAACAACAGACAAGTCTGTTTTAACCAATTCAAAATCAGGCGCTTTTGACGATACTTCAGGCAATTGCCCAACAGTTTCAAATGGATTTCCCTTTAGAGTAACACTTGCCATAACACTATCCTTTAAAAATGAATTAACCGTTACGTAAAATAGATACGTTCTCAGCTTGCTTACCTTTTTCGCCTTCAGTCACATAAAAACGAACTTGTTGGCCTTCAATTAGGAAGCGGCGACCACGGCCACGGATAGCACGGTAATGAACAAAAACGTCCTCACCATTATTACGAGTTAAGAAACCAAAACCTTTTGAAGAGTTAAACCATTTAACAGTCCCTTCTTCACGGTCATCATCCTCTTCCTCTTCTTCTGACGAAGAATTAGTAGAGGCTTTAGACTCGCCACCCAAAACAGCACCTAGATAAGATGCAACAAAAACAAAAGCAAAATACACAAGGAAGTTAGTACCTAGATCTTCCTGTAAAACGGCAGCCATTAGCAATGGCATAACTAAAGCAATAATAATACTTGCTACAAAAGCACGTAATGAAAATACAGAAGGAGTGGCAGATGTCGTGCTGCTACTTACTTCATTATCTTGGTTGTCATTCATAAAATTTCTCTTTTAACAGTGAAATGAAAAACCCACTTTATCCGGCATTATCGAGGCCAGCATTGGTGGTAAAATAAAAAAATATAACTTGCTATACAAAGCACCCATGATTGCCATTTAGATTCCACGCATAACCCCCTATAATAGCGGGACTCGCTTTTGGTACAAAAATAGAAATGCTGCCTAAAAGAATCGACAATTTATTGTTAAAACTTTTATCAACACGGCAAACTCAAGAGCTTAACGTCATAAGATTAACATACAGATGGTACGAATGAACACTACAGAAATCAACGAGCGCATCAATGACTTAGAATTCAAAGTGCTGTATCAGGAAGATACGATAGAAAGCTTAAATCAGGTGGTTTCTCAGCAACAAAAAGATCTACTCATGTTACAAGAAAAAGTACAGCTTTTGGGGCGCCTGCTTGAGTCATACCGCAGCCAACAAGGCATAAACTCTGAGAACGAAATACCGCCACACTACTAGTCTTCAATAAAGTTAAAACGCATTATTTTCACTTGAATCAAGTGATTTTAAAACATAGATATCAAAGCGCCCAGATTTCCCATCCAGTTGATAGGTTGGCTTTTTCAAATCTAGGTAGGGAGCACCTTTCGGACGCTTAACAACAACACGGTACTTAGCCTTCTCCAAGGCTAAGGGCAAAAGCGCATCAGCATCCTCATCGTGACCAATAAGATCTCTAAAAAATGCCATTTCCTTTTTGGCTGCAGCAGATTTTTCCGTATGTGGATACATAGGATCTAAATAGACAACATCTACAGACTCGCCTACGTAATCAGCTAAAGTAGAAGGGGCAAGCCTCATACGTGCCATAATATCAGCAACCTCTTCATGATAACGGGCAGCATTCAAACCTGACTCAAGCAAAGCTCTAACAAAAGGAACACGTTCAAATAAGGTCACTTTACAGCCAAGTGTAGCCAACACAAATGCATCTCGCCCAAGCCCTGCCGTCGCATCAAATACACTAATATCTGCCCGCTTATTTAAACCCACAGCTTTAGCGATATCTTGCCCTTTACCTCCACCAAATTTACGCCTGTGTGCAACAGCACCACTCGTAAAATCAACTTTTACAGGAGCAGGAGCCCCTTTACCGGTTCTTGCAATTGAAACATGGTCAGAAACAAGTAAAAGATAATCATACTGATTAACAAATTTAAGCGGTGTTTTAACAGAGAAAAAATCAAGTTCAAGAGATTTAGCTAAGGTTTTAGCAGCCTCATTGTAAAAAGGCTCTAGCGCACTTACAGCAAGAGATTGAGTCATGAAGAGTTACAATATAAATAAAAGATTAAGCGAAAGTATCAACGCCAATAAGGTAGTTTTTCGGATTGTCTGCAGCCATAGATTGTGTAGCCTGATAGCTTGCTATCGCTTCCTGTACAGCTCTATCTAAACCTTCAACACGACTAAATTTGGCACCCTGACTCTGCTGGGCATGCTCAAAGCTAGACACTGGGCTTGCAGGTAATGAAAACTGAGGGGCGCTAACAGGTTCAGCAACAGCAGGTAACGTCGGCTTAACTTTAGAGCGACCTGCATCCGAAACAACTGGAAAACGCGTATTTATTTGCATAACAAGCGCGACCTCAAGATTATAAGAAAATGACTATCCAGCATATACCAAGGCAAGTAGTACGCCTCCCAATATTAGACGATATATTAAGAAGGGTGTAAAACCAATAGTATTTAGCCACTTCAAAAAGAAGTAAATACAAAAGTAAGCACTTAATGCGGATAAGATTACACCAGAAACAAGCGAGCCCCATTCTACATAAACATTCGTTGTTAACAGCTGAACCAACTTATAACCGCCAGCTAGCACAATTAAAGGAATAGAAAGTAAAAATGAGAAACGTGCAGACGATTCGCGGTTAAAGCCAAACGCCCTTGCTGCAGTCATAGTAATACCCGAACGTGATGTACCTGGAATCAAGGCAATCGCCTGAGCAATACCTATCATCAAACTAGTGCGCCAGGTTAGCTGGTATTCACTTTTTTCATTAGAACCAAACCTATCTGCTAACCAAAGTAAAATACCAAAACCTATAGTGGCATAAGCTATCACCTCAACAGATCTGAGATTCGCTTCAATAAAGTCATTAAAAACTAATCCAGCTAAACCAGCAGGTATAGTGCCTACAATTAAACACCAACCTAGCTTACTTTGTTCAGTTGAGCCTTTTCCCATCAAAGATGAAAACCAGTCCCCTACCACTTGAACAATATCGCGATAGAAATAAGTCACAACAGCGATCAAGGTGCCGACATGAACAGCGACATCAAAGGCTAAACCTTGATCAGGCCAATTAAGCACCTGTGCAGGTAAGATAAGATGAGCAGAGCTCGAAATAGGTAAAAATTCAGTTAGCCCTTGAATAAGGGCTAAGAAGAGTATTTGATACCAAAACATTAAACTATCGTTTCCCTACTTTAAGCGGCTGCTTTTCCCATGATATTTCATCTCTAAGATAAGTTGGAACAGCTTCGTGGGCTGCTACCGTCTCACCTTTTTGCCAAGCTATTTCAGCCAAGCGAACAATACAAGATGCCTTTGGCGCGGCGTCTTCTAAAATATGCTTAGCCTGACTAGGCAATAAATTGGATAGTGTTTCTTGATAGCACCAACCAGACCCAATACCTTGATAAGCCTTCTCAAAACCAGATAGTAGATCAGGTTTAATTACAGTTTCTTCAAAGCTGGTTTTCACAACAAGCGAACCACCACTCTCAGAAAACTCATAGCCACCAAGATACACTTCTCCCATACGAGCATCCAAGGCAGCTAACCAATGATTATCACCTGTTTGCTGAAACCCATCCAAAGCCAATGCGGCTAAGGTCGAAACAGGAATAACAGGTAAATCAGTGCCGTAAGCTAAACCTTGAACCACACCAGCAGCGATTCTTAATCCAGTAAATGAACCTGGACCTCTAGCAAATGCGATGGCATCAAGATCAGATAAACTCAATTGCGCTTGAGTTAGCATCTGATCGACCATGGGAAGAATTAATTCATTATGTTTACGTGGTGCGAGACGAAAATCATCCATCAGCACACCATCTACCAGCAATGCCACAGAGCATGCTGGTGTCGAAGTATCTAACGCTAAAATAGCAGTCATTTGTATTACGCTTTTAGGGCCGCCAATAAAGTTTGTTTGATCTCATTCAGATCACCCACACCATTTACTTTCACATATTCAGGCGCATTATCAGCCCCTGTTTTAGCCCAATCATTGTAGTAGTTAACTAATGGTGCTGTTTGATCATGGTAAACACCTAAGCGGTTACGCACAGTCTCTTCTGTATCATCAGCACGTTGAACCAAGTCTTCACCTGTTTCATCATCTTTACCTTCCACTTTAGGTGGATTGTAAACAGTGTGATAAACACGGCCAGAACCTGGGTGCACACGACGACCACTTAGACGCTGGATAATTTCTTCATCCGCAACATCAATTTCAACAACATAATCGATATCAACGCCAGCATCTTTTAATGCATCAGCCTGAGGAATTGTACGTGGGAAACCGTCAAACAAAGCGCCATTATTACAATCAGCAGCAGTTAGACGCTCTTTTACAAGGCCAATAATAATATCGTCAGATACCAAAGCCCCAGCATCGATAACAGCCTTAGCTTTAAGACCTAGTTCTGTACCTTCTTTAATGGCTGCGCGCAGCATATCACCAGTAGAAATTTGAGGAATAGAAAAAGCTTCAGTAATAAATTGCGCTTGCGTACCCTTACCTGCGCCTGGAGCGCCCAATAGAATAACTCGCATAACAATCTCCTATATATAATTTTAAAAAATAAAAACTGGTCTGACTTTTGTCGGTCTTACAGGCAGAGCATCACCTAGCTCAAATTGATACCTAGCCATTTACAAGTCATAAAAAATAAAACGGTCGCCAAGGATACCCAAGCAAGCATTGAATATGCAAATTAACTGGCAAATATTCGTTATTAGGATCTGAATTGATCGCTTTTAAACAATTTTTTGGCAATTTTACCTGACTATACCTTGCTGAGAGTGAAAAACCTGTCCAAGGTTTCCACTCTTGAAGGCTAAGACTTCATTTAACCCGTATTCTGCATGCCACTTGCGATACCCGCCATGGTTATCATAAGCGCTTTACTCACTTTTTTGTTATCAGACGTTTGTCTACTACGGTAGAGCAATTCTGCTTGCAGGTAATGTAACGGATCTATGTAAGGGTTACGAACATCAATTGACTGACGTATGGTTTGATTATCTTCTATCAAACGCTCTTGTTCTTTTAGCTCAATAATCAGTGAACTTACTTTTTGCAGCTTATTACGCAATAAACGTCCTAATGGCTTTAGCTCTTCAGGCACAAGACGTTTTTCATAATATTCAGCGATTTCAGGCTCTGCCTTAGCAAGTACCATATCTAACATATCAAGATAAGCGGAGAAGAAAGGCCACTCTTCTCGCATCTGTCTTAATTTCTCTAAGTGTCCCGAATCAACCGCTTGCTGCAACGCACTTTCAGCACCCAACCAAGCAGGCAACATCAAGCGTATTTGCATCCAAGCAAAAATCCAAGGAATGGCACGTAAACTTTCGACGCCACCATCACTTTTACGACGAGCAGGTCGAGAACCTAATGGCAACTCTGCCAATTCCTGCTCTGGTGTAATAGCTCTAAAGTAAGGCACAAAGTCTTCATGACCTCGAACTATGCTACGGTATTGATTCATGCCTATCTCAGCCATTTCATCCATAACAGCGCGCCATTCTTCTTTTGGTGCCTCTGCAGGCATCAATGTCGCTTCCAACACAGCAGAGCAATAAAGTTCTAAAGATCGTACCGCGATATCTGGAATACCAAATTTAAAACGAATCATCTCACCTTGCTCTGTCACTCGAATAGAGCCATTCACAGAACCTGGAGGTTGAGACAAAATAGCAACATGCGCAGGACCACCACCACGACCGACTGTACCACCACGACCATGGAACAAAGTCAGGCGTACACCATGCTTATGACACAAATCTGTTAGCGCTTCTTGAGCTCGATACTGCCCCCAAGTTGCTGCAATTTGTCCTGCATCTTTCGCAGAATCAGAGTAACCAATCATGACTTCTTGCTGGCCATCAATATAAGCCTTATACCAAGGCATAGAGAAAAGTTGCTCAATCGTTGGCTGGGCATTATCAAGGTCTGCGAGTGTTTCAAATAAAGGCACGATACGCATTTTCTGTACAACGCCACTCTCTTGCAATAAAAGAGCAACGGCCAAAACATCAGAAGGCGCGCTAGCCATAGAGATCACATAAGAGCCAAATGAACTGGCATCACCATCCGCTATCATGGCAAAAGTATCTAAGATTTCTTTAACTTCAGATGTTGTCACCCAATCACGGGGCAACAATGGGCGCTTAGAATTTAATTCAGTTAACAAAAATGCTTGGCGTGATGCTTCATCCCATTCAGCATAATCACCAACACCATAAAAACGAGTAATCGCAGATAGTGCATCAATATGACGCGATGCATCTTGTCTTACATCCAGTTTAACTAGACTCAAACCAAAAGTGGCTGCACAACGAATCAAGTCTAGCAGGCGACCATTAGCAATTACCTTCATGCCACAATCAATCAAAGATTGGTGGCAAAGCACCAGATCATCATGTAATTGTTTACTATCTAAAAGAATATTTTCACGACTCGCAGGTTCTCCTTTAATACAAGCTTGAGCCCAGTCGCGAGTTGCGATCATTTTATTTTCAAGGTTTCGTAGAATTTCGCGATAAGGCTGAGTGCTTTCGCCAACTCTATCTCTTAAAGCCTGATTACATTCAGACATAGAGAACTCAGAACGCAGGACATTTAAATCTTTTATATAAAGATCTGCCGCCATCCAGCGAGCCAGTAAACTCACTTCTTTCGTCACCTTAGCTGTCACATTAGGATTACCGTCTCTATCACCGCCCATCCAAGTCGCAAACTTAACAGGCGCCAAATCCATAGGCATTAAAGCCCCATCTAAGTGACGGCTAAATTGTTGCTCTAATTGACGATAAAAGCGTGGAATTGCTTGCCACAAAGATTGCTCAATAACAGCAAAGCCCCATTTAGCTTCATCAACTGGCGTCGGTCTTTGATCACGGATTTCATCCGTATGCCAAGCCTGCGTAATAATCTCACTTAAGCGACGTACATGAATATCTTCTTCAAGCGGAAGAATATTATCTTTATCAAGCGCTTCAAGTTCAGAGGAAATGTTGTCATATTTTTGAATAAGGGAACGACGCACTACTTCTGTTGGGTGTGCGGTTAAAACAAGCTCTATGGACTGCTCTTTCAAGGTTGAAAGAATACTTTCCTGACTGTGACCATTATCATGCAGTCTAGCAAGCAAGTCACCAACTGGGTTTTGGTATACACCTAAGCTCTCATTTGTGCGACGTCTATGCACCCTATGATATTGCTCAGCAATATTTGATAGATTAAGGAATTGGTTAAAAGCACGAGCAACAGGTACTATCTCATCATCGTTCAACGCCTCAAGCGCTGCAATCAAAGGGGCTGAATCGCCTGCCTGTCGACCTTCTTTAGATAGTCTGCGAATATCTTCAACTTGATTAAGTAAGTCTTCCCCTAAATGATTAATCATGGTTTCCCCAAGACAATCACCTAAAAGTCTCACATTTTCGCGTAACGAAGCCTGTCGATCACTCACTTAATAATCTCCCATCCATCTATGTTGCGTACATAGCATTAAAAATTTGCTTGAATTGAATGTATCTGCAACAAAATATTCATCTTGATCAATGCTGTTTTTCGATCAATTTATTGGCTTTTATAAGCCTTCTGATTTGGCCTGATCCCAGTATTTATCGAGCTCAGCTAAGCCACAATCATCTAATTTTTTGCCTTGTTCTTGCAGCAAGCTTTCAATTCTAGCAAATCGACGACAAAATTTCTGGTTTGTTAAGCTAACAGCTTGTTCTGGATCTTGTTTAACATGTCTAGCAAGGTTTGCCATGACAAACAACAAGTCCCCAAGCTCTTCTTGAATATGACCATTATCGCGCTCTTCAATGGCTTCTTCTAGCTCATCCAGTTCTTCTCGAATTTTTGCAAAAACAGGCTTAACATCTGGCCAATCAAAACCAACTTTAGCTGCTTTTTTTTGCAGTTTTACTGCCCTTTGCATAGGAGGCATCTTTGCGGGGATAGAGTCAAGCAGACCCGTTTTCGTATCCTGCGGTTTTAACGCTTTTTCTTGCTGTTTGATCACTTGCCATTGTTCAGCAATTTCAGCATCCGTTAAACTACTTTGAGTGCCAAAACTTGAAAGTTGGCCATCAGGAAAGACATGAGGATGTCGACGTAACATTTTACTGGTAATGCCAGCGACAACATCATCAAAGTTAAAGGCTTCTTTCTCATTTGCTATCTGAGCATGGAAAACAACCTGAAATAACAAATCACCCAACTCTTCTTTTAAATGAGCCAAGTCTTTTGACTCTATCGCATCAACAACCTCATAGGCCTCTTCTGTTAAATAAGGGACAAGGCTGTCATGGGTTTGCTTTAAGTCCCAAGGGCAACCCTTTTCAGGAGCCCTAAGGTTTGCCATTAAGGTTAATAAATCATCTAGTGTATGACTCACTTCTCTCGCTCACGATAAACGTTCAAAACATTAGGTAGCTGATTAATACGATGCAATAACTTACTTAATATATCTAGCTCACCTACTTCAATCGTAAAACGAATCAAGGCGGTATTACTTTCTTTCGTTGAGATCGTATTCATGGATAGAAGATTCACCTTTTCATTAGCGAGAAGGTTAGTAATGTCCCTAAGCAGGCCAGTTCTATCATAAGCTTCGATCTGAATGTTGACAGGATAGAGGTTACCAGACTCTTCGCCCCAGCTCACTTCAACCACACGCTCCGGCTCATCAACTTGTAACTGCACCATGTTAATACAATCTTGGCGATGAACGGATACACCTCTACCTTGCGTAATAAAGCCTAAAATCTCATCACCCGGAATCGGCGTACAGCATTTCGCCATACTAGTGAGCAGCTTACCTACACCACGAATATGAACATCACTTTGATCCGCATCATGCTGACTTTTACGCAAACGTGGTGGGTGCTCTTTATCACCATCCAAACCATAAACATCTTCAATACGACGAAGAATACGCGCTATCTGGATATCACCTGCGCCTATACCAACATAAAACTCTTCTTTGCTAGCGTACTTGCACTTTTCAGCTATGAGTTGTAAATCGATATTGGCTTCATCTATCCCAAGACGCTTAAAGTTTTGTTCTATGATCTGACGACCAGCTTGAATATTTTTATCTTTATCCTGTTTTTTAAACCAGTTTTGGATATTTGCTCTAGCTCGGTTTGTTTTCACATACCCTAAACTATTGTGTAGCCAATCACGGCTCGGACCACCTTCTTTCGTGGTTAATATCTCGACTTTGTCACCGGTTTTAAGTGGTGTGACCAAAGAAATAATACGGCCATTTACCTTGGCACCTCGGCAACGGTGGCCTATTTCCGTGTGTACACGATAAGCAAAATCTACCGCGGTAGAGTTTGTCGGTAAATCCACCACATGGCCATCTGGTGTAAAGAGATAAATCCTATCTTGTTCGATATCACTTCGAACTTGCTCAGACAGAGATTCAAGATCCCCTTGAACCTCATGAAAATCTAAGATGGTTCTTAACCAAGAAAGCTTTTCTTCGTACGAGCTACTATTCGAACTTAAATCTGTACCTTTATATTTCCAGTGGGCGCACACACCAAGTTCAGCATCTTCATGCATTTTATGAGTACGAATTTGAATCTCGACAGCACGCCCATTCGGCCCAATAACCGCCGTATGCAATGACTGGTAACCGTTAGATTTTGGGTTACTGATATAATCATCAAACTCATGGGGAATCGGCTTCCAGAGAGTGTGAACTGTGCCTAATACACCATAACAATCCATGGTTTTATCAACCAAAATACGCACGGCACGAACATCATAAACTTCATCAAAACCAATATTTTTACGCTTCATTTTGCGCCAAATACTATAGATGTGCTTTGCTCGTCCCATTAAATCCGCATGGATATTAATTTTTTGTAATTCCACATCTAAAGTGGAGATCACTTCATCTATATATTCTTGACGAGCAATACGCTTTTCATCTAGCCAGGTTGCAACGCGCTTATACTCGGTTGGATATAGGTAACGGAAAGATAAGTCTTCCAACTCCCATTTGATATAACCTATGCCTAGTCTGTGTGCTAAAGGGGCATAAACACTTTGCACTTCCAAAGCCACAGCCTCACGCCTTGCACCATCTTGATGTTTTGCTTCCTTAATTGCACATGCTCTTTCTGCTAGCTTCACCAACACAACACGCACATCATCAATGATAGACACCAGCATTTTTCGTAAAGATTCAAGCTGATTATCACTATTACCTAGCACTTCAGCCTTTGTATCTGCGGAAAGGTTTTTTGATACCTCTCCCATGCGAATTACCCCTTCAATAATAGAGGCAACTTTACGACCAAACATGTCAGCCACTTTTTCTATGGCCAACTGATCTTCACGTACAGCTCGATACATGGCTGCTGCAAGTAAAGAGTCTTGATCTGCTCGAAAACCGGAAAGGATTTCGACCATTTCTAAACCCGCTTTAAAAGTACTTGCTTGAGGCCCCCAATAGGAGTCTTTACCCATTGCAACTTCCGCTTGACGTGATAATTCACATGCCATCCGTAATGGGACACGTGCTGAAACATCAATATTGTCGCCTAACTGCGCCATCCACAGATCAATATCCACAGACCCATCGGCTTGGGTTGGATGATCCTTACGCACTGTTACCATGTGTTCACCTTTTGCTTAGTGCTTCTTTTGTAACAACATCATGGTTTCAACATGAGCCGTCTGAGGAAACATTTCCATCATACTCACACGCTTCACTTTATAACCATGCTCTACAAGAAATTCTGCATCCCGTGCCAACGTTGCCGCGTCACAAGACACGTATAAAATAGTGTCTATTTTGAGTTTGAGTAAACTTGGTAAAAACTCAAATGCACCCGCTCTTGGCGGATCTAACAAAGCCTTTGTAAAGCCTTTTTTCAATTCACTGTGAGTCACTTTTTGAGTCAAGTCTGCACCAATAAAGGTCACATTCTCTAGCCCATTCAAACTCGCATTGCGCTCGCCATTTAGCACCATTTGCGGCTGAACTTCCACCCCAACAACCTTTGCTGCAATTTTAGCCATTGGCAAGGAGAAGTTTCCTGCCCCGCAAAATAAGTCCAAAACTTTATCTTGATCATTAAGATCTAACCACTGCAAAGCTTGGGCCACCATCTTATCATTCATAGGTTTATTCACCTGAATGAAGTCTTGTGGGTGGTAATGAATAGATAAACCTTCCAAGGTATATTGGCGTAATGATTCTTCATCACACTTAACTTTATCTAGGGACGGCGCTTGCAAATACAAGTCCCATCCATAAGAGCCTGCTCTTTCAGTCCACAAAGCCAGATCATTTACGCTTAAGTCAGCAGTTAATCGTAATAAAACAGAACAGCCTAAGTCATCTTCAAGTAGCTCAATATGACCAATAGCACTCGGCTTTTCACTTTGTGCAAGAATCTGCCTTAAGCTAGGCATAATCGCCTGCAACTTTTCAGTCATCACAACACAGGTATCAAGGTTAACTATATCGGCAGAGGCTTTACCCCTAAACCCCATATTAACGCTACCATCTTTATTGGTTTTAACCGCCAGTCTGGCACGACGGCGATAAGCGAGAGGAGCATCAGTCAACTGCTCCATTTCACCCGTAAAATTAAGCTTACGAAGCTGCCCAGTTAACCATACTTGTTTTGCCACAACTTGCTGAGGGTAAGACAAATGCATAAAGCTGCAGCCACCACACTGATCAAAGTACAGGCATGTAGGCATTACCCTGTCTTCTGATGCTTGCTGAATTCGAGTCAATTTGGCTTCGTCATAACGACGATTAGATTTAAAAACTCGAGCGCTGACTTCTTCTCCAGGTAGTGCACCTGCAATGAAGGTAACCTTACCGTCAGACTTAGCAATACCTCTAGCATCATGAGTAAGACGATCTATGTGAAAAACGAGTTCAGGTCCCAGTTTAGCGGGGGAAGCGCTAGGTCTTCTTTGTTGACGAGTACGATGCTTCAAAAATTGGGCTCATTTGTATTTATTAACAACGGCGGCAATTTTACCCAAAAGCCAAGCTATCAGCTAGCTAACTTAGTGGAGATAAAGAGAAGAATTTATAAAATATCAGAGGTTTCAAGGCAGTAAGCCAAAGTGATGAAACCATTTGTTATATTTTAGGGTAGAAAAACAATTTAACTTGCTCTCCACCCCAAAATAATTAATGTCTCATAACCTAGGCGCCTAAATCTTATACCGGATTAAACACACCTGTAGATAAGTAACGATCACCACGATCACAGATGATGACCACTATCGTTGCGTTATTTACTTGCTCAGACAACTTAAGAGCGGCAGAAACAGCACCACCAGAAGAAACACCGCAGAAGACACCTTCTTTAGTTGCCAGATCACGCATCACATTTTCTGCGTCAATTTGCGCAACATCAATAATTCTATCCACACGAGTTTCGTCAAAAATACTTGGTAAGTACTCCTTAGGCCATCGTCTGATCCCAGGAATACTGGAACCTTCTTGTGGTTGTAAACCAATAATTTCAACAGCATCACTTTGAGACTTAAGGTATTTAGAAACTCCCATAATAGTGCCTGTAGTGCCCATCGCGCTGACAAAGTGGGTAATCTCACCTTGAGTCTGCTGCCAAATTTCAGGTCCTGTTGAACTTACATGAGCATCAGGGTTATCAGGGTTAGCAAATTGGTTTAATAGTTTACCTTGCCCTTTCTCTTGCATAGAGATGGCAAGATCCCTAGCCCCTTCCATACCTTCTTCTTTAGTAACAAGGTGAAGTACAGCCCCATAAGCAGACATAGCAGACTTGCGCTCTTCGCTCATATTATCAGGCATTACGAGATGCATCTGATAACCCTTGATTGCCGCAACCATAGCCAAAGCAATACCAGTATTACCACTGGTCGCTTCTATCAAACTATCGCCAGGCTTAATATCTCCCCTTAGCTCGGCTTGAGCTATCATATTGAGAGCAGGCCTATCTTTTACAGAACCCGCTGGATTTTGACCTTCTAGCTTAAGTAGGACCTGATTCGTACTATTAGGATTTATCCTTTGAAGCTTGACCAAAGGGGTTTGACCTATTAAAGACTCGATAGTTGGATAGTTATTCATAAAAACTTCATTGACATTAATTACGTAGAACGTGAAACTTACTTTAATTCTATGATTTTATAAATCACTTATTTACACTATTGCAAGACAAAAGCGTTATATCGTTAGCGCGAAATAAAACCGGAGAAGCATCACATGCGCGAGAAGCTCAAGTTTGGACTACTCATTTCAACCCTAACCCTAGCGGGTTGTGACATGTTTGGCGGCCCTGCTGCAGACATCCCTGATGATGAATTACGTACTAAATGGCGTGAGTGTAAAACAATCAGTAATCCATCACGTACCAAGGTAATGGCATGTGAAAACTACACACGCGAATGTGATCGTCGTAAGAGAAACGGAAATTTCGCCTGCTACTAACCATTTGTTAAACCTAGCAGGTTTATAAGGTATATGACTGGCAATGAATTCAAATTTTTCTTTAAGAGTTAAAACTTTTTTTGCGATTTTTTTGCCAGTTTCCTTCCTAAGTTTGGTTATTTCACTGATTTTCATCTATGAAAGAAAAGTAGATTACCAACAACAAAACCAAAGCCAAATCGAATTTATCGCACAGCAATTTGCCATTGCCTACGAAAATGCGGCTCCTCACATAGATAATAATTTCTTACAGAAACAACTTAAAGCCAGTATTTTAAGTCCTAATATTATCTCTGCTAGAGTCTATAACGCGCAAAAAAAACTCGTTAATGAAATAGGTAATAAGAGTACATTTACCGACCCTGAGGCGCTTTTTACCAACCAAGCAGAACAGAAGTTTTCTCAATATTCCGCACTTTCTATCACCCCCTTGTTAAGCCTTAAAACCTCATTAGAAAGTGAAGGTTTGGGACCAATTGAAAGTAATGACAAAACGCTCACTGGCTGGCTAGTCCTTGAATCCAATACGGCGGATTTCACTCTTAAAAAGTACCGATTATTCAGCTTTATGGCGATAACTCTCATTGCCTTCACCACTCTTTTTGCATTAATCGCTATAAAAATCGCCAATAAGATAGCCAACCCAGTCAACAATCTTAATCGTGTGGTTGAAAAAATCAGCCAAGGCCAGTTCAACGCCATCAAACAACTCAAACTGCCGAGAGACTATTTAGCGACAACCAAGGGTCTTGCAGAAATTAATGAGCGTCTAGAAAACAGCCAAGAAGAAATGCTAAAAAGCATAGAACAAGCAACAGAAGACATGCGCCGCAATATGGATAGCATGGAAGAGAAAAGTGCGCAGTTACATATTGCTAACCGGGAAACGAGCGAGTCAAACCGTTTAAAAACACAGTTTTTGGCTAACATGAGCCACGAGGTAAGAACCCCGCTTAACGCAATATTAGGCTATACCCAGCTATTACAGAAAGACAAACTCGATAATCAGCAGCGCCTCTATATTAATACCATAGAACAATCGACTAACAGCCTACTTGCCATCATTGGCGACATTCTCGACTTCTCTAAAATTGAAGCTGGGAAGCTGAGCCTTGAGCACTCAGAAGTGAATATTCGTGAACTCATTGATGATGTCTACCAAATACTCAGTGCCAACCTCTTAACACATAAAAAATCGGTAGATTTGATTCCAGAAGTCGCAAAAGAGGTTCCCGAATGGCTGATAGGCGACGCCATTCGAATTCGTCAAATTCTAACCAACTTAATTGGTAATGCCATCAAGTTTACTCACAATGGTTTTGTCCGCACTAAGGTAACCCTTGAGCAACAAAGAAACGGCCAACCCACCCTTTTAGTTCAAGTGATAGACAGTGGCATAGGTATTCCCGAAAACAAGCTAAACAGTCTCTTTAAAGCCTTCTCTCAGGTAAACACATCAACCACAAGACAATTTGGTGGTACAGGCTTAGGTTTAGTCATCACTAAAAAACTAGTAGAACAGATGGGTGGTGAAATAGAAGTAAATAGTGAATCTGGTGTTGGTTCTAACTTCCGTTTCCGCATTAACCTGCAAAACTCAAATCGTGAAGACCAGCCACAAGAAGCCATCCATAAGAACATACTTATCTTTGAGCCTTCCAAGGGCTACCGTCATTACTTAGAAAGCTACCTAACTAGCATTCAGATTAACCCTATTTTCTGTACCACTCTAGAACACCTGATTCGTCGTTTAAATTCACGTCAAGATGAGGAAGAAATCGATGCAGTGTTGTTAAGTGTGAGCGGTGAAGATAAAGATATAGCTCAAAGCTATGAGTTGGCTGTTTATGCGAGTGAAAGCTGTAAAATACCTTGCATTTTAATGACTCAGTTACCGGGAAAAATCAACCAACACCCAGAGCTACAAAGACTTGCTTGCGATGTGTTACTCAAACCCATTAGCCATAAACAACTTTATAAGAGTCTTACATCACTTGACCAGCAACCTCTAGAGGAAACGATTAACAGCACACCAAATATAATTCCATTTAATGGTCTTAAAGTATTGGCTGTTGATGACAACCAAATCAACCTGCAACTTGTTAGCCACTGGCTCACTCCAAACAATATCGAAGTCAGCCTAGCTCACTCAGGTCAAGCAGCACTCGATTTATGCGCGAGGGAAAATTTCGACCTTATTCTTATGGATATTCAAATGCCTGAAATGGATGGCATGGAAACCACTAAACGTCTGCGTGAACATAAGAATACAACCCTAACACCTATCATTGCCCTAACTGCACACGCGCTCAATTCAGAGAAACAAGAAATCTTAAATTCAGGCATGAATGCCTATCTCACTAAGCCTGTAAACGAAAGCAAGCTGATAGAAGTTATTCAAGAATGGTGCTTCAGCCAACCCTCTGAAATAGAATCGGATAGAAGCTTAGAAGGTATTTTCGACTTGGAGAAATCACTTTCTATTGTGAACGATCAAGTCCCTATTGCTAGAGATATGTTTAACATGCTGGCTGACTCGCTTGAGTCCGAGAAGAAGCTAATCAACCATCACTTTAAACAAGAAGAACTAAAGAAATTAATCCAAGTCGTACATAGACTACACGGTGCATCTAAATACTGTGGCACCCCTAGCTTAACCAAGCATGCTGGTTTCTTAGAAAGCCATTTAAAAGAGCTAGGTTTAGAGGAAGTGGAAGAAGTATTACTCGACTTTATTCACGCGATTGATCAAGTACTTGAGGTAAGAAACCTCATCAAATGGCCTCAAGAATAACAAAGGCTTGAGCATAGTCTTTTTCATCACTAATACTTAAATGCCATTTAACCGGTTGATCCATCATCTGATTACCGTGAGGCTTTACATTAACAATTGGCTTTCCCATCTCATCATTACTGACTTCAATATGCTGAAAACTTAGGCCTCTACCAATACCAGTACCTAAGGCTTTTGCAACCGCTTCTTTAGCAGCAAAACGTTTTGCGACATAAGCCGCGGCAACCTCTTCATTATTAATACTATGGTATTTATCCATTTCACTCTGAGTAAGTAAACGCTTTAAAAAGCGCTCACCAATTCGCGTGACAGAATCACGGATTCTACCTATTTCAACGATATCGGTACCAATTCCAAGAATCATAAACTATTTATTCCAATACTATTTCTATCACTAACTAAAAAACTACTGAGTTTTATCGGAGCGAAAAACAGGCACTGTATAATGACGCTCACCATGAAACTGATAGTCAGGTAACAAACGCCTAGCCACCACTTCTTTTCCTTCTAGCAAATGATCTAACCAAATTCTATGTAAGGTTTTGGCTAACCTAACAACATCCGCTTTACCCCATAAACCTTCTGAGTAATCTAATGCCATCTGCCCACTAATAAATAAATCAGGTAGCTGTTTTGGTTTATCACCATAATAAGGTCGCAAACCAAACCTTACATCAAAGCGATACATTGCATTTGGGTCTAATACATTCCCCGTTGCCGTCATAGCCAAGTTAATACTGCTTCCTATCTCTTCAAACAAAGCGTGTTCAAAACGTCGCAACAAGGGTGCTACGGGTGCATTAGAATGTAAACTAAGAATCAGCCACTGGTAGAGCTCAAAAAAGACAGATAAAGGTAAATTTGCAGGTAAAAGCTTGAGCAAGATCTCATGCACATACATGCCAGCAAAAAGACGAAGCCCCTCTAAATTTGAGGCAGGCTCTGAAGACTCAAGCACATATACCGTCTTTAGCTCAGTTCGACCTTTTAGCAAGACCTGATAACGCAAAAAAGGCCCGGGAATAACCCGAGCCTCTTTTTTTGGCAGTCGAAAAACTGCCCTTACCAAACCTGATTCAAGTGTTAACAAATCCAACAGGATTTTATTATCCTGAAAAGGCCTAGTATGTATTACATAAGCCGAAATTAGCGCATCTTTGTTATCTTGCATAACAAGACCTAATTATTGGTCCTGATAACCAAGACTTGCTAGCGCACGCTCATCATCAGACCAACCTGCTCTGACTTTAATCCACAAATTAAGCATCACTTTAGCTTGGAACATGCTCTCCATATCAACACGAGCTTCCTTACCAATTAGCTTAATTTTTTCACCCTTGTCACCAATAATAATGCGCTTTTGTCCGTTACGCTCAACTAAGATCAAAGCACTAATATGTAAGGTTTCACCTTCATAGCTAAACTCTTCAATCTGAACAGCCACTTCATAAGGCACTTCCTGCCCTAATTGACGGGTAATTTTCTCACGCACAATCTCAGAGGCTAAAAAGCGAGAACTACGGTCAGTAATCTGATCTTCAGGATAGAATTGTCCGCCTTCTGGCATCATACCTTCTACTAATCGCTCTAATCTATCTAGGTTTTTACCCCTAAGAGCAGAGATAGGAACAATTTGAGCAAAGTTCATCAACTCAGATAACTTAGCCAAAGTAGGTAGCAAGTTATCTTTTTCTTCTAGCTTATCAACCTTATTTACAACCAATACAACAGGGCAACGAGCAAGCTTAACCTTCTCTAATACAGACTGGTCTTCTTGAGTCCAACGCTCAGCATCAATCACAAATAAAATAGCATCAACATCAGCTAATGCAGACGACGCCGTTTTATTCATGAAACGGTTAATCGCTTTAGCTTCACCTAAATGCATACCAGGCGTATCGACATAAATAGTTTGCACATGCCCCTGGCTTTTTACACCCAAAATTTGCTGGCGGGTAGTCTGAGGCTTACGTGATGTAATACTCAGTTTTTGACCTAATACATGGTTCAACAAGGTCGATTTACCCACATTAGGTCGACCCACAATCGCCACATAACCACAGTGAGTGATATCTAACTCTGGCTCGTCATAGTCCTCTGTGGACTCTCCAGCAGCCATTTGGCTAAAGTCAAAGTTATCTAGATCAATACCACCATCATCTTCAATAGCAGGATTCTCAATATTATCCTGATTTTCTGGTAAATCGTCTTTAGGCATTTTCTTGCTCCAACATAGCTAAGGCTTGTGTTGCTGCTTTTTGCTCTGCAATTCGACGACTGTTTCCTTTACCTTCAATCGGATCAGCAAATAACTCTATTACACAATGTACATAAAAGGTTTGATCATGGGGCTCACCCAAAACCTCAATCACTTCGTACTGAGGTAAAGCATGCTTGCGTGCTTGTAAATATTCTTGCAAACGGGTTTTCGCATCCTTAGTAACAACTTTTAAAGAAGTGGCATTCAAACGTGACTCATACCAGCTCAAAATACGCTCGCTGCAAGAGTCCATACCTGCATCTAAAAATATAGCACCGATAATACCTTCAACCGCATCTTCTAAAATAGAATCACGACGAAAGCCACCACTTTTTAATTCACCGGCACCTAGTTTAAGGTAATCACCCAATTTAAATTCACGGGCAATTTCAGCCAGAGTTTCACCTTTAACTAAAGAAGCACGTAAGCGACTCAGCTCACCTTCTTTTGCTTTAGGAAAACGATGAAATAAGTCTTCGGCAATGACATAGTTCAAAATGGAGTCACCTAGAAACTCTAGCCTTTCATTATTTTTACCACCAAAACTACGGTGAGTAAGCGCCAGCTCTAGTAACCCTAGGTCAGCAAAAAAGTAACCCAACTGCCGACACAATTTTTGATAAGAGGAACTCAAAATATCTCCAAACTACTATTCAATCGAACCATTATTTTTAAAATTAGGTACGCTTAAGAATTTATTCCAATGCATCCAAATATAAAAGGCACGGCCCTTCATATACTCTTCTGGTACAAAGCCCCAAACACGGCTATCAGAACTATTATCACGATTGTCCCCAACAGCAAAGTAATGCCCTTCAGGTACAACCCAATCACCCTTTAGGTTAATTGCACGCATTGTTTTATAAATTTCGTGTTCAACACCCAATAAGTCTTCTTTAAACTGAGTAACAGGAATACCTTGATTCTTTTCAGAAGGTGGTAAATCAGCCTGAAATTCTTCACCTATCAGCTTACCATTAATGGTCAAGCGCTTATCATGATAGCTAATCGTATCACCTGGCAAACCAATTAAACGTTTAATATAGTTAACACTTGGATCTTTCGGGTATTTAAAAACAATCACATCACCACGTTTTGGCTCAGTCGTTGCTATAAGCTGAGTATTAGTAACTGGTAAACGTATCCCGTAATCAAACTTATTCACCAAGATAAAGTCACCCACTTCTAGCGTCGGTAACATTGAACCTGATGGAATTTGGAAAGGCTCTACAACAAAAGAGCGTAAACCAAAAATCACAGCAACAATGACAAAATAAGACTTAATTTCAGTTACCCACTTAGGAGTACCCGCCATACTGTCTTTCACTTCTTTTGGTATTGCAGAGCATGCTTCTGGAGATAAATCGTTTAGCGCAGCAACACGCTTTGGATAAAAGGCAACTCTATCGTATACCCAAACAACAGCAGTCAAAACAAAGGCTGCCGCTAGGATAATCTCAAAATCAAACGCCATAAATTGTCCTTAATATAAACCCCATTCATTGGCTGAACAGGGTCTATTTCATTTTTTAGTTAGCAATTAGCTCGCTGTTTTTAAGTATCTTTTAGCTATCCACTTTTAAAACAGCTAAGAATGCAGATTGAGGTACTTCAACATTACCTACCTGCTTCATACGCTTTTTACCTTCTTTCTGCTTCTGTAGAAGTTTCTTCTTACGACTCACATCACCACCGTAACATTTCGCCGTTACGTTTTTACGTAAGGCTTTTACTGTCGTACGAGAAATTACTTTAGCGCCTAATGCCGCCTGAATTGCCACATCAAACATTTGACGAGGAATCAACTCTTTCATTTTTTCACACAGAATACGGCCTTTATACAAGACATTATCCTTATGCATGATAAGCGCAAGCGCATCGACACGGTCGCCATTAATAAGGACATCAAGACGCACTAAAGGTGCCGCACTATAATGACTAAAACTGAAATCTAGGGAAGCAAAACCACGACTACATGACTTAAGTCGGTCAAAGAAGTCCAAAACGACTTCATTCATAGGCAGTTCGTAGTTCAAAGAAACTTGATTACCCACATAAAGCATATCTTTCTGAATACCACGTTTTTCAACACATAAGGTAATCACGTTACCTAGGTATTCTTGCGGCACTAAAATATTCGCTTCAACCATAGGTTCACGCATTTCGCGGATATTACCTGGATCAGGCATCTTAGATGGGCTATCTATCATGATAACCTCACCATTGTTAAGCTCGACTTCAAACACTACGGTTGGCGCTGTAGTAATCAGATCCATGTCGTATTCACGTTCAAGACGCTCTTGAATAATTTCCATGTGCAGCATACCTAAGAAACCACAGCGGAAACCAAACCCTAGGGCGTCAGATGTTTCTGGCTCGAAGAACAAAGAAGCATCATTCAGAGTAAGCTTGTTCAAAGCTTCACGAAAATCTTCATAATCATCAGAGCTTACAGGGAAAAGACCTGCATAAACCTGAGGTTTTACCTTCTTAAAACCATCAAGCTGAGGGAT
The DNA here is from genome assembly GCF_000967665.1 of Marinomonas sp. S3726. Classification (NCBI taxonomy): domain Bacteria; kingdom Pseudomonadati; phylum Pseudomonadota; class Gammaproteobacteria; order Oceanospirillales; family Oceanospirillaceae; genus Marinomonas; species Marinomonas sp. S3726. Next base: position 116,141 of record NZ_JXYC01000024.1, on the reverse strand, counting down.
ATCTTTCGTTGCCAAATGTGTAATGGTATCACCCACAGGGGCACCGTGAATGTCTTTAATACCAGAGACAACATAGCCGACTTCACCTGCACGCAAAATGCCGGTTTCAGTACGTTTAGGAGTAAAGATACCCACCATGTCCACTGGGTAAGATTGGCCTGTAGACTTGATCACAATCTTATCTTTTTTCTTAATGGTACCTTCTTTAACACGTACCAAAGAAACAACACCTAGATAGTTATCAAACCAAGAATCAATAATTAGTGCTTGTAGAGGGCCATCAACATCACCTTCTGGTGGTGGCACTTCACCTATCAGGCGCTCAAGCACGTCATTAACACCCATGCCTGTTTTCGCTGAACAGGTAACAGAACCATGGGCATCAATCCCAATGATATCTTCGATTTCATCACACACACGCTCAGGTTCAGCCTGTGGCAAATCAATTTTGTTCAGTACAGGCATTACTTCTAGGCCTTGCTCTAGCGCTGTATAACAGTTAGCAACAGATTGAGCTTCTACACCTTGAGCAGCATCAACGACTAACAAAGCCCCTTCACAGGCAGCTAAAGAACGAGACACCTCATAAGAGAAATCAACGTGTCCAGGCGTATCGATAAAGTTTAACTGATAGGTTTCACCATCTTGCGCCTTGTAATCCAAGGTCACACTTTGTGATTTGATCGTGATACCACGCTCACGTTCAATATCCATGGAATCAAGTACTTGAGCTTCCATTTCTCGTTCACTCAAGCCACCACAGTTTTGAATAAAACGGTCAGCAAGCGTAGATTTACCATGGTCGATATGGGCGATAATAGAAAAGTTACGTATATGTTTTAACTGTTTAGAAGACACTTATTTCTCACACTTAATAAAGCGACACACAAAGAGCAGGTGTTGATAAGTCATTTAATACAAATCAGTGACAAGCTTAAAAAACTTATCGACACCTTCTCCGGATAGAATTTTGAAGCATTCTACCCAATTTAGCCCCAGGACTCCATTTTATTTGCAGCTTCTAAGGCCTTTAATTTCCTAGCTTTTACATCCTTAAAGTAAAAAACCACGGCTTAACAAGAGACTAGAAAAATTAGAGGAAAATTTGATCGCAAAGAGAAAGGAAACCAAGTGATACAACAAGGTAGGATAACCCAAGCCCTAACGATAAGAGCTTGAGCAAAACCAGCTAGTCACGCTAGGACTAGGACTACATATGAAGAAGCCAACCATAACAGGAACAAAAAGTTAACGTAGAGCAATTTACGTCTTCAACCTACTATGACAGACAAATCTAGCCTCCCTCATTTAATACATATTAAAAATATGAAGTCTATCAATTATTCAAAGTAATAATACAAAATAACAAAGCCGACTCTTAGATAAATAACACTCAACTTTTCATTCAAAATCACCATATATGGTGACTCATTGATTGCAGCATTAGTTCTACAATCAAGTAAAAGCAAGTTCACCTAAAATCAACAAGTTATTTCTCTTTAAAACACTTAAAAGAAGAATAGTAAGCAACATGAAGAGCCTTTTCAAAAAACAAAATAGATTTTCTAAATAATATATCAATTAATCAAAACACCAATATTATTTCGTAATCAAGAAACAATACTTGGTTTCAATATCAATTTTTAAATTAAAAACATGGACTAACATGCTCAATTATAAAGACACCATATCGTCAACTACAGTTTTCAATTTAATTGAATCAATCACCTCACTTTCAATAATCAACCCTAGAAAAATACAACTTGATAAAAATTTTTTCCTAAACCCTGAAAAAAGAGTAAGCGAAAGTATTCTAATCAATCTTTGGAAGAATTTAGAAGAAAACTCTAACATGACTAATTATGCAGCCTTATTGGGTGAGTATATTCCAACAACTACACGCTGCTTAGTTACAAGCCTAGCTTCTCAATGCGGAACATTGTCAGAGGCTCTTGAGAGTTATACAAAATATATAGACTGGATAAACCCTTCTCTTAAATGCACTTTAAGCTATGACAGAAATTACACTTATATCTATTTCTCATTAAATAAAAGCAAAGGCTATCCAAATTCAGCCATAATCAAGAGCATGAGTAATGTAATTCATTGGGCCAGAAAATCATCAAACTCTAACATTGAGCTCAATACTGTCACTTTCGACTTTATTGCACCACCTTTCAATGATTTATTAAGACAAACCTTTGGTAAAAATATAAAGTTTTCAAAAAAATTCAATATGATAAAAATTGAATCCAGTGCATTAGATAAAAAACTTTCAAACCACAACCCAAACATCAAACAATTAATAGAAAAAAGCATAATTGAAAGAAAGGCTGATTACATAAAAGACTTTGAAAAAAAACAAGTCATTAATAAAGAGTTCATATTAAAAATCATCGAAAACTTATTATCTGAAAACAAAGCTAATATTGAATACGTTTGTATTAAGCTATCAATCAGTCGTCAAACACTCTATAGAAGATTAAAAAAAGAAAACACTCATTTTAAAGAACTTATCAATATGGTCAGAAAGAAGAGATCAAAAGAGCTTCTAGATCTAAACAATTTAACTACAACAGACATTAGTGAGCGGCTTGGTTACAAAGAAATTAGTAGTTTTTATTCAGCCTTTAAAGTCTGGTATGGCATAACAGTTAAAGAATATAAAGCTAATCTAAGATCAAGCTATTAACTTGCTTTTAAGTATCTATAAATTAATCTAACAATTAAACGTTAAGTTGAGGCTTGCCTTGGATTACGATTTGCTTTTAATAAAATTATGGCCAGAATAGCAAAAAAGGCCTCTATAGATAACGCAAATAAGATGCCTTCACTTGGCATACCATCTATGGCGATGCCGAGTGTGCGAAATAAAGAAAAAGCACAAAAAATGAGACATGCTAAGATTAAAGATGCTGACTCAAGCGCTTGTCTAAAGGCTCCAAAAAAGACAAAAGCCCCTACTAAAAATAGAGAACCACCCATTCCTCTAATTTCACTCAAGCTATCGAGACTAAAGTCATCATGTGTAAAAAAATGCCTTAAGTAATCCACTGGAACAAATCCTATATAGGACCCAACAGTCAATAAAGTTATACCAGCAAAAAATAGATAGAATTTTGTTTTATTCAAAGTCATGAGAATACTCCTAAAGTTAAAAATCACTCAATTTACATTCAGGCTAGGTATGCTCTTTAAGCAATCTAGACTCAAGTAAAAAGCGTTAACCTAGTTTGCGTCCATAATGTCAAATGATGAATCTCAGATAGCACTTGAATTATCTCAGATCGTTCATTAATTTAACTAGCATGAAAACAGAGCAATATAATGAAATACTCCATTACCTAAAATTAGAAAGCATCTACTACAGTCGATCAGCTTTAGGGGAGCATGATTGGGCGATTAATATTCCTGAATATCCTGATGCGAGCATATTTCATGTAGTCGTAACAGGCTCATGCGACGTAAAAATTAGAAGAAATCAACTAAAACTTGAAGCCGGTGATGTTGTCTTTTTTCCTAAAGCCCATGGACATAAAGTTTCATCCTCAGATACTGCTACCGCTGTTGAATTAGATGCTTTACCGATAAAAAAGATAAGCGACTTGTATGAAACACTTGAGCTAGGTGACCAGAATACAAATAAAACTATTATACTTTGCGGCGTAGTCAAAATCAGCCACCCTTCCGGGTCTATGCTATTAAACGAAATGCCTAATGTTATCCATATAAATAAAGAGCAAAGCCTCTTTAATAGTATGATAGAAGGAGTTGTCGAATTAATATTTCAAGAAGCAGAAAGTAATTTTCTTGGTGGAGAGTCTATTATCACTTGGCTCATAGACATACTTATAATCCAATCCATCAGACAATGGATAAAAACCTCAGCAGAGCATCACGACCCTTGGCTTAAAGCACTTCAAGACCCTAAAATTGGCAAAGCTCTTTATTACCTGCATCACTCTCCAGAAAAGCCTTGGACAATAGCAACATTAGGAAAAGCTGTCGGCATGTCGAGAACCGCTTTTTCATTACGTTTTACCGAATAAGTGGGGATAGCACCAATCGGTTACTTAACGTCATGGAGAATGAATTTAGCAGAATTACGTATACAAAACGGAGAGAGGGTTAATTTAGATTTTATTGAAAGCCTTGGATACCGTTCTGAGCCTTCATTCAGGCGAGCCTTTAAAAAATAAAAGGCGTCACCCTAACAGAATCATCACATCAAAAATGAAACCTAATATACAAGAAGCTCTCTTCTTTATTGAGTTACCTGTGGATAGCTATCCGGCTTATGCACTTTATTTTGCGCATTTATTATCCAGATAGCTATTTATTCACAATATTAGCTGAGCAAAATACTCGATAAGCGAACACACTTAGGGTTACCCACAACACAGATTCAACAATACTTAATACAAAAGTTATTAAGACATGTTCTAAACCAATTAAAGAAAAGAAATTTTCGATTAGCCAAGTTGGTAACCAAGTAATCAGAAATAAAATAGCGCCACCGAGTAGAATACCCCACACCTTATCCTTAGTGGCGTGCCAGCTTGCTTCTAATGAAGAAAAAGGTGATTGCTTATTGAGCACACAATAAAACTCAGAAAATGCCAAACGCGCCATAATATAGAGCCCAGGAAAAACAAACAGAAAGAGCCCACCCATGAACGCTAAACTAATTATCACTGACAGCAAAAAGAGTGGTCGCCAATACATGACACCAACGCCATAACATTGTCCTCGTGTCAAAGACTCACCCGAAATCACAGATGCCATATAAGCAATTAACGCCCCTTGATAAAGCGGGTAAACCACCATCCCAATAATAGTCGAAAACCAAAAAAGTTGATTTGGGTCTTCACTATAAACACCCGCCAAGGCATAAAGCAGATTAAGAGGAATAATACAGGGTAAGATAATACGAGAAATAGGGCCTAAATGATGTATAAAAAACTTCAGACTATCTTTTACTAATGACGATGTTTCGTCCATTTTGACCTCTAAAACATGATAAGAAAGTGAACGTTAGGCTTAAACTTTAATCCCACCAAAGAAAAGTTGAGAGAAATAGAAAGCCCCCCTTATCCAAGCAGACAAGGGAGAGACACCAAAAAGTTTTTTACAGGCTTATAAACTAATGCCTTTTTGCTGCAGAATACGTTCAACTGTATCAACAGTTGCTTGAGTATGACTGTCGATCTCAAGGTTAACTCTATCGCCTACTTCTAATAAACCAAAAGTAGTGAGTCTTAAGGTTTCAGGAATAAGAGAGATCTCAATCCAGTCTTCACCAATATCACAAATCGTCAAGCTAGAGCCATTTAAGCCTACATAACCTTTATCAAATAGGTATCTCATGGCATCAACTGTGGCGCTGTCGTCACTCAAACCAGCCTGCTTTTTAACAACAAAACGGATACGGTAGCTGTCATCTTGAGTACGCACCTGCATTACCTCAATGGCACACATGATATGACCGGACATAACATGCCCGCCCACTTCATCACCCATTTTAGCGGCACGTTCAAAGTTCACTTTGTCGGAGGCATTAATCGCGCCTAAATTTGTTAACGCAAGTGTAGTATCAATCACATCAAAACTGACTTTGTCATTATCCACTTCAGATACAGTCAGACATACACCGTTTATCGCGACACTGGCACCCAGTTGCTGCTTATCCATTGAGTTCTCTGGAAACTGGATCACCAAACGCTTATTTGTGCCCATCTCTTGACAGCTTTCAACCTGAGCCATACCCTGAACAATACCTGTAAACATGCACACACCTACCTAATATAATTTGAAGACGGATAAAGAACATTTAAGCGTTTTTAAATGATGAAAAAGCGTACAATTTTTAAAAAAATCTATGCTGGCGCTCAACACTGAAGAAGATTTGAACATACCCACCAGAGTGCCCGTATTTATTGGGCTAGCGTAAGTTATCACAAAGACACTAATAGGGTTATCCACAGCTTGCGGGGATAACGAAATCAACCAACACCAAACTTTTGTTAGATAAAATTATGATTCATCACTTTATTCGGTTTAAAACTGCGCTTATCTTTTTACTCTTTTTCCAAGCATCTTATAGTTATTCATCAGCAAATCAAACCCTTAAAGCACCATTTATGTGGCAAATCAAAACCGATAAAACCCAGCTTTATTTAGCTGGTTCTATCCATGCCTTAAATTCAGACTTTTACCCATTGGCCCCAGCCTACATCCAAGCCTTTGACTCAGTTGATCAACTTGCCGTCGAATACAATATCCTAGATTTAAGTCCAGAAAAGGCACAAGAGCAGATTTCACAATTTACTTGGCTGAATCATGACGAGTCCATTGAGTCAGCTTTTAGCCAACAAGAGATAGAAGCGTTAAAGCCTTTTGCAGAGCGAAAAGGCATGAATATAGACACCTTGCTTAGGCTCAGACCTTGGCTCATTATCGAGGCCCTAAGCAGTTTTCAATTCTCCCAGACAGATTTCCAAGCTGATTTGGGTGTCGATATGCTTTTTCTCAAACGTGCAAATCAACAAGGTAAAAACATCTTAGAGCTAGAAACCTTACAAGAACAAATCAATGCCATTAACGGTGCAGAGCTTACTGCTCAAACCGCAGCAATATCATTAGCCCTTTCCCAGCTTGATAAAGGCCAAGAGCAACTCACAGAAATGGCAAATTATTGGCAAAGTGCTGATGCCGATGGTTTATATGAGTACAGCCAGCTAGACCTTATTGAACAACCGAATATAGCGCCTCTCATGTCACACCTTTTATATAAGAGAAACCAGAAAATGGCGGAGAGGATTCAAGGCTATCTTGAACAAGGTGGCAGCTACTTTGTTATGGTGGGAGCACTACATCTAAGTGGTCCACAGAGTGTGCAATCCTATCTTGAAGATATGGGCTATCAAGCTACCAAAGTTACCCCGTAGAGCAATTTCAAAAGCATCTATTAGAGAGTCAACACACATTACAGGCACAAAAAAACGACAAGTAAATTGTCGTTTTTTTTAGTCTTTTATCAAAAGGCCTAAACAGACGCTAAGTTAAGATTCGGCCTTCAGTTTTTCTATCATAGCTTGGGTAACTAAAGTAATACCATCTTCATTTCGATAAAAACGACGGCTATCTTCTTCAGCATCCTCTCCAATAATAGTACCTTCTGGCAGTTTACATTCAGAATCTAAAACAACTTTATTAAGACGGCAGTGACGGCCAATATCACAGTTAGGTAAAACCACAGAACGGCTCACTGTCGAATATGAATTCACCCTAACATTGTTAAATAAAATGCACTTATCTACTGTTGCACCCGAAACGATACAGCCAGCTGACACCACAGAATTCAACGCAGTACCAATACGCTCTTCATAGTTATAGTTAAACTTGGCAGCCGGTCTTTGATAGTGAGCAGTACGGATAGGCCAAGAATCATCATATAAATCTAACTCTGGTACCAACTTGGTTAAATCCATATTTGACTCCCAATAGGCAGTCAAAGTCCCGACATCACGCCAATAAGCACTATCAGGGTAGCTTGGGTTTGGGATACTACTGTGGCTAAAGTGATGCGCCTTTATCTTGCATGAATCAATAAAGAGGGGGATCAAATCCTTACCAAAGTCATGGCTTGAGTTGGTATCACTGGCATCCAGCTCTAACTTCTCGATCATAAACTTGGTATTAAAAATATAGATACCCATGCTAGCTAAAGACACATCAGGCTTACCTGGCATAGTTGGTGGGTTAGCAGGCTTTTCCTCAAAGGCAATGATGTTGTCTTCATCATCTATATGCATCACACCAAACTGATCAGCTTCACTTACAGGCACTTCAATACAAGCAACAGAGACATCCGCTTTAGAATCGATATGATCCTTAAGCATCTTACTGTAATCCTGCTTATACACATGATCACCCGCCAAAATCAGCACATATTCGCTATCTAGCCCTTTAATCATTTTCAAGTTCTGATACACAGCATCCGCGGTACCGCGATACCAGTCTTCGCCGGTTTGTTGCTGCGCCGGCCAAAGTTCAATAAATTCATTAAAATCTGAACGTAAAAAGTTCCAGCCCCTTTGCACATGCTGATTAAGCGTATGTGAGCGGTATTGAGTTAACACGGCCATCTTACGAATGCCGGAGTTGATACAGTTGGAGAGAGGAAAATCAATAATCTTATACTTTCCCGCAATAGGTACAGCAGGTTTCGAACGGTAATCAGTTAAATCTTTTAGTCTAGAGCCTCGTCCTCCTGCAAGAACAAGCGCTAAGGTTTTCATGCGTGCGGTATTTAAATCCATATTCCACCTTTTTATTATTTAACTTTATCTATTCATTTTCTGTCGATCAATTCAATCAAGTAATGCAATCATCCCTACTTTGATGTGATAAGTTAGTTCGTCTACTCATTACTGAGTAACCCCCCTTCACTCCTTACCTTATCCCAATACAATAATTTATATTAACCCAATGTTTTAATTGCGTATTAACTTAATCATCTTAATATCGTATTTTATATAACGGCCCTCAACTCCACTTACTAAATAAGACTCTCTATGATGAAAGTACTCTTTGCAGCTTCTGAAATTCACCCACTAATCAAAACGGGCGGCCTTGCAGATGTTGCTGGTGCATTACCAGTATCACTAAGACAAGCAGGACAAGATGTCCGCCTTATCATGCCAGCTTACCAAGGCATATTAGAGAAACTGGCGCCAGTACAAGCAAAAACCAATCTGGGTGACCCCTTTGGCATTGGCGACATCATATTGTTAGAAACCCTTATTCCGGCAAGCGATACGCCCATTTGGCTAGTACAATGCCAAAGCCTATTTGAACGCAGCGGTAGCCCCTACCTAGATCAATACAGCAAAGACTATGCCGATAATCATATTCGCTTTGCTGTTTTCTCTTGGGTCACCGCATTACTAGCCAGCCAAGGCAATCTTTTAGGCTGGCAAGCCGACATACTTCACCTTAATGATTGGCAAACAGGCCTAGCAGCCGCTTATCTTAAAAGTTGGAAAACCCAACATATTCCCATTGTCAGCACAGTTCATAACCTTAGGTACAATGGCAGTTTCCCTATGTCTTTATACCCAGATGTGCGTCTTTCAAACGAACTTCTCGACCTACATGGTCTAGAGTTCTACGGCCAGTTCTCAACCCTTAAAGCCGCGCTGGTCTACAGTGACGCTATCACCACAGTCAGCCCCACCTATGCCAACGAGATACTCACACCAGAATATGGTGATGGCCTTGACGGCACATTAAGAGCCCACCAGCACAAGCTACACGGCATCTTAAATGGCGTTGACTACAATGAGTGGTCGCCTGAGATTGATAACAATATTGCACAGAAATATGACATTAATAATCTCGATTTAAAGGATGAAAACAAAAAGGCATTGTTGATCGAAAACGGTTTATCACCTGACCTCAGCAAGCCTATTTTTGGGGTTGTCAGCCGCTTAACAGAACAAAAGGGTCTCGATCTAGTACTCGAAGCCATACCTTCTGTGATCAAAAATGGTGCACGTTTAATTCTATTAGGTTCTGGAGACCCTAATTTAGAGCAAGCCTTTTTACAGCTTGAAAAGGATTATCCAGAGCAGGTTGCAGTGCGTATTGGGTATGACGAAGCCTACTCACATAAACTACAAGCGGGTGTGGATTGCTTATTAATTCCATCTCGTTTTGAACCTTGTGGACTTACTCAGTTATACGCCCTTAAGTACGGCACCTTACCTTTGGTAAGAAAGACAGGCGGGTTAGCAGATACAGTATTTGAGACTGGCGATGCAGCCAATGGATTTGTCTTTGAAAGAGCGGATACACAAAGCTTAATAGACACACTTCATAGGGCGATGGATTGCTTTAACCACAGCCAAGCTTGGCGTCAGCGCCAAATCAATGGCATGAAGTACGACTTTAGCTGGCAAAAAACCACAGATACTTGGCTTAGCCTTTATCAATCTTTACTAGATTAAGCTTCTGCATTAAACATGCGAGCTATAAAAAAACTAAAAAAGCAGAGCTAAAGCACTATGTATTATGAAAGCCTCAAACCAGCTTACATAATAATGCCATAAAAAAGGAAGGCATTTGCCTTCCTTTTTTTACTATTTTAATAACCACTGAGCACTGCCCTTCAACTTTATCTGTTCGAAAAAGCCTTCTTGCGTCAGATTACTCATAATGCCAGCCAGCTCTTCCCTTAGAGCCTGACTATTACAGGGCGAGTTTTGTGAGAAGGCTAAATATAACCCCTCACTGCTTACCGCTGGCTTTTGAATCTGGAAAGGAAAGTAATTCCAAATCTGCTGAATATAAGCTTCACCGGGCAACTCTTCGTACAATACATAATCCACTCGTTTACCTAACAGCATTTTAAAAGCTTGCTCAATACTAGCAACCGTAGCGATATTAAGGTGCTCGGCCGCGTAAGAATCAAACGCCTGACCAAAACTATTATTGATCACAGTAGCACCTAATTTACCTTCTAAACTGTGTTGATTTTGGTAATCAAATGGGGCCGACGCATTCGTCCAAACCACACTCTGAGTCTCAAGAAATGCAGGTTCTATGTAATCCATGTATTGGCTTCTTGGCTGGGTATAAAACACCCCTGCCATGAGATCAATGCGACCACTCTTAACTTCCCTTTGAGCTCGTGACCAAGGGCCTGTATGTTTCAGCTCAATCCTCTTCCCTAAACGCTGACTAATCTCATTAATAATCAAGCTATTAGTCCCTAATAGTTGATTCGTTTCTAGGTTTTTACGCCATAGAAACGGAGGGTATTCTGAATTACCGGTCGCGGTTAAATAGTCACACCTATCACCTGGTGCCGCCTCCGATAATGTATGGAATCCCGCCATAACAAAGATAGATAAAAATTTATTTTTTTCGCGAAAAAAGGACATAACGCCTAGTATCTTAAAATTAATGAATTAGATTTCAGTTAGTTAATGACTAAGTCCTAAACTAACATACAAAAGTATAGAGGGCTGTGCCCAACATAGAAAATAAAAAGTAAATTTGACGGGAACCTTTAAACAACTTCTGCCTCAAAAGCTTAAATTACAGGAGGAATTATGAAAAATAGACACACAACTGACTCAAAACTGACATTCTTACCAAAGCTAATGCTTTTCGTTTTAACCCTAGTTTTTACCGCTGGTGTTAACGCAAAAAAACTTAACCTTGATAAAGATCAACTGGCCCTAGAGGGCTATGATCCGGTGAGCTATTTCTCAGAAGAACCTATGAAGGGTTACCCTGCCTTACAAATCCGCCATAATCAGGTGCTTTATTACTTTGAGAATGAAGAAAACCGCCTAGCATTTAGTGAAAACCCAGAAAAGTATGTACCGGCTTACGGCGGTTGGTGCGCATGGGCTATGCTAGATGGTGATAAGGTAGAAGTTGATCCCCTTAGCTACAAAATCATTAATGGCAAAAACCACCTTTACTACAATGGTTTTTGGGGTGACACCTTAGCCAAGTGGAATAAAAAAGCAGGTAAAGACGGTGAGCAATCACTGATTGATGTTGCCGATAAAGAATGGGCTGAAATCGACTAATCACCTTTCAAGTCGAATTGATTAGTGCAAGATGAGGCTACATGAGACAGCGGCCTCATCTTGCAAATTGAATACGAGATAACCTTTTACTTAATGAACCTAAAACGGCCAGATACAGAAGTTTTTATCTTCTGGTGCCGTCCCTTCTAAAAAGGACAGAGTGACCTTGTCATCACACCTGTCTGCCGCTAGCTTAAATTCATTACGACTCACCTGAAAATACTCACTGCCTTGAGGTAAAACTTCCTCAAGAGAAGTAGGGTTTAATCGTTTCATCATTTCAATCCAAACCTTTTGCGCGCCAGAGCTTCCAGTAATCGATAATGGATGATTATCATCAGCACCTAACCAAATGGTAGTGGAATAATCAGCAGTAATACCCTGATACCAACTGTCCCTTTGCTGGTTTGTTGTGCCTGTTTTAGCGGCAAAGACTAAGTTAGGTAAGGCTGCTTGCGCCGCTCTTGTGGTACCAATCTGGGCACTCAACTTCATACCATCTCGTAAAGTGGCAAGCGCCGCTTTAGAGTATGGCACACGTGTATCTTGGCTAAACTCTTTAAGTACTTCGCCTTCGCTCGTTAACACAGAAGCCACGATACCTAATTGGCTAGACTCCCCCGCAGAGGCAATCGGCTGATATAACCTTGCTACTTCAAATGGAGAAAGCTCTATCGCGCCCAACGCTACCGCAGGGAACATGGTAAATTCTCGTTCCACACCAAGGCGGCGCAAAGCATCACCAACTTCTTCAAAACCAATACGATAAGCGAGGTCCAAGGTAGCTAAGTTATACGACTTGGCCAAAGCCTGATACATGGGCACATTGCCATGATATTTGTGATCGAAATTCTCCGGTTCCCAAATCTCACCCCCCACTTCAAAACGTGTTTCATCATCTTCCAACAAGGTTAACCAAGTGAAAGATCGATTCGCTAAAGCTTCTAAATAAATAGGCGGTTTCACTAATGAGCCAATAGGACGAACCGCGGCCAAAGCCCGATTAAAACCTGTGTAATGGCCATCACTCGACCCTAAAATCGCCTTAACTTGGCCATTATGAGCATCGGTTACCACTATCGCGCCTTGTAAGTCTTTCAAGCCTTTTTTAGCACGCTTTAGGCTTTTGACTTGAGAGGTCATACTTTCCAGCACAGCTTGTTGAACTCGCGTATCTAACCCTGTGTAGATCTTTAAGCTTTGAGTAGCAAGCGTCGTCTTATCAAAGTCCCGGGACAATTGAAAAGCCACCAGGTCTAAGAAGTCACCATACAAACTACGAGTTCCCGCTTGAGTGCGTGTTTTTAAGGCCTTAGACAAGCTCACTTTATATTGAGCCTCTGTAATAAAATCTTGCTGATACAGAAGGTTAAGCACGACATCACGGCGTTCTTTCGCTCGTTTAGGGTGCCGTTTAGGGTTATACAAAGAAGGCCCTTTTACCGTACCAACCAAGGTCGCCATCTCATCTATACTCAACTCTTTTAACGGCCTTGCGAAAAAGTGTTGGCTAGCGGCAGCAAACCCATGAATTGCCTTATTACCATGTTGCGCTAGATAAACCTCATTCACATAAGCGGTCAGAATTTCTTGCTTACTAAAACGATATTCCATCAAGAGCGCCATAATCACTTCTCGGATTTTACGGCTATAACTTCGCTCAGAGCTTAAGTACATATTCTTAATCAGCTGCTGAGTCAGGGTGCTGCCCCCTTGTCGACGCGAACCCGCTTGTAGGTTGACCCAAAACGCCCTAGCAATACCGGTAAAGGAAATCCCTATGTGCTCATAAAAGTCCCTGTCTTCCACCGCGAGTAAGGTATCAATGAGATGCTTAGGGATCTCGTCATAAGTCAGTAGAATGCGGCTCTCACTGTTACCACCGTACAAATGGCCAATTAATTGCGGCTCTAAAATGGCTGAACTGACTTTTCTGCCCGCCACAGTTTTGATCTCTAGATGCCCATCTGGAAAAGAGAATATACGTCGCTGAGCTGGATAGTTTCCAGTGTGATCAGAGAAAGACCTTAAGTGAGCACTTACTTTTGTTGAGCTTCTTGCAGCCCAACCTATCTCTTGGCTGTTACGTCCAAAGCGATAACCCGCTTGTTGCAAACTTTTCTCTAAGTCCTGTTTACGCCACTGATCACCAGAACGTAGCAAGGTAGGCGCACTGTAAACTTCCGCCGGCACTTGCCATTTTTGCCCTTCAAAATGCTGTACTAGCTCTTTATCTAACCACCATACCCAAACAGAAAGAGGAATGGCTGCGATTAACCCCAGCACAAAACAGATAACAAAGAGTCGTTTTATTAACCTTTTAAACCAAGATTGTTTGATAGGCTTTTTGCCCCTAGGTCGAGACGTTTTACGGCTCGTTTTCCTAGCGTTGGAGTTAGCGGTCGAGGTTTTTTTCGGCTTATTAGATGAAGCAGAAGGCTTTTTCGTAGGGCGATTTACAGGGCGTGTTTTACTCATGGGCAAGAGTATAAAGACAGCTTATTTAGGGTGCAATCAAGCAAGCTTATTTTCCTTAATTCTGACAGAAGATTCTTGTCATTGACTCTCATACACACCCATTTTAGACTCACTTCATAGGCCCATTGCCAGAAAAATAAGAGAACAAAAATATGATGATCATAGACCTAATCGATGAACTCGATATCATCGAAGGTATTCACCAAAGAGTACCCAACCTAGATAAGAAAGACCCTGCTGATATGAGCGAGCTACTACAAAGCGCAGCACAAACGGCAAATGAAGAGGAATGGGCAGCACTTAATTTATGGCTAGGTGAAGTTTGCCAAGACATCACCCTGCTTTTACCTGAGATCAAACAAGCCCTTTGTAGCCAATGGCAAGGTGAAAGAGCACTAACAGATGAACTTGCCAGCAAACTATCAAGCTAGCCATGCCCTCTACACCTCTCTGCCTTGTCAGTGAACTGCCAGAAAAAACAGCTAAATCATATAAGTTTGATGATCTCAGCTGTTTTATCATCAAATATGAAGGTCAGGTTTATGCTTACTTGAACGCTTGTCCTCACAGAAATATAGAACTTGAGTGGCAAGAAAATGACTTTTTTGACCACAACAAAGACTACCTTCAATGTGCTACTCATGGGGCTTTATTCTTGCCCCATAATGGCTATTGCATTACCGGACCTTGTAGCCAAGCCTCATTAACGCCCCTAACAATTCTCATCATTGACGACAGAATTCATATTAAGTATTAATTTTTTCTAAAAGTTATTGATAATCATTATCAACAAGTTTATGCTAGGTTTTCGATTACGGTCGATGCACTTAATAACAGATTTATATTTTAAGCCTCTGTATCTCTGGTCAAATTATTAAGTGCAAATGATGGAGCAACAAGGAAGCTGTGAATAAACCTCTCTATTAACTGCCTCTAATAGATGGAAACTTCATAGCTTTCTATATTCCCCCTTGTGTTGCTCCATCATGCGTTTTACTTCTTAAAGGTCCAAGTACCAATATGACTACTCTTATTACCTGATTGAAAAAAGGAAATGCAATCACTCAATATTGCCCCTTCTGCAATGGACGACTAATGTTAATAGACTAAATGATGTCGAAGTGGAATTTACTCATTTACAAGGGACAGCCAAACAGACACAAGGAGTGTTACCTATGCATCTTGGAATCAATAAAAAATCACACATAATCAACCAAGTTACCTTGGTACGTTTGATTCAACTTTGCGTCGTAATCATTGCCATTGGCACTCCTCTTATTGAAAGTCACTTTATCCACCCTGCTTTTATCAAGCTCGTCGTACAAAACACAGAAAATGAAGCAAATCGTGCGGCAACGCGTATGAAAAGGGTTGTTATTCAAGATATTAAAAATGGCCATCTCACCGTGTCACCAGACACGATTAATTATTTAAAGGAAGCCGAACAAGATTACCTACTTTGGAAAAGCAAGGTATTTAGCCATGATGGTGAAGTTCTCTACTCATCCCAAGATAAAGACATAGGCACAATAAATGAAAAGGGTTATTTCCATAATCAGGTCGCCAAAGGTGAAATTTTTACCAAACTCGTTAAAAAGAATGGAAGCTCACTCGATGGAGAAGTCACAACACTCGATGTTGTCGAAACCTATATTCCGCTCATGGTAGAAGGTCAATTTATTGGCGCATTCGAACTCTATTACGATATAAGTGCCCGCATAGAAGCCATGGATGCTCACATGGAGTGGGTCGATAAAATGCTGCTACTCTTATCAGGTGTCGCCATTATTACTGCCTTTGTCATTGGTATCGGCTATAAAAAAGTACAACAGATCAGAGAAGAGTATGAACTAGAGCTGATAGAAATGGCCACTAAAGATAAGCTTACCAACATTTATAACCGCCGCAGCTTCGAAGCCAGATTAGTTCAAGATATTAAGCAGTATGAAAAGTTTCAAACGGAATTGAGCGTCATCCTTTTTGATGTGGACCACTTTAAGTTTGTGAACGATACCTATGGCCATCAAGCGGGAGATAACGTGCTCACGTTGTTGGCCAAGATTACCCAGAAAACTATACGCTCCAATGACATAGTTGCCCGTTATGGTGGTGAAGAGTTTGTCATACTTCTGCCCAATACAGGAAAGAATGGCAGTCAGGTCATTGCAGAGAAATTACGCTTAGCCATAGAAGAGGCCGCGTTTGATACCCAGTCCCACAAAATACAAATTACTGTAAGTCTAGGAGTTGCTTGTATCTCAGATATTGCTCATCCAAACCTGGATAATCTGGTCAAAAGTGCTGATGATGCACTCTATTTCGCTAAGCATAATGGCCGTAACCAAGTGTCTTACATGCAAACATCATCTAATAAATATTCAGACGATGAAGAAGAGATGGATTTAAGTTCAGCGCCGGTACTGGATAGATAAACACCTATTTATCAGTAATAAAGAAATGAAAGAAAGGGGAAGAAATCATTAAGATTTCTTCCCCTTTTTTGTTTGCTTAAAACTCGTAATCGAATACCAGAATATCAGCAATCATAGGCACAAACATCGCTTTAAAAGCCTCATGTTTAGTATGAGGAAGGTAGGCATCCCTCGCCTTAACATCTGTAAATGTTATTAAAACAGCATGGGTATAACCTTTATCTAACCCTTCTGGGCTGGTATTAGCACCAAACTCAACCCCTTCGATGCCAGAAATATCTGCTTTCAGTTGATAAAAGGCCTGCTCTAGCTGGCTCAAATCCTGTTCACTTGTTTCAGGAGTAAACTTAACCAATAAAATATGTCTTACTATCACTAGACTCCCTTTTGATCTAAAGCGATATGCTTATTAAGCTTGAATAAAGGCCCACCATACACTTAAAAACAATAAGATGGCGAGTATTTGGTTTAAACGAATTTGCTGCTGTTCACTATTAAGGTGTCGGTTAGCCAACTTACCAAGATAAGCCCAAACACAAATACAAGGTACAGCAATTGAAGCAAATAAAACGGCTAACACCACATAATGGATCAGCTCACTCAAACCTTGGCTAGGAAACAAACTAGCAACAGTCACAGACATCATCCAGCTCTTAGGGTTAACAAACTGCAAGCCACAGCCCTGTAACCAAGTCAGACCTTGTTTATCCTCTAGACCAGTACCATCAGCCGAAATAGACTTAAGCTTAAATAGCTTAAACGCCATGAGGCTTAGCCAACTGGCGCCAACAAAACCTAATAAAGGCTTCACAAAAGGATAATCAAATAAAAATTGAGTTAGCCCCATGGCCGTAAAAAACAGAATCACCCCAGTGCCAATCGAAGCCCCAAGAATGAAAGGCATCACACGTAAGATTCCCAGTTTGCCGCCATAACTTAGGGCAATCACATTGGTTGGCCCTGGTGTGATAGAAGCCACCAAGGAAAATAAAGAAAAACTCACGTATAAACTCAACATAGAAACACCTGTCACTTGGGTAATTTGAATGTTTAGTATCAGCTGCCCAAGCCTTAAAGTCTGGAAGCTTTGTGCATAAGCAGAATATTTATAAAAATAGATAAGCAGCTGTTTTTTAGAGAATATTTAAAAGGCTAAAAAAGCATTAGAGAGGTAAGAAACTTAGATTTGAGTTCTAAGAATTTGTTTTTGATAGGCACTAGGAGTTAAACGATAAGCACGACGAAACCAGCGGCCTAAATGACTCTGGTCGGCAAAACATAAATCACTCGCCACACTGATAGGTGAAATACCTTGAGACAACAAGGTTCTAGCTTTTGCCAGCCTTAATTGAATCAAATAAGCATGAGGCGCTAACCCAAAAGCAGCTTTAAAACGCCGAGTCAGGCGAAACCTGTCTGTACCTAGCTCTAGGGCCAAGCCTTCAAGGTTAATGTCTTGATATATGTTTTGTCTTAAGTACTCTCTTGTCCTTAAAGCCAATTCACAAGGGTTACCAAAAGATAAAGGCAAATCACGATCTGCTTTTTTGCGCCAGCTCAAATGCTTACTAGCATGGGTTAACATTTGGTCTAGGCAAGCTTCTCGAATAATCTCAGGCTCTTGATAATGCAAAGCACTAAAAGCCGCAGAAATACTGGCCGTCAGCTGTTTGTCCTGCATCAAATTCTGAGCCGTATTAAACTCAAAGTTATCGGGCAAATCATGAAATAAAGAGGCGAGATTATCGTGTAACCAAGCCACAGGCAGATAAAGCTGGCGATAGGTAAAGCCTCCTTCTAATGGCGCATTACCATCATGTATTTCACCAGGCTCTAATAAAAAGCTCCCGCCTTCTAACGAGGTGCACATCTGTTTACGGCAATTAAACTGCTGTACACCTTGCTCAGTAAAGCCAATCAGATAAGTATCATGCCAATGGGGGTCATAAGCATGTCCTTTAAAATGAGCGCGAAAGGTTTCTATCCCTGTGCGCTTATCCTGTTCTAATTGTACCCAACTGTCTGCCTGTGACATTTACCTAACTCTCTAAAACCTGCATAACTAAAAAGACCATTACAAATAAAAAGGTATGACTATCTTCAAAATATTGCTAGAAGATTTGTGCAAACCTATTCAGTTTAGAGGGTTCTCAGCATCTCAATATGAGGGATATCATCTTCATCGTACGGCTCAGACACCACCTCAAAACCAAAGTCTTCATAAAACTTTTGTAGATAAAGTTGAGCAGAAATACGAATCGGGCTTTTTGGCGCTTCTTTATCTAAAAACTCAAGTGCACCTTGAATCAAAGCTTTTCCTAACCCCATGCCTCGGGCAGCTTCCGTGGTAAGCACCCGACCAATAGAGATTTCATCATATTTACAGCCAGCATAAGTAATACGTAGATAAGCTAAAATTTTATCGGTTTTCTCATCACTGGTATAAAGGTGCCAAGACACATTATCCAAGCTATCCACATCTTGATAAGGGCAGTTTTGCTCTACCACAAAGACTTCTTGTCTTACCCTTAAAATCTCATAAAGATCAGCGATTTTTAACTGTTCAAACCGCTTAACCTGCCACTCAATCATGACTTATGCTCCTTCTTAAAAGCGTTTAATATCTCGATTAGGCCTAATCTAACAGGTTAGTATTTGCTTTAAAATCAATTTATTTAACACAAAAAAAAGCCACTCATTCTTTACTCAAGAACGAATGGCTTTTAAACAAAAGAAAGCGTTAATCAGTGACTTCCCAAATCGCATCTAATAAGCGCTGAGTTTTAAACGCATTGTCGGCAAACTGATCTAACGCTGTCACATCCTGCTCTTTTACCAAGGCAACAAAGCGCTCTATCATAATCACATCAGCGGCTTTTTCTGCTGGCGTTTCAATAAAGTTAAAATCCTTACGACTCGCCATATGAGTACGATGCGTAAAGCCCGTTTTTACATCTGCTTCTTGGAAAACAAAACTGTTATGCCAGTCCAAGACAAAATCATCCATAGCGATCATGCCACTTGTTCCTATTAGGTTCAGGTCCATAATCCCTGTGCCTGAGGTATAACCAAAATCAAAGGTTGCGCTCTCACCAGAATCAAACCCTATCACCCCAGACATACGCTTTATTGCACCAGTTTCTTCATCACGTTCCGCCACAGATGCCGCTTTATTCAAACTCCCTTTTGGCTGTAGATATTCAACGACGGCTCGCATGGCATACCAACCCATATCACCAAGCGCCCCCATCGGCTCTAACTCTTGGTCGTAACGAATATCGCCTTTATCTTCAATTGGGAAATAGAAAGCAGAGTGCAAAGACTTAGGTTGGCCAACCTTAGCTGGAATGGCTTCACGAATGGCTTCTGTACGAGGATGATGTACAAAGTGGGTTGCATCCATAAGCACCACACCCGCTGTTTTAGCGGCTTCTATCATGCGTTTAACAGCGGCATTTGCAGGTAATGGTTTTTCCACTAATACATGTTTACCCGCTGCAATCGCAGCAAAAACAATGGCTTCTTTTGTGGCCGTTGGTGTTGCCACATACACCACATCTAATTCAGGAATTTTAAGAAGGTTATCCACACCTTCTACCGCAATCGCCGTTTTGCGCTCTGAAACAAAAGATACCGCCTTAGATAAAGTACGGCTAGACACAGCTAGCAGGCTTGCGCTTTCAACCGCCTCAATGGCATTAGCCACCACATTTGCAATATTGCCTGTTCCTATGACACCAAATTTAATATCGTCCATTTTATCCCTTTCCTTTTTGGAGCTTTAAGGATCTCATCATTAAGACCTAATTCGCCGTCCACTCTATAAAAACGCCAAGCAAGTTACTACTGAACAAGCCTCATAAAAAAGGCGCATTCATAGGAACAAAGAGTCAAGACAAGGTATCAGAAAGCAAAAGCAGAATAAAAAATAGAGGCAAGCCCCGTAAACACTCACTTATACGGGGCATAAATATTCATAAAAACTAATATGGAAAGAGGCTAAAATCCCTAAAAAAGCTTATAAAATTAAACAAAAGAAATCTCAGAAAAGTGAGGGTTAGGCTCACAAGCTGACATGCTAACCACATTGTCTAACACCACAAAGCGCTTTTCATCACCTTGTTTTAAACACAAACAAGATTGGCGTTCATCATTATAAGCTGTGTCCAATGCTTGCCCTTGAAGCACCTCACCTGTCGCTAAAACAAGCTCAACCCGATAGCGATAAACGCATACCAGCTCAATATAATCATGTTGATCGCAAGACATCATAGGGTTAGCTCCTTCATTCACTCTTTATTAATTCGGTATCGTTCGTTACAAGCAGCTCGCATAAGTCGAACCTTCTAACAGGCTTTGCGCCCCTTAATCGAATATACAAGCGGGACTTGCTGGCCTTTAAATAGCATTTGATAACCTTTACCCGCAACAAGTTCCAAGCCTTCAAAACAATTATAAGGGCTATAAGGAAATTCATTTAGTGACTCAATCTGAATCCCAGTCTTAATAAGAGCATTCACAACCTCACTTAAAGGGTGAGGCCAAGTCATCATGACAGAGGTTTCACCATCGCAATTTTCGGTATAAGTACCCTCTTCTTCCACATCGGCATGGTGCTGCTCAAAGTAATTATAACCAGAGAGCAGATCATTAAAGCTGTGAAATTCTACCAGGTTAAACTGACCACCTGGTTTTAATGCCGCGTTGATTGTTTGCGCCCATTTATCCAGATCGGGCAACCAACACAGCACACCATAAGAGGTAAAAACATGATCAAACTGAGTTTGGTTTTCTTCACCAAAGGTATAAATATCTTGTGCAATAAAATGCGCCTCTTGCCCTATGGTTTCTGCAAGTTGTCTTGCCTGAGTAATGGCCTCAGTCGAAAGGTCTACACCTGTTACCTTAGCTCCCATTCGCGCCCAAGATAAGGTGTCTTGGCCAAAATGGCATTGTAGGTGCAAAAGGCTTTTGCCCTTTACCTCGCCCACCTCAGCCAATTCAATTTCATTAAGAGACGATTTACCCTCAACAAAGGCCTCTACATCATAAAATTTCGAGCCCACATGCACTTTAGCGCGCTTATCCCAAGCGGCCTTATTTACTTCGATATAATCCACCAATTTCGTCCTTTATGCTTTTTCTAACCCATTATTAAGGAACCTAGTTAACCAACTCTCTCACAAGATGTATTCACCACTTAATGTGAAAAGACTAATGCGTTTTTAAAGCCATGCTGATTTCAGACACAGACACGCCATCAATACGATGGCCTATCTTCAACCTCACCTAAAACCTGAAATCCAGCATGCAAATAAAGCGGTTTCGCCGCCTCATTATTCGACAACACATTTAGATCTAACCAACTGATCTGCGCCTGATCATGACAATAGGCAATACAGTGTTCAATCAAAATACGGCCCAAACCCTGTCGTCGATAATGGCTATCAACGCCCATTCCTAACAGTACCCTATGCTGGCAATACTCATCCTCATAAGGGCGAATATCCACATGCCCCATAATTGCACCAGTGTCATTCTTCATTAGCCATAATAAGCGCCAACCGGGCTCTCCTACAGGCGTCGTAACACCTTGCATAAACTTTTGTCTGGTTGGCACACTAACAATCGAATCATCACGAGACACAGGCTGAAACATAGGCGAACCTCCGCGCCCGTTATCTGCTAATTGTAGAGTCAGATAAGTAAAAAAATCTTGCATATCAGACTTAGTCGCAACCTCTATCTTCATGGTTAAAACGCTTTTCATCCTTATTAAGCTTGTTTCATTTTTTGAGCACCTTCGCCTCTTACTCAGTCGGCTAACTCAGGCTCTTTTGCATAAAAGGCTTTGTAAGCCTTAACACCTGTATCGGTTAAATAATGCTGAATATTCTCAAACAGGTCATAAAGCTCAGCCCCATACTTGGCCACAAAGGCCTCGCTCGTTAATAAAAGCTCTAGCTCATTTGCCAGTGTTAGCTCGCAAAAAGCGCAAGCCTGTTCATCATCTAAGGTAAAACACTCACCAGTAAACCTGTCTTTAAACGCCATAGGGGCTTTGCCCACGCTTCGCTCAAACACATAATCCCTATCACAGCTGCAATATAAATAAACCAAAGCCTCAGCCTCTTTCCCTATGACCTCTGCTATCT
This sequence comes from Marinomonas sp. S3726, assembly GCF_000967665.1. Lineage (NCBI taxonomy): Bacteria > Pseudomonadati > Pseudomonadota > Gammaproteobacteria > Oceanospirillales > Oceanospirillaceae > Marinomonas > Marinomonas sp. S3726. The sequence goes on along the minus strand of NZ_JXYC01000024.1, from coordinate 93,470 downwards.
TGGTTCTTTGGGATAAAGACACCATGGTTTCATCAAAACCAGCCGTGCCATACGCCGCATGGAAAAGCCCAGCATCACAGACATAATCTGCTGCACCCCATGCTTTTAACATCTTGAAGGTACCCGTTAAGTGCGAAATCAAAGAACCATTTAGATGATTAAACTCACCAGCACCTAAAGCCTCAAGCGCCTTAAATCTCATATCGTTCGTATCCATACATCAACCTCCTTATATATGTTTAATTACAGCCCTGAGCCTAAAAACAGCCCAAAGAAAAAAGCTAAATCAAATAAAACTATCCAATGCATGAGTTTATCTATAGCAACAGTAAATGCTAATATATGACCCATCAATAATATAGCTAGTTTAAAAAATCAAAATGCCACTCTCAATTCCCTTAACACAAACACAAAGAGTTTTTCTAGGCCGTCTCAATAGTGGGTACACACTTACTAAAGATGCAAACAACAAATATTGTTTTGCACACAAAGACAGACCAGAAGAAAAAAAGAAAATCGTCTACTACGAAAAGACGGTCGCCGCCCTCATTAAAAAAGGCCTACTCAGCGAAAACCTAGAACTGACAGACCTTTACCATAAAAAAATGGCAAAGCTGTATATTTGGAAAAGCGATAGACCCAAAGAAGATCAAGACTAACCCAGCGTTAGCACGAAAAAGCCCCAGAAATGGGGCTTTTTTGATTAAGCTACACTACCACCCCACTCTGATAAATCATCTTCCCAATCAAGATAAAACACACACTGATCAACATGGGTTTGACGATTTTACTGCCCTTTAGATGAACCATTTTGGAGCCGTAATGACCGCCTATCCATTGGCCTATGGCCATGATAAAACCTATCTCCCAGATTATATGCCCACCTATGATAAAGGTGATGATGGCGGCGCCATTGGCAAAGAGTAATAAGAGTTTGGTATGGGCGACGGCTTTGGCGGTGCTAAAACCGAGTAAAGCTATGAAGGAAATGGAAAAGAAAGAGCTGGCGGCGGGGCCAAAGAAGCCATCATAGAAGGCGAGAAAAGGCACGACAATAAAACTGAAAGCCGCAATGGTGAGACGTTGGCTGGTGTCTATGTCCGCCATTCTCGGAGAGAAGATGGTGTATAGCGCGACCAGACCTATCATCCAAGGGATGTACAAGACTAAATCATTATTAGGAATCAGCTGTACCGCATAGCCTCCAAGGCCTGCGCTGATAAAGGTGACGACTATCGCCAGCTTGAACTTCTTCACGTCTATTAAGCCGTGTTTTAAAAAATACCTTACGGAAGATATCTTGCCAAAGATGGCCTGAAACTTATTGGTGCCTATGGCTTGCACTGGGCTTAAGCCAGCTAACATCAAGGTGGGCAAAGCGATTAAGCCGCCACCGCCACTGACGGAGTCGATAAAGCCGGCTAACACGGCCACGCAAAAAAGCATGGCGAGTAGTTCTGGGGTGATGATCAAAACGTATCCTTGTTTTACTTGGGAGCGTCTTACAGCTTCTATACATGACTGCTGAGCGCGCCAATACAATGCTTAAAGAAGAGAGTTTAACTCTTAAAAAAGTGAGTGCCTATGCAGCATTTTGTCACAGCTAGACTAACCCTTTGAATTTAGAGGCCTTGTTGAAGGTTTTAAAACCTTCTTCATTAGGCAAACTTTAAGCTAATTAGGTGCTATATTTACAGCTTGTTGCTTTTCTTATTTGCTAGCCATTCCTATAATTTTTCTAACCCTCGGGTATTAGCTTTTAACTTTTCACCTTTTAAAAAGGTCATGATGGCAACTTATAAAAACGCTTTCTTCTTGCTCTGTGTTTTATTAGCGACGAAATCATTCGCTATCAACATTGTGTCTCATCCGATAAATGGATTAGTGTTTGAAGATGCCAGCGGCCCTTACCCAAAGCTTTTAACTAAGCTCAATGACGTCATTGGTACTGAGTTTTCTTTCAAGGTAATCCCATTAAAACGGGCAGTTTATCATTTCGAAAATAAGCATGATAATTGCCTACTATCAGGTAACAGTCTTACGATTAAAAACCCTGAAAAATACCTTGTTTCAAACCCTTTAAGTGAAATCAAACTGCACTTTTTTAACCTACAGCACATGCCACCTATCACCAATTTTAACGACCTGAACCAGAATAAGCTTATTGGTGGAATCCTAGGTATTGAAGGTTTATACAAGAAAATATTACCAGAGAAGCACAGGCTCGCACTTGTGAGTAGCGATGAGCAAAGCATCAATATGTTAGTCGCAAAACGGGTGCAGGCAATTTTGGGCTTTATGCCCGACCTCAACGCCCATTTGGATATACTGCATTACGATGAGAGGTTTGTTTTATACCATGGCAGCGACAACTTAATTTGTCACGATACGCGAGAAAATAGAGACTATCTCCAGCAAATAAATCAGGCGTTAGAAGATATAAAAGCCAGCCCTACCTACGATGAGATTATGCCTTAAGGCATTTAGCACTCACCCACTAAACTCTCCATTTGTATAGACTGAATCAAAAAACGGCCATAGAAATCAGCGTTTCTATGGCCGTTTAAAAACATATTATACGATGAATTAAAGCGCTGGCTTAGGTGCTTTATCTAATAACACCATGCCTTGTACCTTGCTTAAGATACTGGCCTCTTGGATGAGGTTAGGTAGCTCTTTACCCGGTTCTAGTGTGGTGATGACCGCTCGGCCTATGATAAATCGACCCACGCTGTCGTCTTCTTCTAGGGTACGTAAGCCCCAGATGTTATGGAAAACAAGTGGCTCACCAGCTTTTTCGCCCACATATAACATTATGTGTCCACGTAGGTAGATAAGCGTCATAAAGGGTACGGCGTCGTCTAAAATACGTTGCTTTTTGCCTTGGTTATCCAGTTCTTTAAGCTCGATATACTCACCCGCTTCTAGCTGTTTTGATGAGTTACGTTTGAGGTAAACACCAAATGGTGTGAAGAAGTCTTTGGTAAAAGCAGAGCAATCTCGATTAGCAAGTACACCACCCCAACCATAATCTTCGCCGATTAAAGCGTTCGATACTTTATTCAAGTTCGCTTGGTTGAATTTAAGTGGCTTAGGCGCAACGTTTTGCGCATTGGCTGTGGATAGAACAAACTCTACACCTGTACCACCAGCTTGGTGATTTTTTTGTACTGTTACTAACTCACCTGCGATCACAGGAAAGATGGTACCTAGCCTGATGTATTCGATAAAGTTGTTGGCCTTATCAAACAGAGCAAAATCATCTTGCGTGGAGACATAATAATTCCCATTTTTAAAACTGTCTCTTTGGGTTTTGTTCATCAAAACCACGTCTTTCACGGGTAACCATCCAAAGAGTGAGTTCGCTTCCACATAGACCCAAGCTTTATCTAAAGAATAGTGAGAGACAAAAAGTGGTGTATTAATCTTAATATGTGAGTTCTGGTTATAGTCAAACGGAAAACCTTCCCCAGGAGCATCTGGGTTATAAAAAATCACACTTTGAGTGGGGAAGACTCTCAAGTCCGTATTGTGAGTCGTGATGGCATACTCTCTGACTGTGTCGTATTCCTCAAAGTTAGAGCGTCTTATTTGCTCTTCATACCATTCTTTTTTGCGCAGCTTGTGGTTTTCACCATAGGTTTCTTTTTTAAGGTAGTAACTGCCCCAGCTCGCTTGTTCTAGATCGTAAGACATTTGCGTAATGTCCCAAGGACTAAAGAAGGTTTTGTTGTACTCTGCATCTAACCTTGCTTGTTCGTCAAAGTCGTAACTACCGATAGATTGAGTATAGGATTCTGCGGTTTGCGGTAAGTTTTTTAAATCAGCAATTTCAGTAATCTTAGGGGTACTAGTACAGGCGCTAATTAACAAACTTAATAGTGCTAACGAGGCGGAGTAACCTAGTTTCATATATGCTTCCTTAAGGTTTTCTGGCAGGTATTCGAATTAATATCATGTTAGATTCTAGGTGCTTATGTTGTGTTATACCTTAATTAAATGTCAGCTGCGCTTAAGCACTGGGTAAATTCATCGAATCTTCATGATTCTGCTACAAGTCTCAACTTCCCCCTAGCCAGATGCATTAGAGAGTGATTAACTAGACTTATATGGGTCCCCCTTTCAACTTTTCCCTAAAGAGACGCTAATGAATGCACAAACTGCAAAATTTGTAGAAGGCTCTACCATGCGCCACATTTTAGTCATGTCGGGTTCAGGCTCGGTTGGCTTAATGGCGCTATTTGCCGTCGATCTATTGGATATGCTCTTTATCAGTATGCTGGGGCAAATTGAGCTTGCCGCGGCTGTCGGTTTTGCTGGTACCTTGATGTTCTTCTCCACATCTGTGTCTATCGGTACTTCTATTGCTATGGGGGCCTTGGTGTCTAAAGCCATAGGTGCTAAGGAGTTTGATAATGCCAGGCAATTAAGTGGCAGTATCATGATCACCGCCTTTGCTATTAGTTTGGTTTTTACTGTCTTTATGTTTGCCTATATCCCTGAGTTATTAGCCTTAATTGGGGCAGAGGGAACCACAGCAGAACGGGCCGAAGCCTATTTACAAATACTGGTACCTAGTGGCCCATTTTTAGCGGTCGCCATGGCTGCGGGTGCTGGATTGAGATCAGCAGGTGATGCCAAGCGCTCTATGTGGGTTACGCTATCTGGTGGTATTGTTAACGCTATTTTGGACCCTATCTTTATTTTTGGTTTTAACTGGAATGTAGAAGGCGCGGCTTTAGCCTCTGTAATTTCACGTTTTGCCGTTTTGTATTTCTCTTTATACCCATTAATTAAACATCATAATCTGGTGAGCTTGCCTAGCTTAAGCCAGTGGCTAAAACATATTAAGGCCATTTTGAAGATTGCTGTGCCGGCCATTTTTACTAACGCTGCGACACCAATCGGTAATGCAATAGTCACCACGAGTATTGCTCAATATGGTAATGATTTTGTCGCAGGCTATGCGGTGATTGGTCGCCTTATCCCAGTGTGCTTTGCGGTTATCTTTGCCTTATCTGGGGCCGTTGGCCCGATTATCGGTCAAAACCTTGGGGCTAAGCGAATCGATAGGGTTAAAGAAACGCTCTACAACTCTTTGATAGTGACGACCCTTTACACCATTGGTGTGTGCATACTGCTCTACTTTGTACAGGACTATGTCATTCAAGGTTTCACCCTCGAAGGGGATGCCGTACTTATCGTGCAGGCATTTTGTACTTATGTGGCCATTACCTTTATTTTTAATGGCGCTATTTTCGTTGCTAACACCTCCTTCAATAACCTAGGTAAACCTATCTACTCAACTATTCTTAGCCTAGGTCGTGCCACTATAGGTACATTGCCTTTCGTCTATCTTGGCTCTCTTTGGTTTGGTGCCTTGGGTGTACTTTATGGACAAGCATTGGGGAATATCATCTTCGGTGTGATCGCTATCTTAGTATTACAACGCCATATAAAAGAGCTAATGCTAAGCTCTGCCGCTGATAATCAGAATGAAGCAGATACAGCCCAAGAAACCGCAACCCCAGTACAAGCTGAAGCAGTTTTAGAAGCGGCTGCTGAGAAAACAGAAGAAACGGTTTCAGATACACAAGTAGACTGGCAGACATTGGCTAAATCTAACCCTGCTTGTGAACAAGCGCTAAAAGATGATGATGAAATCCCACTCTCTTGCCTTAACGCACAACCTTTTTGCACACTCGATGCGGTACTCATAGACGACCTTGCCTCGCACAAGGATGAGTTAGTGACAGCGCCTATGATTAATAGTGATGTGATTAACAGTGACGAGATTAATAAAGAAGACGAGAAAGAGTTAAAGGAAAAATAAGACAGGCTTAATGACGATAGATAATGATAAAAACTTATCTATCGTCATGAACGAACACAAAAAAGTTAATACCAACGAGACAAGATCTCATCGTATACCCCATTGGCTTTTATCTTCTCCATGGCTCGCTGTATTTCTTTACTCATCTCTGGTGGAAAATCCAAGCCAGCCCCAAGGTAGATGTAATTCACGCCGCCTATATTTGGCCCAGCCACTAAACTCTGCTTGTCATAACCTAGCTTTTGCCACTGATAAGTATCTACCAATTTAGATTCCACCATGGCATCTAGCCTTTTCTTAGCCAGTAAATCAATTAGCTGTCGAATATCATCTGCTTCATAAATACTGGCAAAACCAGCCTCTTCTAAATCGGGAATAATCGATGACCCTTGAATAACACCAACAGACAGCCATTTGCTTTTCTCAAGAGTAAGATCACTTGCTTGTGTGCCTTTCGTTGCGAACTCGTCATACAAGGTTAGACGTATTTGATTAGGGACAAGCGGTACAATCCAAGAGAAATGGGGCTCTCTGGTTGGGGTTCTAGTAAGCGGGATGATGAGAGAGCCTTTGGTTTTGTGCACCATTTTTAAGGCACGGGGCCAAGGCATAGATTGATAACGAAAACTTGGACCGCCATGCAGGGTAATTTGTTCTAATATTTCGACTGTCACACCCGCATCACGCCCATCGACTGTGCCACACCAAGGCATGGTTTCATGGCGATAAACCAATACCTCTGTCGCATTTGTAAAGCTTGTAGAAAGACTTGATACCAATATTAATAATAAAAAAGCCGCTTTCATTCATCTCTCATACATTATCAATTCATTTGGAAAAGGCAGGGAATAAACCACATGGCTTTGCTTTCTGCCTTACTTATTAAATTAGCATAGTTTGATATAAATAATGATATTAGCGTTTTCACAAATGCCTATAAGACAAATGTCACATTCTTTGTTTACTAAAGAGACAAAAGACAGATTATTTCCTGAGTTAGATCAAAAGAGCCATTATTCACCTTGTTAAAATAGCGCCCCTTTATTCTCCCTAAGACGCAATTCTTTCCATGCAAAACCTCTATCAAGAAGCCAAATCGTGTTTTTTAGCCGCTGATCCAGACGATAAAATTGCACTTACTTATCAAACCTGTGCCGCTTGGCAGGCGAATAAGTTAAGTTGGCGTGAAGGGCGCCCATAGAACGTCTTAATGAACCGGGCCGCCTAGAGAAACCTGAAATTGTCATGCCAAGGGAGATAGGTAAACGGAAACTAAAGAAAGAGGCTGGCAGAGCGGCGCTTATTCATGCTCTGGCCCATATTGAGCTAACAGCAGTTAACCTTGCTTGGGACTCAATTTATCGTTATCGAGATATGCCTAAAGACTACTACCAAGATTGGGTGCAATGCGCCCAAGAAGAAGCTGAACACTTTAGTCTGTTACGCGAAAGGCTCAGAGAAATGGGTTATGACTATGGCAGTTTTCCTGCTCACAATGAGTTATGGAAAATGGCCGTCACCACAGCAGATGATCTCACCGATAGAATGGCCATAGTACACAGGGTATTTGAAGCTCGCGCCTTGGATGTAATCCCAGGTACATTAAAAAAGTTTGAAGCTCAAAATGACAATCAGATGGTAAAGGTTCTTACCAAGATTTGTAATGAAGAAGTTGGCCATGTGAGCTCTGGTACTCGCTGGTTTCGTTATCGTTGTGAGCAAGCCAAACTTAGCCCTGATACGCATTTCATTCATTTGATTGAAAAGTATATGAAGCAACCTTTAAGCGGGCCTTTTAATCATGAGGCACGGCTCGCTTCTGGTTTTAGCCAAAATGAGCTTAATTATTTAGAGCAAAGCGCCACTTACAAGCGCCAAGGTTAACCCTTAGATAAACATCGGTCAGTTTTCAAGTAGATATAGACCCGCTCTGGATTCAGCAAAGTATTGATCGTATTTACCGGATGCTTTCAACCGATTTAAGCCTTTATTAAAGGTTTTGACTAAACGAGCGCTTCGCTCTAACTTTTTAGGGAAAACAACACCTTGAAAGGTTTCAGCTAAGAGCCTAGGGTGATAGGTAATGCGATCAGCTTGATCCGCTGGTAAGTCTTTTTTAATCATATACAAACCTGGGTCCATCCCCATTGCCACAGCATCCATTCGTCCACCTAATAGCTTGGTGATGTTAAGGCGTTCGGTCGATACATATTGCACCTTGAAGAGCTTATTGTTTTTCGCCTCTTCAAACATATCGCCATAAAAATACCCATCTGTTATTCCTATCTGCTTATTTTTCAAATCCGCCATAGAATCCCAAATTAATGGTTTTTCTTTTAAGGAAAACAGTACTTTAGGTATCGAGTTGGTTGCATCACTTATATAAAAGTCTTCTTGTATGTCTGGCCTTGTAATCGCCCAGCCGACTGAACCATCCCATCGCCCTTCTCTGGCAAGTCTTAGAGAGCGCTTCCAAGGAAAATAACCAAACTCGACGTTGATTCCTTCTAGTGCAAAGGAATCACGAACGATTCTAGAGACCAGTCCGTTATGCTTTAGTGTATGTTCTGAGGTGAAAGGTGCCCATTCACCACTGGTTAATCTGACGGTTTCAGCATTAAGGTTAATACTCTGAAATCCAACAAAAGGGATAAGAAAAGAAAGTACTCGTATCTGTTTTTTATTCATGGCTAGTCACTTAGTCAAAATAAAACTGAATTAAGTGTCAGTTAGTATAGCCAAACCACCTCGGATCGCCGAGCGATAAAGCGTGTACTAATGTGAAGCCGATTCATAAGTCTAAAAACGCGATAGCTAAGGTATTTAAAATTAGAGGGCAGATACAAAAAAGCCCCAACAAATTGAGGCTTTAGTGATAGTACTTTGAGAGAGCTCTCAGAGCGAACTTATGCTGATTTAGCTAGCTTCAGCGAGAGTTTATTCAGCAAGACGCCGTATAGTGGCACAAACATACATAGGCTGATAATCAGCTTAAAGCCATAATCGACTAGGGCGATTTCTACCCAGTTTTCTGCCATAAAAGCATCGCTGCTTTGATAAAAGGCTACACCAAAGAAAACCAAGGTATCCACGGCATTACCCACTACAGTGGATAAAGATGGGGCAATCCACCAAGCTTTTGCTTGTCTTAGCTTATTAAAAACCGTCACATCCATGACTTGGCCAACGACATACGCCGCGAAACTTGCAATAGCGATACGAGCAACAAAGGTATCCAGTTGCGCCAGTTTTTCTATCCCTTGGTAACTGCCCTGATAAAACAGGACAGAAGCCACATAAGACACCAGCAATGCAGGCAACATCACGGTCAAAATGATACGTCTTGCTAAAGCAGCACCATAAAGGCGAACGGTTAAATCAGTCGCTAGGAATACAAAAGGAAAGGTGAAAGCTCCCCAGGTGGTATGTAAACCAAAGATGGTAAAGGGAAGTTGAACGAGATAGTTACTCGATGCCAAGATAAGAATATGGAATCCAGCAAGGATAAGCAGGGCTTTTTTTATGGTTGACGCATTGTTAGATAATGCATCAAATGTCGGAGTCATTTGCATTGTATTGTCCTTTTTATGAAACGCCAGGGGTGAGGGAACCCTGAATCAGGCGCGCATTGTCCATAATTTAGACAGGAGTGTAAAGCTAAATGAAATTATATTTAACCGATCGGTCAGATATTTTGAGTTTTAGCTTTCATATTATAAAAACCAGTTTAAAAACTCTTAGCGAGAAAAAGCACTTAGAGAAGAAAATACTAAAAAAAGAGTTAAGAAATAGGAATGGGAAAAACACGCTTAAATCGCTCTAACACCAACATCATGTCTTCTTGTGGGGTAATCTTTAATTCATCACACTCTTGGCTAAAGAAATCCCAATGGGCATCACGCCACCAACTCAAGCTTTTATCCCCTTCCCCCTCTGCTGCGGCAAATTCAGCTGTCACATCTTGATAAGCACAAAGGGTTACTGATGTAATTTCGATAATACAAATAGGTTCACCATCCCAATTAGTGACAACCTGTAAAGCACCGACTTCAGGCATAGGGTCACCTTCGACCTCATACCAATGCGCCATACTACAAGAAGCGGTTTTCTCATCCTTTAAAATAAGGTCAGCACAGACATTGGCATTGTATTCATCGGCACAAAAATAATCAGCGCTCACACTACTTACCTTAGCTTGTTCCTCTTCACAAAGGCTTGCTAGGTAAGTCTCTAAATATGCCTGTGATCTTGGCTCTAACATAGGGTTTCCTTATCTCTATTTAAGCTTTTTTAGGATGATAGCTGGCTAGGATCACAGCTAGGCCATGATACTGGCATAGCTAGGTCTAACTCTCTTAATGCCTGCTTGCTCACATCATCTAATCTAAAGTGGTAAAGTTCAAGGTTTTCAGCAAGGTGAGTTGAGTTTAAACTTTTAGGGATGACAGCAAAGCCTTCTTCCAAAGCCCAACGCAGTAAAAGCTGGGCAGGTGTCACCTGATACTCTTGCGCCAGACGGTTAATCACAAAGTCTTGATCCTTGGAGAGCGCCTGCATTTTGTCGGTTTTTGCACTTTCTAATTTAGGTTCAGTACGCCAATTCGCGAGTGGCACCAAGCTACTGTAAGCCATAGGCAAAATATTATTAGTTTTAAGATAAGTTACTAACTCAGGCTTCTGACACCAAGGGTGTAACTCAATTTGGTTTACTTCTGGTTTAGGTAAACCTGCTTGAATTAAGTCTTCAATATGCTGTTGCGTAAAATTACTCACTCCTATGTGTCTAACTTTGCCGGCTTTTTTCAGATCAACCAAGGCATGCCATTGCTCAATGTATTCCTGTCTTTTAAAAGGCGCGTGGATCAAGTAGAGATCTAAATAGTCGAGCTGCAAACGTTCTAAACTCTCATTAAAAGCTTGTAGGCAGGCTGAATAATCCTTGGGCGTTTGCCCCCAATTCGCATTCCCTGACCAGAGTTTAGAGCTAGTAAAAATAGCCTCCCGTGAGCTTATGCCTTGTTTTAGATAATCTTGAATAGCCCGTCCAATACCCGCTTCATTATGATACCCCTCAGCGGTATCTATATGGCGATAACCCAAAACCAAAGCTTGGCAAACTAAGGCCTCAAACCGCTTCATCGCTCACTTGGTATGTACCTAGCCCTATGTCGGGGATTTTAAAGTTACTCGCAATTTCAACTGGATAATAAGCAGACATACTAACCTCAAGCATAAACTTTCCTTCAGATAATCTTAGTTAGAGATAGGAAAGGCAGCGAGCCTATTTCTCCTTAGAATGAAGTCACTCACTAAGAGTCTAGGGAACCTAGCTATTCAAGTACTAAAAAATTTCACAAAACAAAATACGCTTTTCCCAAGACTGCACCATACTTAAAATAAGACGAGTGATTGATGAGGTGGATATGAAGTTATTTAAATACTTCATATGTTTTCTTTTCTGTTTGTCTGGCTTTAGCCTAGCGGCAAATTCCTTAGAGAACCTTGAATACATTACAGAACAATATGCGCCTTATAACTACCAAGATGAACAGGGTATTCCCCAAGGCTTTTCTATCGAGGTATTAAATAAGGTTTGGGAGGTAATGGATGTTGCGCCTCAAAAAATCCATGTATTTCCTTGGGCACGTGGTTACTCCTTAGGTCTACAGCAAGATAATACCTTGCTGTTTTCTACCACTCGCAGTGAATCCAGAGAGGATTTATTTAAATGGGCTTGCCCCATTATTGATATTCGTATTGTGTTAATTTCTCGCCGTAAATCAAACATCACAATAGAGTCTATTGAAGATGCAAAGCAATATAAAATTGTGGCAATTAAATCAGATATTGGGCAACAACTTTTACAAGATAAAGACTTTTCTGAGACTAAAATACATCTATCAAATTTCTTAAATAGTGCCATCTTAATGCTAAAACATGGCCATGTAGACCTTATCTCAAGCGAAGAAACCACTGCCTTTAGGCAACTTATAAAAATGGGTGAAAACCCTAAGAATTTTAAGGTCGTTTGGTTACTTGAAAAGCGCCCTTTATGCTTTGCCTTCCATCATCAAACTGAAGAAGATTTGGTATTCGATTTTCAAAAAGCACTGAATCAAGTACAGAGCTTGCCGGGCTTCATTCAAGCCTTAAAACAAAAACATCAACTGACCACTCAGTAAGACAGATATAAAAAATGCCTCTTACCCTTAAAGAATCTGTGATTAAGGTAAGAGGCATCTATTACTTGCAGCAGGTATTACTAGCAGCAGGCTAGCTCGTCATTAGAGTTTGAACGAGTTTCGCAACATTTAGCGCCTTGGCCTAAATAGGTTTGATCCGACAGATAAAAACCAGTAAACGCCTCTTCAAAATCCTCCGCTACCGATGCTCCAAACAATCCCGTTTCAAACAAAGCCGTTTGCCATGCTTTTACATTTGGCTTGTTAGCAAAAAGGTCAAAGCCCGTATGCTGCTGAATGATCTGAGCCCTGTGCAATAAAGGCAGCCAAGCAATGTCCACATTACTTAGTTGCTCACCTTTAAATAGGTGGCCAGAAGCACTCTCTCTTTTCGCTAATTCCGCCTCAACCTTGGCAAAAGGCTTACTTAGCTTGGTCATGCGTTCACACAAGGTGTCTTCATCGGCACTTCGCATAGCACTGCACTGGACAAGATAATGTTTCGCCGCCATGTAGCTCCAAGCTCTGTCTAAGGCTTTTTGCTCTGGCGTTAACTTATCTTCAAGGGGACGGCTCACTTCATTGATGTATTCCACAATCGCTTCGGACTCAAACAAGGCGATACCTTCTTCGGTAATTAAAAGCGGCACTTGGCCATTAGGAGAAATGTCTAAAAACCATTGTGGTTTATCTTTTAAGCTGATGTATTCCACCTGATAAGCCAATTGCTTCGCTTCTAGCAAAGCAGTAACACGTTGCACGAAAGGGCAAATTTTAAAGCTAACTATCTTGATCATATTCTTCTCTCTTAATAAAAAGGTTTAATCTATTTACTAATAAGACGAAGCACCGCAGAAAAAGACGACGCTTTTTGAAAAATAAAAAATAAGAAGTTAAAAAGAAAAGAATAATGACCCCTAACAAGGGTCACAGTTACCCTTAGAGCCTGACTTATTCATATCTGAATTCGAGTTCTGTTTTCTTTCATACTCAATCAGGTTACCGAACTTATCTTCTTGAAAGTGGCAGCACTGATCAAACAAGGCTTTTAGTTCTAATCGTGCTTTTTTTACTTGGGATTTAAGGGTGGAATAAGGAATGCCTCTTTGCTCAGCGTAGGCTTTTTGCGATATGCCTTCTAGCTCTATTGCCTGCAATAACTCAGCTTGTTCATAAGGCAAAGCGCTGATAAAGGGCTGCACACAATGGGATAGCTCAGCCTTAATAGTATTATCAAACGTATCGCTTTTACCCTCTTCTGCCACATGCCCTTCTTCGCTTTCAATCTGGTCCGCCTTTTTTGCGTTCTTTCGATAAAAATCGATCACACTGTGGTTTGCGATTTGAAACAGCCAAGCTTTAATACTTGCCGCATCTTTTAGACCATCCAGCTTAGTAAAACTCTTAAGCAAGACCTCTTGTAATAGATCATCCACATCATCTGGGCAGCTTACTTTAGTATGTAAAAAAGCTTTTAATGCTTGGCGATATTCTTGCCAAATTTGATCTAACTGAGGTCTTGCTGTCATGGGGTTTGTGGCTCCGGACTCATGGGAATAAACCATTTAGGCTGCATATTCTCAAGGTCTTGTCTTAAGTGCGAAGTTAAAGATTGAGATGAATCGAGTACATAATCTTGCCCATTAAGGCGCTTAAACACAACCCAGTGCCAAAAGCCTTTACCTGCCTCTTCATAGTATTTAATGGCTAATAAAGCGAGGTCTGGCAAGGCTTCCCAACTCGTAAAAGGCAGCTCTTTAGTATGTGTTTTTATTTTATATTGAGCCAACAATGTACGAACATAGCCAGTGTCTGAAAAGAGTTTTGTATCATCTGCGAAGATGCCTAGCTGATTCGCTTGGGCTTTTACTTCCTGATAACTCAGGCCCAAAGTGTTCGCTACGCTTGCGATACCACAGCCTGTTTGCTCATCTTGCCTGATCGAATTCAGACTCATGAGATTTGCCGACTTTATGTCTTGTTTTTCCATTTGTTGCATGTCCTTTTTTAATTGATTTACTCGTGATGCCAGTTTGTTATTCAGATACTGACACTACCCGCCTCTCTGCATCCAGAAGAGTACGTTTTCGCTCTAATCCCCAGCGATAGCCACCCAAGCTACCATCGCCTCTTAATACTCGGTGACAGGGAATCAAAACACCTATAGAGTTTTTGCCGCAGGCTGTCGCTACTGCGCGAAACGCTCTGGGTTTGTCTATCCCTTGTGCCACTTCTGAATAACTCAGTACATCCCCTTCTTTAATACTTAGAAGGAACTGCCACACTCGCATCTGAAAGGCTGTACCTCTTATATCTAAAGGCAAATCAGGTCTGGGGGCACCTTGGCTAATGTGCTGATTAAGCGCCTCTATCCAGTTAGATAATTCGATCGAATCTTGAGCATCACTTGGGGTTAATTCTGCCTTAGGAAACTCCACCTGCATTTGCTCAATCAAGCTTTTTTCATCTTCACCAAATTGCGCGAAACAAACCCCTTTTTGCGTAGCGGCCATGGCAATTAATCCTAAAGACGTGGACGCAAAACCATAAGAGATATACTCCCCTTTCCCACCCGCTCGATAGGCTTTTGGACTCATACCAAGGTGTCTTGATGCTTGCCCGTATACGCGACTAATAGAGCTATAACCTGAAGCAAAAATAGCATCGGTTATCGGCTCTCCAGCTTGTAAGGATTGCTTGAACTGTCCCATACGTAAGGCATCTTGATAGGCTTTGGGGGTTACTCCAAATGCTAATTTAAAACGACGTTGTAACCAAGACGCTGAGAGCCCAACTACCAGGGCCAGTTGCTCTAGAGAAAGGCTTTCTTCCAAGTGATTTTGAATATAACGTGCCACCTCCACAAGCTGTTTGAGTTCCGTCATATCTTCGTTGGCAAGGCAGCGTTTACAAGCACGAAAGCCTGCTAGTAAGGCGAGTTCTTTTGAGGAAAAGTAGCGGATATTTTCGGCTTTCGCCTGACGCGATGGGCAAGAAGGCTGGCAAAAAATACCTGTGGTCACGACTCCATAAACAAATTTTCCATCATAACTTGTATCACGGTCTTTAACGGCTTGCGCCATCTTTGATTCAGTTAGCTTAGACATAGAATCACCTACCCTCTTACTTAAAGCGAATTAAGACTGACACCCAAAAGTGGGTAAGTCAGCCTTAATCATTAAGCATACGCTAACATGAAACCATCCAATTCTTGTTTAGTAATTTCACTCTTTCTAAAAAAGTTAAATCACACTCATCATGCTAGCAAACACACACCAAGCCACAATAAACAAAGGAGATTTCTTCCAAAAAGTCAGTAAGCCATAACCTAGAATCACAATAACAAAATCCAAATTAGAACTAATCGCCGAAGTAAAAATAGGGTCGTAAAGAGCCGCTGCCAAAATGCCCACTACAGCAGCGTTAATACCTGCAATCACATAGGCAAGGTTTGCCTTATGACTAATGCTTTGCCAAAGAGGCAAAACACCTGCAAGTAATAGAAAGCCAGGTAAAAACATAAAGATCAGTGCACTAAACGCACCCGCTAGATAACCAAACTCAGTGGGAATCAAAGCACCTAAATAAGCGGCAAAGGCGAACATAGGCCCAGGAATCGCTTGTGAAGCACCGTAACCTGCTAAGAAGTTTTCGTTAGTTACCCAACCTGTGCCCACTACTGATTCTTCAATCAAGGGTAGTACCACATGGCCACCACCAAACACCAAAGCACCCGCCTGATAAAAGGCTTGCGCTATGGCCATAAGCCCTTCTGCTGGCACTAGGATGAAAAAGGCTAACAGTGCAAAAAACACGGTTAATAGACTTAATCCTAAGCGCTTACCATAAGGTACTTGCAGTTGAGAGTGAGCTTCTAGATTGACACTACGACATAAGAACAAACCGGCAACACCTGCAAGTAGGACCACAAGAATTTGCGCCCAAGCAAAGCCACTTAATAAGACAGCACTCGCTGCAAGTATGGCGATACTTGCCCTTTGCTTATCAGGGCAAAGCTTTTTACCCATGCCTATCACAGCATCAGCCACCACAATACAGGCAACCAATTTAAGGCCATGAATTAAGGCTTCACCATAGGTATTGGATAACAAAGGCAATGCGCTGGCAAAGCCAATTAAAATAGCGACAGAGGGTAAAGTGAAGGCTAAAAAGGCTGCAATCGCGCCCAGCCAACCGGCTTTTAATAAACCAATTGCAAAACCTAATTGGCTGCTAGCAGGGCCAGGTAAAAACTGGCAGATAGCAAGTAATTGACCAAATTGACTTTCGCTAACCCAAGCTTTTTCTTCCACAAAGGTTTTACGGAAATAGCCGATATGGGCAGCTGGGCCTCCAAAAGAAGTTAACCCTAATTTTAAGAAACTTAAAAAAACTGTGAAAACAGATACTTGCACATTCTCACTAGCAACTTGACTAGACATTGTTTGCTCTTCCTATGTTACGAGCCCAAGAGTCTATTAAGAAGTTGTTACAAAGTATATTGCAGAGCAAGCTTTTTTAGGCAAAGCCTGTATTTAGGTTGGCCAAGTAAAGAGCAAATCAAGTAGCTCTTTATTTGGCCTTTATTTTTTCTTGCCATTCTTATTGGCTGGCCGTATCAGAAAATCGTCTCACTGATGTAAGTTAAGTACCAAACTAAAACAATCTAAGTCATCCGCCTCATAGAGCTTTACATCTAACGCAGGTGTCATACCTAATTTTACCAATACAGCTTTAGAGGCTTGATTCTCAGGCATAGCAACGCCGTAGATTTGCCTGTGAGGGGTGTTTTTGGCGATAAAGTCTAGTATTTCGCTGGCTGCTTCACTGGTATAACCAAAGCCCTCATGCTCCTTCGTTAGAGCAAAACGGATATCCACCGCGCTACCAACGGGCGTATATTCCACTCCGATAAAACCCAGTTTAGTACCCGCTTGAACAAGCATTTCTAACTCTGCATCTTCATCAGAAACTTGCGCTAACGCGTCTTCATAACCTTCATCTTTTAATGAAATCACAAAGGTACCAAAACCATGCTCTTCCCAATGATTGATGCGATTTCTTAGGTAGTTTTCCCTTTGCACCAAGTTATAAGGAGATTCGTTATGCAGGAATCGTGTTTGTTGTGGGCAGGTAAGTATTTCACTAAACAAAGCAAAATCCGCAATAGAAGGCTTACTTAATACCAGTCTTTTCGTTGATAACATTATCGCCACTCCTTGCATTAGTTGAGTTAATCCGCATTCCACCAGACACAAGAGAGTAGCGGATTATCCTCATAACAGACAAGTAATCTGCATTTTCTTTACAAAAATTGAATTAACATACTGCTTTTATTCAGGTTTAATGCGCGTTTTTAATCGCAAGGATGCGACCAAGATGTACCATAGAATTACCCCGACTGACTCAGTCCTGCTAAATGATGCAAATAGAATAGAAGCAGACTTTTCCTCTTTTAATGAAGAGAATTGGCAAGCTATCACACCGACAAACCTTTCCCCAGAACAGGTAAAACAAAAACTGGCTGACGGTGACATGGTC
This sequence comes from Marinomonas sp. S3726, assembly GCF_000967665.1. Lineage (NCBI taxonomy): Bacteria > Pseudomonadati > Pseudomonadota > Gammaproteobacteria > Oceanospirillales > Oceanospirillaceae > Marinomonas > Marinomonas sp. S3726. The sequence goes on along the minus strand of NZ_JXYC01000024.1, from coordinate 75,914 downwards.
GCCTTAGCGGACACACCAAACCTCCCCCTTTTTTGCTTTATTAAAGGAGACATTGAAGTCAATCCTCTGGCAATCTCGCAAGCCAACCAAGATCTTATCAGACGCCTTAATGCGAGGTTCGACGCCAAAGGCAGTGGCGCCTCTTTTAGCGCTCAATCAGCACAATCAAATGGTAACTTACATCCGCCAGCCCCTATGGAAGAAAAGGCCCCAGAACCTGTGGTAAAAGACCCTGAGCCAGAAACCAGTAAACCTAAAGTACCGGCGTCTTTTGGCCAGCCACCTGCGCCTATCATTTTAGAAGTGGTTTATGATGATAAAGAAAAGACACCTGTCGGCGATGTCCCCTATAAAATTGAGTTTGATGATCCAGATAAAAAGGTTTTAAAAGGGGCGCTAAACCCTATGGGTTGGGCCTGTGTGGAAGACTGTCCTAACGCCAAAGCCAGCATAAGTTTTGGAGGACCCGTCGATAACCAAGCAGAGCTGGATAGCCTTTATGCCAAATTAGAAACAGCACTTGATAATACCATTAACAAAGTCGCTGATTACACGCTAGAGAAATTAAAAGACATCGAAATCAGTGCAATTACAGAGACCTCCAATCAGCAACTAAATGATTACCTTGCTGAGCTTAGCAACACACTTGAGGATGTGGATATGCTCAGCTTTTACGGCAATACGATAGATAAAGCCAAAAACGCAGCAAGTGATGTCACTGACGCCCTTAAAGAGTTTCTCCCTCAAGATACAGCAGACTTAGACGAAACGGCTCTCAGTCCAATCCAAGACGCCCTTTGCACTGCGGTTATCGATGGTGACATTGATACACTGGAATCAGCATTAGCAGGTTGGAAGCCTAGGGAAGAGATCAGACTGAAAGCAGAATCAAAAGCCATGGAAAAGCAGATTCTCATCATTAACGATCAACAAAGTCGTAATATACTGGCAACCAGTTGCCAGCGCTTTGTTAAGGCCATGACACCAGAAAAGCTTATCGACTTAGCTGTGTACCTCTCGATCAAAACTACCGAAGACGCCACTCTCAATAGTGTCTCAAACCTAATGGGAATACTTACAGGTAAAGTCAGCTTGGCCATTACTCGACAAGTGCTATTGTCCGCAACCACAGACACTAAAACTGAATGGTATAAAGACATTTCTCAAGCCCTTAGCAACTTGGTTAAACCACTGAAAACCCTCAGACCTTTTGATGCTAAATATAGCCATAAAAAAGTCATCGAGATCCCCTTAGCTAAAGCCGACATCCAACCATCAGACTGGGCTAAGAAGACAGAAAATGAAAAGATAAAAACCATCACAGACAAACCTGATGACAGCATCCTAGATGATGAAATGGACAAAAAATGGCTGATCGTACCAAAGGGACAATTGACCTTTGATGTGGAAGGGGATGATATTGAGTCCAGTGTGAACTTTAGCCGCCTTGTTCATCTACCCGTTCGAGGTAAGGCCTCAACCTCAGAAGTTGTCGCTAGCGCATCAGGTATAACCATAGGTAGAGGCTTAGATGTCGGTTCTAGGTCGGCTAAAGAAGTTCAAGGCTACTTTGATAAAGTTGCTGAACATTGTAGACCAGTTGCACCTGAACTTATCACGTTTTTGAAAGATTCAGTGGGGATGAAAGGAGCCCACAATAAATCAGGAGAAGGTTTAAAAGACGAAGCTAAAACTGCCCATATTGAAAAAGCACAAGAGAATGATAAGGCGCTGATTAAGTACGTAAAAGACTTTAAAGACAGTATTAAAGATAAATCTAAAATCACCCTTACCCGTAAGCAGCAGTATTATCTTTTCCTTGCTATTTATGATTATTATGAAGGTGAAGCCAAACGTTTAAGTACCAAACCAGATGTTTGTAGAGACTACCTAAATGATAACAAGATAGATTGGGGTGCTTTGCCTCAGAATGTAAAGGATGTGTTAATCGATTTAACTTACCGAGGCGATTACACAGGTACCAAAGATAAAAGAGGTAATACCCGAAAAGTCATAGTGCCTGCAGTGTATAAAGATCAGGTTGAAGGGCTAAAAGGAGAAACTTCTAATTTGAATGAAGTGATATCTAACACTGATTTATGGAAATCGTTTGGTGTCGATTTAAATCGTAGAAAGAAAAGAGAGGCAGCTTTAAAGTGATACGTACATTATTAATAAGTTTCATTCTTCTAAATAGTTCAGCTGTAATGCCAACTGGGATTGAAAATTTCATTTTTTATCAATCTAATTTTGATCAATCAACTAAAGAAGAAAGTTTTGCAGCTTATATGACCAAAAACAGCCCTTGCTTTTATATCAAAATCTTTGCGACAAAAGAGGAAATAAAGTATTGCAAAATTGAAGGTATTGACTTGGATTTAGAGAAAGATTTTCCTTCTATATATATTGGTGAACAATCAGTCGAAGGTAGTAGTGCCTATTTTACTGTAGCAGCCCCTTGGAATGAACAGCGATGCAGAGTTTACATTCCTAAAAAAAAGCTTACTTGCAAACCAACAGGCAGAAACTAAACATTCTCATTGTTTGAAGCATTAAAGGAATACATGCGGATTTCGTCTCGTGAAAACCAGCCCAACTTTTCATAAAAAGCTTGGGCTTTGATGTTGTCTTGATACACAAACAAGTGAGTTTTAGGTATGCCGATTTCAGCGAGCGCGCCGATAGATTTTTCCACCAGCTGATAACCAATTTTTTGACCTCGATATCCTTGAGAGACAGCAAGATGTTGCAGGTAACCTCGACGGCCATCAGTTCCAACAAGTATAGCACCAATTAACTTAGTTTGATTCATATCAGCTTGGTCTAGAGCGACAAAACTCAAGCCAGCGTTTCGTTCTAGGTAATAACCAATACTTTCTTTCGAATCACAATCCCGTAATGACATGCTCTCGGTTTGCTGCCAGAGTTTGATTACAGCCTCATAATCCTCTAGCTGCATTTCACGCAATACAATCATTTAGGCTCCTTCCTTCTTCTCATCCTTAGTGCTTTTTCAGCAGTTTTTTCTCAGTAGCCTTTCAATTGAAAGAGCTAACCCTTTGATAATAAATAAAAAGTAACAAGCAGGTAATGGGGAAACAAGTAAAATAGAAATCGTATAATGAAATTTCATCTTTCCTTGCTCACCGTTGCGAGCAAGGAAGAAGAGTTTTTTGACTAGGCGCTAAGGGCGGGAGCAACCATGTTTTCTGGGCTTAATAACTGATTTACTTCGTCTTCAGTTAATAGGGCTTCTTCTATGATCAAGGCTTTCACTGTATTACCCGTATGCAAAGCCGTATTAGCGATACGAGACGCATTGGCATAACCGATATGAGGCACAAGTGCAGTGATGATACCGATACTATTATCCACATGGGCGGCACAGGCTTCTTCGTTAGCCTTGATACCTTTAATACAGCGATTTTCCATCATTTCACAGGCTTGAGTTAGCATCTTAAGCGAGTTAAGCAGATTGTAGATAATCATGGGTTCCATCGCATTAAGCTGCAACTGCCCCGCTTCTGCGGCCAATGAAACGGCCATGTCCGATGCCATCACCTGATAAGCGGTTTGGTTCATCGCTTCTGGAATCACAGGGTTTACTTTACCCGGCATAATGGAAGAACCAGGTTGCATGGCAGGCAATTGGATCTCACCTAAGCCAGTTCTTGGACCACTTGAGAGCAATCTAAGGTCATTACTCATCTTACTTAGCTTGATTGCAAGGCGCTTTAATATGCCGGAGAAGAAAACAAAAGCCCCCATATCAGACGTTGCTTCAACTAAGTTCGAAGCTGGGACAAAAGGTTTAGCAGATAATTCGGCAAGATTTGCCACCGCAAGCTTGGCATAACCTGCTGGTGTATTGATACCTGTACCTATTGCGGTTCCGCCTAGGTTCACTTCACATAAAAGCGCGCAGGCTTCATGAATTCTGTCTATGTCTTCACCTAGGTTAACAGCAAACGCATCAAACTCTTGGCCAAGTGTCATAGGTACTGCATCTTGTAACTGAGTACGGCCCATTTTTAAGATATGAGAAAACTCACGGCCTTTATCTTCTAACGCCGCTTTTAGAGAGCTTAAGCTAGGGATAAAGTTTTCTGCCGCATATTGAATGCCTAAGCAAGCGGCTGTTGGGTAAGCATCATTGGTGGATTGGCAGCAGTTCACATCATCATTTGGGTGAAGGTACTGATACTCTCCTTTATGGTGTCCCATCAACTCTAGGCCAATATTGGCAATGACTTCATTGACGTTCATGTTGGTAGAGGTGCCAGCGCCACCTTGAATCACATCCACAATGAATTGGTCGTGATAATTCCCTATGATGAGCTCTTCACAGGCGCCCACTATAGCTTCTGCTTTCTTTTCTGAAATGAGGTTTAAAGCTTGATTGGTTCTTGCTGAGGCGGCTTTCACCATGGCGAGCGCCACAATTAAGTCAGGAAAGTGTGAGATAGGAACACCTGTAACAGAGAAGTTTTGCGCCGCTCTTAAGGTTTGAATTCCATAATAAGCATCAGCTGGCACTTCCAGTTGACCCAACAAGTCATACTCTAAACGCATTGTCATCTCTGTTAACCCTTTCATTCAAGATACCGAACTAGCAAAAAAAGCCTCGCCCTGATGGCGATCAGGACAAAGCAAAACGCTGTATTTCAAGCAAGCAGAGTTAATGTAACGTGAGCGCTATACCTTTAGGTAGTTTGTAACCTGTATCATTTTGATGCTACTTGATGCTAAATTAGCACCAAGTAGCACCATAACTTCAATCTAAGCACTTTCTGGGTAGATGATATGAATAAAGATTTTCAAGCCAATCTCAAATTACTTTGCAGCTTCTATAAGTCTATTTCTGAAGTGTGTCGTCGGCTTGAAATTAATCGTGCCCAATTTAATCGTTACCTCAATGGCACAACCTTTCCATCAACCAATACGCTACGACGCTTTTGTGATTTCTTTGGCGTCGAAGTTGAAGAGATAAAATTACCTCATCAGCAGTTTCAACGCCTTGTTCAAGTCAAGCCAGAACCTTTTAATGCACCAGCAGCCCCGACTTCTGACCCTGCTCTCATGTATCAACAAAGAGTCATGCAAATGGGGCAAAAAGGTTTAGATAAATACCTAGGTTATTATTTTGAGTATTACCTTTCTATGGCTTATCCGGGCAAGATTTTAAGAACCCTAGTTTGTCTTGAGAAGCATGCTGGTAAAACCTATTTTCAGCGTACGGAGCGCATTCAAAAGAAAGGTAGGCGCCATGTGTTTCATGGTAAATATAAGGGCATGGTGCAATATTTATCTGACCGTATCTTTATGATGGATTTTGAAACCCTGACTGAATATGAAATCACACAAACCATACTCTTCCCTTCGTTTAAGAATCGTATCGATTGCCTAACGGGTCTTAGATTAGGCGTGTCTGGTAGTGGGGAGCGTATGCCCTGCTGCACCCGAGTTGTATACGAGTACCTAGGGCAAGAAGTGAGTTTTCGTAAAGCGTTTAAACTATGCGGTCTTTATGATCTAGATTCTGATGAGATAGAGTGCGGCATTCGCCAAAATATTCGAAATGATATTAAAGAAGATGAATGGCATTTTAGAGCCCGTTTTTGATGAGCTCATACTGACGCTTGATGTGTGCTCACTCGCTCTAATACCTTACACAGAACCTTAGCCCAATAAGGTCAAGACATTACCATCAGGGTCTTTAAAATGAGCAAGGCTCGCTCCCCATTCTTGTTTTTCCGGTGGCCCTTGAAAGTTTACGCCTCTCGAAATTAGTTCAGCATAAACCTCATCCAAATTATCCACCTGTAAACTGATACCTAAAAATCGGCCCACTAAGGTGTGAGCTTCTTCATCATTTGGATCTTGTTGCTCAATCGCTAACGTGCCCCCGGGCAATGAAAACTCAGCCCAACCAAATTCATCATTCACACTCTTTAAAGGAAGTCCTAAAGTGTCCGCGTAAAAAGCGATACTTTGCTCAAAATTGAAACAAAAAATCCTATGACAATAGAGAGTGTATTTCATGGCAGGTCTCCTTGGGAAGCTGCGGATAAGTTCTCCCGCCTCAGCGTGTGGATAAAAGCCTCTAAATTTATGACGAGGAGCGCAACTTAATAGTTATTCTATTGATAAGGTTCTCAACATAAAGATAGGGCTTTTAGACCACGCCCTACGGGTCTTTAAATAATACCTATTCATCATTTCAGAAAAAATAATACCTTGTTTGATACTTTCCCCCATATACCTAAAAGAGCAGACTGAGAAGAGGAGACTTATTCGCAGCTTCCCTAATCTATCGCCTGAATATCGAAAAGGTCGACATCTCTTGCTAACAAAGTTTTGTACTGAATAAGTTGTGTTTTAGGCATTAGAGGTACTCTCACCCCCTCAAACTCTGACATCACAGAGGTGGTGAAGTCGATATTTTGATTGACCCAATCACCATCTTTATTCCTTATCTTCACCCCAGGCACTAGACCGATCTCAATTTTCTGATCCTGATAAATCAGTTGCAGATACTCTAGATCCCATTCGCCTTCAAGATAATGGGTTAGAGGCTTTGAAATATAAGGTGCAAGCTCTTGCTCTAGCTTAGCCACATCTTCTTTAGGAATATAAAGGTCAATATCTGCTATCGGCCTTTGCGCACCATAAATGTATGCCGCTAGACCGCCCACAATCTGATAAGGCACGTCAGCTCGCTCTAAAATGGATTGAATCCAAAGCAGTGCATTTTTCACCTTATCTAAGTCCATTTTATAATTCTTCATACCTTTGACTCCTCACTAAAGTGTATTAGCAATACAGGCTTTATAAATCTTGAGCCATGTCTGATAGTCTAGCTGATCTGTGAAATCCTGTTCATTTACCTTGTTATCACTATGTGATTGACTGCATTGATTTTGGGAGTCACAAAACTCGGCTTTAAGATCTGTAATCTCTTCTGTCACGCAACCTGAGTAGAATTCATGGTTAGCAACAATATCATTAAGCTGACGCCTTTCTTTTAGACTCATCCAGGCTTGAGGCACACTACTATTGGATGAACAGGCAACTGACATCAATACCAAGCTCATAAGAGAAACGTGACCTAATCCTTTCATTGTTTCTAACACCTTATTTTCCTGTCCCTTCATTTTCATAGCAGTATGCGCGCTAAATTAAGTAAGAAAAGCCCTCGTTGAAAAGCGCTTTGAATAAGAAGGGCTAGTTATAAAAAGTCCCAGTGTGAAAAGATGGCAGCTTGGCCAAAATAGTCGCCCTTCGCATCTATGATATTCCATACAATAGCCTGTTTTATCATAAAGCGTTTGCCTTTCGCTGAAATACGCACACCAGAATAATCGTCAATATAGCCTTGACGAGTCACTGTCTCTAAAAGATATTCCCTATCTGCCTGATTAATGGTTTCAGCAGATAAGCGAGAAGGCATTTTAGTCAGACCCTGCCAGTCTATTTCAAATAATTCGAGTGCGCTTTTATTACCAAAATTGAAAATAGGGTCGTCGCCTAAACCATGGGATAGTAGTACAAAAGGCGCATTATCTAATTGCTCGATAATACTTAATGAAGCATCTCTATTCATGCCGTTATAGGTAAGTAAATCATTGCCTGTTAGACGTTTATAGCTTTCAACCAGTCGAACGCCATGTTCAATATAAAAAGGGCTTGTTAAGGAGTCATGCATCATAATTTACTTCAAGGTTAATCCGTTATTAGCAGAATATAACAGATTTAAAGCAAGTTTAGCTGAGGATAAAAGCCCCCAAAAGAGGCTTATTTGCTAACAACAAATTCAGCTAATTCTCCCAACTCACTTACGGTCAAGCTTGGCGTCATTCCCCAAGGGTCAAATATGGCCTTATCTGATCGCTTTACCCAAGCGGCATTAAAGCCAAAAGAAAGTGCCCCAATAAGATCAAAGCTATTACTTGAGATCAGCCAAGTATTGGTTTTTTCTGCGCCTGTTTTATCTAAGAAAAGCTGGTAGACACTGGGATTAGGCTTAAAGGTTTGAAGCTCTTCAACACTGACAATATCAATAAAATAATCATGAATACCCGCATGCTCTAGTAACCGAGTAACAGCCGCTTTAGTGCCATTCGAGAAAGCATACAATTGTACGCCAGCTTCTTTAAGTTGCGCCAAGGCAGGTTTTACATCATCAAAAGCAGGCAAGCTTGCATAGGCTTGAAGCAGTTCGTTTTTTTGTAACTGGGTTAAGGGCGTTTCCATCTCAAGGCAGGTATATTCCAGCGCGTCTTTGGTACAAACAGAGAAGTCTTGGTAAGACTGCATCAAGCCTCGTCTAAAAGCATATTCTAGCTGCTTTTCTCGCCATCTTTGGGAAAATGCTTCGGCCTTGCTCCCTACAATGGCTTCCAGTTCTGGGACCAATCCTTGAGTATTGATTAAGGTGCCATACACATCAAATGCAAGTACTAACGACATAACTTTCCCTCTAATAACCCTTTTTAAGCATCTCAAAATAATAAAGCCTTTCCCGCTTGTCTATGGGACTTAGGTGTTAATTTTGTCATCCTGCATCAGTTTTTTTGATGCTTTTATAAAGTTAATAATGTTTTACCAATAAGGTGTTTCCTCATAACCTATTTAGGCATAGGAGGAGCAGGTTATCGGCAGAAAACTTGGTTAGACGCAGTAAAAAGCATCAGGACAAATAACCAAATATATCACTCCCATAATCTAGGACTCCTAAGCAAATATTCTGAAGACAAATCCGGCTCTACTGACCCACCCATTGTGGAACAGTTTGATCTAACCACTCAGCCATACGGCTGCAGAAGAATAAAAAAGGATACTGAAATGGCAGTTGAAAAAATTGATACGCTTATTATTGGTGCCGGTCAGGCCGGTATAGCCACCAGCGAACATCTTACAAAGTTAAATATTCCTCATCTTGTACTTGAGCGTAACCGCATCGCCGAATGCTGGCGTACTATGCGTTGGGACTCGTTAGTTGCCAATGGTCCAGCATGGCATGATAGGTTTCCTGGGTTAGAGTTTGAAGACCTTGATCAAGATGCATTTGCGCCTAAAGAGCGTGTTGCTGATTACTTTGTAGATTATGCTAAAAAATTCAAAGCACCAATTCGTACTGGCATTGAAGTTACCAAGGCAACCCGTAATACAAACCGCCCAGGCTTTACAGTTGAAACCTCTGACGGTGTGATTGAAGCGAACCGTATTGTGTCGGCGACTGGTCCATTTCAGAAACCCGTTATTCCACCTATTGCGCCTAAAACCGATAAGATAGAGCAGATTCATTCAGCTCAATATCGTAACCCTAAGCAACTTCCTGAAGGCGCAGTTTTAGTCGTAGGAGCTGGTTCTTCTGGTGTACAGATTGCCGACGAACTACAAAATTCAGGTAAGAAGGTTTACCTTTCTGTCGGCGCCCATGACCGTCCGCCTCGCGCTTATCGTAACCGCGATTTCTGCTGGTGGTTAGGTGTACTGGGTGAATGGGATGCAGCCGCAATGAAGCCTGGTACCGAGCATGTCACTATTGCTGTAAGTGGTGCAAATGGTGGCCATACTGTGGACTTTAGAGGTTTGGCTCATAAAGGCATGACACTGGTTGGTCTAACCAAAGCTTTTGATGGTGATAAAGTAAGTTTTCAAAACGACCTAGCGACTAATCTAGCAAAAGGTGATGAGAACTATTTGGCCCTATTAGATGCAGCTGATGAGTATATTAAGCAAAACGGCCTAGATTTACCGGAAGAGCCAGAAGCGCGTTTTACCTTCCCAGAGCCAGACTGTGTGACTAACCCAGTGCTTGAGCTAGATCTAGCTGAAGCAGGTGTTACTTCTATCATCTGGGCAACGGGTTTTGCCACTGACTATAGCTGGTTGCAAGTAGATGCACTGGATGACAAAGGTAAACCGCAACACCAACGCGGTGTATCATCTGAGCCAGGCGTATATTTTGTCGGCTTGCCTTGGTTATCTCGCCGCGGCTCGACCTTTATCTGGGGTGTTTGGCATGATGCAAAACACATAGCAGACCATATTGCGACCCAGCATAAGTACCTAGAGTATAAAGCCCCTTCACAGCGTTAAGAGCTAACTAGTCTGTCAGCAAACCTTATGCACAAGGTTTGCTGATGTCTCGCCTATATGCTTTTTTCTATTCTGTACTAATCTATTCGCTCCTTTTCTCGTTACTTCCTACAACGATCTCCTCTAGCTATCGTCTCGAATTATCCTCTCAGTATGATTTCGAGCATTCAAAACTATTGATTGATCCAATAGTGACTATTCTTATAACGAATAAAATAACACTTTACCTCAAGTTAACTTGAGGATTTAACCTTATGTCATTCAAAGCAATCAGCCCTTTTGTAAGGAAGACATTATGATACAACTTGAACATATCAACCTCGTAGTAAGTGATATCCCTGCCATGCTAAATTTTTATCAGGCCGTTTTTCCTCACTGGAAGATACGTGATGAAGGCAAGGGAGAATGGAACGGTAAACCCAGAAACTGGTTACATTTTGGCGATGATTACCAATACATAGCCTTAAGTGATCATGGGGAAGGTGAGAATAGAGACCTAGATGGCCATCAAGTTGGCTTGGCGCATTTTGCCTATGTCACCAATAACTTAGATGCAGTCATTAACAGGTTGCTTGCTGCTGGCTATGAGATTGCCAAAAATGGTGCGCAGGACCTTTATCGTAAAAACGTTTACTTTATCGACCCTGCAGGGTTTGAAGTGGAGTTCGTGGAATACTTAAGCGATGACCCAGTACAAAGGAATTTATCAAACTAGCTTTTAAGCTGTTTACTCTACTGCTGTTATTTGGGCCTCAAAGTCTGGTATCTCTCCCATAGAGACAAGCTTTTGATAGGAGGCCTTTAAACGGTTCGCCATTTTCTCTGAAGTAGACTTGCTCATGGCCATATAAGGCCTAGAAGCTCTAAAAGATGTCACGGCTTCTATCTCATCAATAGAAATATTTAGATGGTTACAGGCTTCTAACAAGACAGGATAAGAGCCAACAATTAAATCAATCCTATCTCGTAACAACATTTGCACACTTTGATTAAACTGAGAGACAGCATGAATACGATTAAAGCCTTCAGACTTTAGAATTTCATGGTTTACATCATGCAAACTGACACCTATAGAGTACTGCTTTGCCTGCTCTAAAGTCTGGACTTGAATCTGATTGTTTGCAGCAAGCTTAAAGAAAAAAGTATCATTCTCTTCCGCTCCTAATAGCCCAATCCATTTAAATTTTGCTTCTCTAGCAGGCGTTCTATTGATGGTATAAATCAGGGTATTTTCATCCCTTTGTGCCATTGCATAGGATCTAGCCCAAGGATGAAGCTGAAACTTGGCCTCTACCTTTGCTTCTTGCAACACTTTACGAACCAAAGCTGTGCTTGATCCGACAATTTCCCCATTCTCTAAATAGTTAAACGGTCTCAAATCCTCCGTCACCACTTGTATAAGGTCATGTGCAAATAAAGAAGCATTTGCACCTAATAAAGAAAGTGTTAGCGCCAAACTTTTCATTTAAGGTTCCGCTGAGCAAAACGGATATTGTAAATCATCACAAACATTAGAAACCACTTAAATAATTGATCTAGCTTTGAATTAAGGCTAATCAGAGAAATTAAATTCGCAGCAACTAGGCTTTTCCCAATTGATAAGCCGCTTGAAACCAAGATGGATTATCTAATTGGGCTAGTTCTTGGCTCGTTGGCAACACACTTTTATCTAAAAATTCGATCGATAAAGGGTGAGGTTTACCAATACAAAGATCTAAGGCTTTTCGCTCATGATTAAGGGCGTAATTCCCCCTATGTAGCATTTGAGCATTGAAAATAAGCAGATCTCCAGCTGAGAGCGCGATCAACTTTGAATCGGCTAGGGTTTCACTGTTCTCATGCTCGTCTAACTCGAATCTCACCTTACGCTCTAATTCTGTGTCCCAACGTTTATGAGATCCTGGGATAAGCTCTACCCCAGTTTCATCTAACAAAGGAATACGTACATGCAGGCTTAACATATTGAGCAGCTCGCTTGCTTGCAGCTCATCGGCAATAGGGCTGTACTGCATATCTCTATGCCAATAAGGTAAATGCGCTTTGTTTGTGGGATTAAAGAAGAGCTGAGTATTATGAAAATACAAACCTTCACCAAACAAAGCATCCAAATACTGGGTGAGCTTAGTAGGTAAAATCGCATTGAAAAGTGCGAGGCGTTGAGTCTGTGATTGCTCAAAATATCCAGCATGAGTAAGAGAGTGCATATTCAATAATTTGTGTTCGAATATGAGTGCTTCTTTGCCATCACGCCACTGTAAAAAAATAGGATCAACCAAAGCGGTTAAATGAGCGATTTCCTGCGAATTAAAGAAATTTCGCAAAATAAAATAGCCTTGATCCTCATACTCTTTGGCACTGCTTAATTCAGCTTGTTTCATGCTCTCTTAAATCTCTAGCGTTAAGTGATTCCATCATGAAATGAAAGCATCAGACTGTAAACTGTTTTAGTTTAAGACCGCTATAAAGCCAAACTCTTTTAGAGCTAAGCTTTATAGCGTTAAGCTGCTCCAGAATTAACTTTTATAGAGTTAAACAGGACTCATTAAAAAGGGCTTCTGCCTTTAGATAAAATGCGAGAGTCACCACTGGCTTCTAATTCCTTACCTATACCAGTTTCTAAATCCATCAGCTTTATGTCAAAAACGGGTTCAGCCTCAGTTGCTAACTGAGAAGGCTTTCCAAGCTGAGGCTTAATATGCGCTCTTCGAATAGACTGCATTGAGGCATAACGCACCACATTCATAATACTCGCCCCAGAAAGTGGATACTTGTGCGCGAGCCAAGACAGGTCGATTTTATCTTCTAATTTGGCTTTAGCAGAGAAACCTTTTTGCCATAAGCTCAAGCGTTCTTCAGGGCCTGGCAGTGGAAAATATATGATGGATTCAAAACGCCTTAAAAAGGCCTCATCAAGATTATCTTTAAGGTTAGTCGCCAAGATAGCCACACCATTAAATGCCTCTATTCGTTGTAGCAAATAGGCCACATTTTGATTCGCAAACTGATCGTTAGCACTCATGGCACGATTACGTTTTCCAAATAAGGCATCGGCTTCATCAAACAACAGGATCCACTTTTTATCTTCTGCCATATTAAAGACTTTGGATAAGTTCTTTTCGGTTTCACCTATATATTTAGACACCATTAAAGACAGATCAATACGGTAGACATCATGCTGAGTTGCCCTACCTAATAGACTTGCTGTTAAGGTTTTACCCGTGCCTGGTGGGCCATAAAATAAAGCGCGGTAACCTGGGCGAATCTTGCCTTCTAGCTCCCACTCTTGCATCAGTTGTTCACCATAAAAAATATGATATTGAATATCTGATACCTGTTTCATTACGGCCTCAGGCAAAATCAGATGCTCCCACTCAAGATCTGTAGAAAGATATTGAGCCGGAAAATCATGACTAGATTCAGGCCTAAAAGCACGCCCAGTCGTAAATCGATACAAGGCGGAATCAGTCAGATTGATAGGCATCTGCATGACATTATTCGCTTGCTCTAAATCTAAGGCGAGTACCTGATTTAAACTGCTAATCTCTAAAACCTGTCTTTGAGATAAAGCATGCTTATCTTTTTGTACCAAGGCTTGTAGCCAATCCTGAATATGAAAATATGTTTCTAATTCTGCGCCAGATAAAATAAAAGCAAGGGTCGCCCCTGTTGCATAGGGCCTATCGTTATAAAGTTGAACACCAAACTCAAAGTAAGCCAAACCCGTCACCTCATTACGCATTAACAAGGCATCATATAAATCAGGCTTAATATCACTGGCTAGGGCCAATATTAGAGCCAGCCTTGCTTGCGTATCTAATTGATACTCATGAATAAACTGAGCATAGGAACGACTTGTTTCAACACCTGAGTTAGCGTCATTATGAGCCTGATTAGTAAGGTTAAACACAGGCGGTTTTGGCAAATAAATATCTGATTCTAGCCCCCCTTTTCGGCTCCCCTCTTCCTCTTGTTTTAGCCTTTTAAAATACGCGGCTAAACGTGCTTGTATCATGGCAGCACACCAAGTGAACTCTTGGGTTAAATCCGTTGCATTAGCGTAATCAGGCACCTGATTTATCGATGCAATATTAGGGTATTGAACTCTGTCTGAGGTGATTCTACTTCTCATAACAACCTATCTTTTAAAAGCCAATAACTAAATAGACACTTCGAACTAGGGCAGTGTCTTCAATGAAGAGACATGTCTATTTCTTTGAGAATGCCTGCCATGATTCACACCAGCATTAAGAGCAAGTTGGCCAAGCTTGGTAGCATGCTCTTCAAGCTTAGGGTCATCGTTCACAGCAACCCCATTTACCTCAGTTGTCGCTTCTACCATGCCCCACATTTGCTGTACCACATGCCCTAATTCATGGGGCAAATGATGCTCTTGTCCTAACGCTAAATAAATTTGATTACCTTGAGCATAGCCATGGGCCTGAACTAAAGCGGGCAACGGCGACGCATAATGCACCCGCACTTGATTTAGGTTTAAGCCTGTTAACTTTTCCATACCAAGTTTTAAATCCGTGGGTAACCTAACCCCAATAGAACGGGCAGGATAATGTGTTGGCCATTCCGCCTCTTTCTTAAAAAGCCGATGAAACTTGCTCGCCCATAAGTCGCACATAGCGCCTCCTTAAACCATTAAAGCTTGGCTAATTTAGCGCTAAATAAATCTAGCTACTGGGCTTAAACACTTAAGAATTCGGCCGAAAATCGGACACTCAAATAGCATTTATGAACACACTGGTAAATACCGCAGTTTGCATCATTTTTGCCGCTCCCCACTTTTTATATTCAATTAGGGTTAGGCCAGTCATCTTTAGCGAAACTAACTTAGGAGAAATGGAATGAGTGACACTCAGACAAATCATCTTGCTTCTGCCCAAGAAGCTCACGTCCAAGAAAAAAACATTGAAGAAACACAGGCCCAAGAAGCACCTACTGCCCAAAGAGTAGAAAATACGGCTCTCCCACTTGCGAATATGGGCAGCGAAATCGGCACTACAGCTCAATTATCAGCAATAGAAAGCCAACCGGAAAATCCAAGTTATATTTATGTGGCAGGTAAACTTAGACCTCACTTTCCATCCCGTGGTTTGGAGAAAGAGTACGATACAGCCGCACAAACACTGGGCTTGAACCCAAGAGATTTTAATAAGATCTTTACCTATACAGAAAATGGTCATCACCCATTTCGTTATATTGCAGAACAAGTAAGTTGGATATTGAGCGTCGGTGGCCAAGATGTGTATGTACTATTACCTAATAGCAATGATGAGCTTGATGAGTTTATCGACTCTCTTACCTTTGATTCTGACAGTAACCTAGCAGATGAAACCTACTCAGTTGCCATTGGCATTAAAGGCCCATTAGCACCAGAGCAGCTCAGTAATGACAAACCATTGCCTATGGTAATGTGCCATCACCTTTATCACTTCACCACAGCGCAATTACAAAATGAACTCAAGGCGGGCAATACAACCACTATTGCGATCAGCAATGTTTTAGATGCCTTGACCAAGCAACCAAATACAGGGGAAAGCGACTTTGATCGCGCAAAAAACTTTGCCGCCTTTCGTTACCCTAGTATCTATGCCATTAGACAGCCTGCTAATCATTCCTCTAGCAGTTCGTCTGGCCACTCATCTAGTCAAGGCTCCTGTTATGCTGACAACAGCTCAGATGACGATCAATTTTTAGAGAATCTCGCCTTACAGCATTCTAATGTGGCACCGGGACGTAAAATAGTTGATATCATTTTAACCTACCAAAAAAATATCAGTGGTCGTAAAACCAGCTTTTACGCCAGCATAGATGTGACTGACCTATATCCCTTCTTACACAGCAACCTAACGACTTACATTCCAACGAATTAAGCCTAAATATGTAGCGATAACGCTTGAGAAGGAGAAATTAAATGATGAACAAAATGAATGCTAGCCAGCTAGGGTTAGCCAATCCTGCAGCATTAGATTTTATTTATGTGGGCGGATTTATTCGGGCTGAGTTTGATAATTTGGGGCTAGAAAAAGAGTTCGAGCGTAACTTGGCTTCAAGTGATGATCACGAAGATAGCGCCCTTTTTATGCCTGAGGATATCCCCCATGCGCTTAACAAGAAGAACTGGCAAAACGACAGAGCTTATTGTCTGTATAAGCACCTTTCGAACCCTAAAAACCGCTATATTGCCAGAGAGATGAAATGGTCAATCATCAATGCTTATCGGGATAAAATGTACTTGTTAGAGCCAAATGCTCAGCAATTAAATGCGCTCATCAGTGCTCTTAAACCTAATGAAGATAAGAGCTTAAGCCGAAGAGACAGTAATACAGAAGCTTTGACTCCAATAAATATCATAGGCGCTTATCAATTAGGCTCTCATGAGGCCATACCTAAGGTTAAAATTCTAAAAATAGACACAATAAGGCCCCTTGATATCGTCAATAAAATCCATGCTATTCACGCTGGTTTTAATGACAAAAAGCTCAAGAAAGTGATTACGGACATGATCTCGCTTGCCGGAAACAATGGCGATACAGATCAGGATAGAGCGCTAAATTATACCCTTAAGTACAATTTAGAAGTCTATATGGGCGCCTATGAGCTTATCTATAACCATGCTAATAGCCATTCAGATAGAGAAGTTGCCCAGCTCAATAATGTAACAGTTCTCACTGAAATTTGTGGCGAGCGTAAAATTGCCAAGGTGATTTTTGACTTTCAGAATGTGCAAAATAGTATTGGCCAACATTGGTATTGTGCGATTGATGTCACGGATGATTATCCCTTCTTACTAACCAAGTTCAGGCGTTATCTACCGAGATACTAAACAGAGTTAGCCAGCACAAACGAAAAGCGCCTATTGATACAGGCGCTTGTTTTTGCCCTTCTTATTAAGCTCTCTTTCATTAAATCTCTTTATTAAACTCTTTTTTTCAATGAATAAAGACGTGCTAATCATAAGTTTGTATGGTTCGAAAGGTCAGATTGACTCTAGGTCCATGATGCATTTTTGTAGGGGGTAACCTGTGTAACCAGTGGGTTTGAGTCACCCCTTTCATCACCAGTAGGCTGCCATGATCTAACACTTGAGAGATCACTTCTTTGCTGTTTTTATGCTTAAAGGCAAATTTACGTTCAGCGCCTAAGCTAATCGAGGCAATAGCACCATGGGTTTTGAGATCCTTTTCGCCATCACTGTGCCAAGCCATGCCTTCACTACCGTCGTGATAAAGATTTAACAGGCATGAATTATAGGTTTCGCCACTCTCGGCTTCTGCCATCGCTTTGAGTTCAATCAACTCTTTAGTCCAGGGCAAAGCGGTTTTGGTGGTATTTGAATAGGTATAAGTAAAGGGCCTTTCCCCATACCAAGCGACTTTACGTTTGGTGATAATCTTCTTCCCGAAGATAACCGCTTCATCATTTCTCCATTCAATTGTATTAAATAGCGCTTCAAAGAAATGATCGGCCTGAGGCAAGGACATTATGCTGCCATAGTATTCAACACTGCCATCATGGGGCAGTAATTCTCTTGGCCATTCTTCTAATTGATCAAACAGATCCATTACTTAACCCTTCACCTCTAAACAAATTAACCTATGTTTTCTTAGCTTACTTTTAGCCTATTTTTAGCTCACTTTTAACTCGCTGCATCATGGAAAATAATACCCATGGCATATCGTTCTCCACTTAACACTTCACTAATACCATGCTTCATATTCACCCTATAATACCCTCTTACTCCCTGCTCAGGTTTAAAATTCGTGGTAAATATAATCATATCGCCCCGATCTGGTGTTAGCACTATGGCTTGAGATTGGGCTCTTGGTATCTGTCTTGTCATAACAAACTCGCCGCCTTGATAATCTTCATCCTTTTGGCTTAACACAATGGCCACCTGAATGGGAAAATAGACCTCACCATATAAATCCTGATGCAGCGTATTAAAGCCTGTTTGCGGATACTTTAAGATCAAGGGCGTAGGTTTCATCTGGCCGTTCGCCTCGCATTGAGACGTTAAGCTTGGCAAATGCTGGGGAAAACGTGTTTCAAGATTCAGGCATTGCATCCAAGCATTCGCCACAGGCGCTAAATGTGGATATAGCCCTTCACGCAAGTTTTTCACCATATCGGGTAAAGGATAATCCCAATATTTATACTCGCCAAAACCAAAGCGATAACGCTTCATATCCACGGTTTTACGATACTCACTTTCATTGTCATAACGTTTAATCAAACTCTGACATTGGCTATCTGATAAAAAGTTAGAAACGAGGGCATAACCTTTATCCTGCAAGCTATGGCAAATTTCCTGCCAATCTAATTGATTAATTTGCTGATTCAAATTCATATCACACCTTTAGCTTTAACGGCGACTACCTAGAAAAGAAGCGCCACAATCTGCCATCGATTGCAGATAAGCCTAAAGCAATTAACCCCATGCCAACAAAATGTATGACCTCAAAGGATTCATCTAAGAAAAAATAACCCAATAAGATGGCAGAAACAGGAATTAATAGGGTTACTAGCATGAGGTTGGTCGCCCCCGCAATTGCCAATATTCTAAAATAAAGCACATAGGCGATCGCAGTCGAAAATACTGCTAAAGAAATAACAGATAGCCAGCTCGTCATTTGCGGAAGTGCGAAATTAATAGGACCGTCGAAGAAAAGAGCAATAGGAAAGAGCACTAAACTAGAGCCTGTCACTTGCCCTGCTGCAGTGATAATAGGGTTAATTTCCATCTGCTTAAAGCGTCGACCAAAGACCCCAGCAAAAGCATAAGATACGGTTGCGAGTACTATCGCTAATTGAGCAACTAAACCACCCGCCCCAGCTAACGCAGGCAAACCTATCATGATGACAACCCCCATAAAGCCAATGAGAATACCCACAATTTTTAGCAGACTTGCTTTCTCATCGGGTAATAAAAAGCCTGCCACGGCAACAGCAAAAATAGGGGTAGCCGCATTTAAGATAGAAGCTAAGCCAGAGGCTAACTGAGTTTGCCCCCATACTATTAAAACAAAAGGCACCACATTATTCAGTAGACCCATGCCTAGAAACGCTAACCAAACCTTGAACTCCTTAGGAGGCTTTAACCCTAAGATAAAAACGATGATCCAAAGGGTCATAGCAGCAATGCCAACCCTTAATGCCACTAAAGTAAGGGGCGGAAAGTCAACTAGTGCAACCTCTACAAAGAAAAATGAACCTCCCCAGAGTACAGAGAGCAATATCAAGGCTCCCCACACAGTCAGGCTCATTGACGAAGTGATTCTTGATGTCATCCATAAACTCCTAAAATGAATTGTGCTGACATCAAGTTAGCAAGTATCAATGGGTAAAAACATCTGATTCTTGCCTGCTATTTCTTAAAGGCTAATTTACTTAGATAAGAGATAAGCGTTAATACCTTTGGCTAAAGGATGAAAAAGAACTAGCAAGTTGAAGGGACACAGAGAATAGATGTCCCTATAGGGGAATTTATCTATTAATACTGCTAAACCAAAGCCAAAGCTCACAATAGAGGTTACTGAAAAGAAATTAGAATAATAAAAACTCCCAACTTAGATAAGAGCATCATCTAAATAAAAGGTTTTTATCATATTAACTTTTCAGTCTATCTATTTATCAATATATTTTTCTAAAAGTTTCATTTGAAAATATTTTCTAAATAAAATATTTAATAAAACCTTAATAAAAGACCTCAATAAGGCAGGTTATTAAAAACCTTAGAAACAGAAAAAATTATTCAACATCTTTAGCAATATCAACGTTAAATTCTTTTTTAAATAACATCTTAGTATTTTCAAAAGCCATTTCTAAATGTTTTCTATCTTCTTCATCCCGGGAACCGAAATAAGGGAAGTGATGTAAATAATGGCCAAATATGGCTTGGCAGTCTTGCACATATTTTCTGGTATCTAATATATGGTTATGCCAAACAGCATCTATCGCAAGAGTGGGCGAAATGTTGGTATCGTATTTTCGAATAAGATAGAGATATTGACGGTATTGATTAATGGCAAATGCAGCATCTTCTTCATCCCAAAGAAGCCCAAGATCACCGGCACACTCTTCGTCTGTCATCTTGAAAAAGATCATAGACATATCCATATTGAAGATATATTCCTTGATCTCCTCTAAACTCTTTAGTTTTGGTACATGAGGAAATGTAAGAGGTAAACCCACATCATCTTTTAAGTCTTTAACATCAAATTCTTGAAATTCCATTTTATTACCTGCCAACTTAATATATTTCAATTTCATTAAGAATAATGAATATAAGAAGAAAGCACCTTATTGAATTCCCTATAAAACAATAAGGCGCTTAAATATTTAACGCTAAAAGCTACTTAGGTGTGTGTAAACACAACTTGCCACAAAAGGCTTTCTTATCACTTTCTAGCTTCATTTTAAATTGTGTTTTCTTATCACCTTTTTGAGCAGTTTGGAAAAAGGCTTTTTTAGCAAGACTAGCATTTACTTTGTTCATAACTATATTCCTTCATAATATTTTTATATTGTTTTCCAATCAAATGGAAATATTATGTAAGCAACACAGCCAATAAGTGTCAAGTCATTAGACTAATAAAATATAAATTTAATCAAAAAAGATATATGTAATACAGCGTAATTGAAAACATTTTATATAAGGAGGATTGTTTTAAATATTTATTTTTCCAACCTACCTTATAATAATTAATATAAAACAGGCTTATATCCAATAAAATGTGAATAGTTTAATTCATAACTATTCAAATTCGAGATGCTCCAGTAAAGGGCTATTAATTTCGTACCAATTCGCTTTTTGTGATGTCCAAATATGGCCAATCTCTTTACTAGAAATATCATCATCAAGTGAGCCTAGTCGTAAAATAATATGCTGTGTGCCCTCTCTTTTTGCATAAATCTGGGTGCCACAATTTGCACAAAAGTGCCTAACTTTACCTGGAGAAGACTCAAACTGACTTAGCTCTCCCGCACCAGATAACCGAAAATTAGCTAATGGCACTGACGCAACACTTGAAAACGCGGCACCATGAGCCTTTCGACAAGTAACACAATGACAGTGAACGATATCACCTACTTCGCCCGAAATCTCATAAGTAACATTGCCACAAAGACAGCTTCCTTTAATCACCTACTCTCTCCTATTAACACGCTTAAATACACATTACTTAGTTAATGTTTTGACCATAAAGATACTTAATGGATCGAGTTGATACTCGCCAAAAGGTTCACACTCGCGATAGCCTAAAGACTTATAAAGACCGATCGCCTCAGGCTGATAAATACCTGTTTCTAATCTGGCTATTGGAATACCGTCTTGAATAAGAAATTGATGTAAATGCGACATAATCACTTTTGATAGGCCCTTTCCCCTTTGTTTCTCAGGCACATAAATACGCTTAATCTCTCCGTAACTGTCCTTTGACTTAAAACGCTTTACCGCCCCTATAGCGGCGAGCTCATCCTCTAAAAATATGCCGATCAAATCCGTACTATCATTTAATAAAGTAGACTGAGTTTCCATATGATTACTCTCATCAGGGTAGAGAGCTTGCATGTATAAATCAGATTCATTTAAAAGATGCTGAACATCTGATCTTATCTCTGTAATTTTTCTGATTTCCATACACTTTCTCCTTATCCAACATATTCATAATAAAGATCAAATTCATCTTCATGAGTTTGTACAAAGCCACTGTTTTGATAAAACCTATTGGACAGGCTTCCTTTCAAAGCGCCTAAACGCAAAGCTAAGCCCTTTTCTTTCGCTAGGTCGATAACTCTAGTGAGAGCCT
This sequence comes from Marinomonas sp. S3726, assembly GCF_000967665.1. Taxonomy (NCBI): domain Bacteria; kingdom Pseudomonadati; phylum Pseudomonadota; class Gammaproteobacteria; order Oceanospirillales; family Oceanospirillaceae; genus Marinomonas; species Marinomonas sp. S3726. The sequence goes on along the minus strand of NZ_JXYC01000024.1, from coordinate 53,991 downwards.
TTTTACCAAGCTGTTTATTCTGATGCTCAGGCTTAATATATAAATGATCCAACCAAATATGATCTGTATGAGTTCGTAGGACATAAAAACCAAGTAGCTCCCCCTCAAAGGTAAGCTTTATCGTATCTTGTGGGATAAAAGTCTCTAAGAATCGATTCCTCACTCTGTTTTCATCAAACCGCCCTAAGGCGACTAAGCTGGGCTTCATAGCCAATGCTCTTATTTCAGCTAAGGTTTGTGCATCTTGAGGCTGAGCCACTTGATACTCTGCGTCTTCCATTCCCTTTATTCCTCATCATTAAACTGCTTTTTCTAAGGCTTTAATCCGCTCTTTTAACTTTGCGCCATAGGCACTTGCTCTTTGGGTGACATCTTCCTTTTTATTCACAATATCTGGTATGTATAACATATTGCCACTGGCCATAGGCGATAACCAGTGCATGCCGCAAAAGGCTGCCGTTTGCTGCAAGGGTGTTAGCAAGGTTTCAATACTAAAGTTGTTATGGCCACCCTCTTGATAAGAGGTTATCTCTCCTCCTAATGTTGTTGAAATAAGTAAACGTTTTCCTTTCAATTTGTCTCCATTACGGCCATATGCAAAACCATAAAGCAGCACCTGATCCATCCATTCTTTTAAAAGTCCAGGTACGCTATACCAATGGATAGGGAATTGAAAAATAATCAAATCAGCCTCAACCAATGCCTGCTGCTCATTTGCGACGTCAATTTTAAAATCAGGGTATAGCTGGTAAAGGTCACGTACTTCCAAACCTTCTATCGAATTTAGGCTTTCCACTATGGCTTGGTTAGCAATTGAGCTTGTTGCCAGGTGTTTGTGGGCAACTAAAACGAGGGTTTTCATCTACTTTCTCCAATCTACTTTTTCAATCTAATGTCTTCAATATATGACTATGAATTTCTCTTGCGAGAGCATGAGCTTGGGAGCAGAATAAACAAAAAATTTGGCCAACATAAGAAGGCACTTTTTAAGTACTCAGTACCTTTTTGTATACCTTTGGGAGTAAAAATGCCGCACACGGATTATGACTGTAACCTTGGTTGCCCAGTAGAAAGAGCTCTCGAAATCATAGGAGGGAAATGGAAAGGCGCAATTCTTTATCACCTGCTAGATAGCAGTAATCAAGATACTTCAATTCGCTTTAATGAACTGCGTCGTATCATGCCCAACATCACCCAAAGAATGCTAACTAAGCAGCTAAGAGAGTTAGAAGAAACAAAGCTAATTTCACGCACAGTTCATCCTGAAGTACCGCCTAGGGTCGAATATGCCATGACAGACTATGGCAAAACATTAGCGCCAGTTATTGAGTCCTTAAGGATTTGGGGCATAAGCCATCTAGACAATAATGACACTAGCCAAAATTAGTATCTAAAAGCGATTTGTTTTTTTGCTTTACAAGCATTCAAATTTTATCTAACATTTTATACATACCATACAGTATGGTATGTATTGTTTTATATTTAAGCTTCATACCATCTATAAAATACAAAGGAATTACTATGGCTTGGCTTTTCTCCAATATTCAAACCTTAGATGAACCTAAACAGGATAAGCTTGCAGATAAGGTTGAAGGCCACTATTTTCGTGATGCCCTTTCAATGCCTCTAAACAACCCATCTTTGAGTCCAAGCCAATTACAACACGCCATTTTTGCACACATGCCTAGCTGGGTTTCTAAGTTAATGAGAATTCGTAATCGAATAGTTAAATTATTTGGTTTTGAAGTTGGCGCAGATAACCTAACACCAAGCAGCGACGAGTTAGCAATAGGTGATAAAGCAGGTTTCTTAACTGTCATTGAAAAGACTCAAGATGAGATTATTTCTTATGCCGAAGACAAGCATATGATCTTCTATATCTCTGTATTAAAACAGGCTGATCAAGTCATCGTTTCTACCTTAGTTAACCAAAAAACATTGATAGGTAGGCTCTATGTCAATAGCATTTTGCCTTTCCATTACATCATCGCACGTACTGTGATGAATAACGCGCTAAAAGCTAAAAGATTATGAATACAACAAAAACGAAAAAAGACTTAAATAAAGCCCAAACAGGCAAAAACAAAGAGAGTAAAAGTAGCCAATTAGACTGGCTAGAATTTGCACTAAAAGTGTTAATCAAAAAAGGCCCTGAGTCTCTAAAGATCATTCCTTTATGCGAATTAAAAGGCGTAACCAAAGGCTCCTTTTATCACCACTTTAATAATCGAAACGCTTTTATTGATGCTCTGATGACACATTGGTATGAAAAGATGACATTAGATTTTATCAAGCAGGCAAACACAGAAGACTCACCACTTGAAAGATTAAATAAACTGGATCAAGTCATCGCAGGACAAAACATTGAGGCAGAAATGCACATACGTTCCTGGGCATTAAAAGAGCCGAGTATTAGCGGACACTTAGAAAAAATAGACCAGCAAAGACAAGGCTATTTAGCCCAATGTTATGCCGAACTTGGCCTTCCTAAAGAAGAAGCAGAAGATATCGCATTAATGGCCTATGCCAATTTTTTAGGCATGCAACAGATACATCCAAGACCCTCTATCGAAACCGTATTAAGAGTCACAGCGATGGCATCTCAAGCTTTTTTGCCAATGCCCAAGGATAACTGATTTTAAATTGAAACTTTAAGGATAGAAAACCATGAAATATTCAGGATATTACCTAATCGCAACAGGCATACTTCACAGTGTTATTGGCTTAATTTTAGGTTGGGAAACGCTCTTAGCCATGCACCAAGATAATTGGTTGGCCAGCACCATGGCTGGCGATCAGATATTGTTTGATCGTGAGGCAATTTCTTGGTTTTTACTGTCAGGAATTTTCTGGATTCTATTTGGCATCATGCTTCAAAAAGCGTTAGATGAAGGCTTTATTCCTCCCGTTTCCTTAGCTTGGGGCTTTATCCTAATAGGTATTATTGTCGCCATCATAATGCCTGTATCAGGCGCTTATTTCTTTATTATTCAAGGCATTGTTCTGCTGCTTGGCTGCAAGTCAAAAAAGCGCCTTAGATCATTAGCAATTAACCTTTCTTAATTACATAAGATGAATCTAATTTATATCTTATCTATGTTTTTTTAGATATGTGCTTAAGCTTTGACATGCTAAAATATGCGCGCTTTATTTCGAGCGTTCAAACATGATTTTTTGTATTTTGTCGCTAAGCTTAAAGACGAGTTGTTCTAAATAAAGTGAGGGAATTTATTACCTCACTTTAACAGGTATAAATGAGAGGAAGTTAAGATGAAACTAATGAAATATTCAGGCTACTACCTAGTTGCAACAGGTATATTTCATTGCCTAATAGGAACCTATTATGGCTGGCAATCTCTGGTTAATATGCACAACGACCATTGGTTTTCGAGTATTTTCATCAATGACGAACCTATATTTGACCGTTTAGCTATCGTCTGGTTCTTGATCTCAGGGGTCATGATGATAATGCTGGGGTTATTCCTACAAAAAGCCCTCAAAGAAGGTTTTATTCCTCCATTATCTTTAGCTTGGGGCTTGATAATAATAGGTATTATTTTGGTTTTTCTTTCTCCTTTTGAAAGCGCTTATCTACTCCTTATTCAAGGCTTTATTCTACTGTTCGGCATTCCAGACCTTATCCATCAAAGAGTTGAAGAAAGCTTGCAAGAGAGTAACTAATCTACAAAATATGAAGCAGGGTTTATCCCAAACGCCTGCTTGAAGGCATAAGTAAATGCAGAGGGAGATTGATAACCTACCTCTAACGCAACCTGAGTAACTGGCAAACCTTGCTCTAACAAGTTAATTGCCTCTAATAAACGCACTTTTTGCCGCCACTCTTTAAAACCCATCCCCACTTCTTTGGTAAAAATTCGAGTAATAGTACGACTTGATAGGTTAAGCGTTTGAGCCCATTCCTCTAGGCTCATTGCATTACTTGGGGTATGAATTATCTGCCTAACTAATTCGGCTAACCGCTTATCTGAAGGGATTAGAATTGATAAAGCACTATCCGCCTGTAAACTTAACTGATCAATCAAAACTTGCGTGAGTCGCTTATCCTTATCATCCAACTCTTTATCTTCATGAGTCATTTCACCCACAGCTAAAATCAGTTCACGCACTAATGGGGTAACGCTTAACACCTTACTCGTATCTCCAAGAGCCGAAACCGTATCAGGCCTAAAATACACGCTATGAAAATGCGCTCCTACAGGCACCCTTACCCTATGATCACAGTTCGGTGGTAACCAAATCGCCTTTTGCGGTGGCACAAACATAATTTGATTCTGGTACTCAACATTTAATACCCCACTTGAGGCATACATAAGCTGATACCAGATGTGTCGATGCAATTGCCCTTTGTATCCTGCTGGCATGTCGATCTGATGGGTAAGAACGAATTTATCACCTGCGTTTTCAATTTTTTCGTTCGAGGTTAACTTGGCCATAATCTTTCGCTTTGTGATTTAGTGGGCTTTTTTATTTTATTTACTTTCATTGCTAACACTCATTCCAACATTGTCCGTTTATCGATATTGATCGTCATAACATAGAAAGTAAGACTAAAAAATAACGAATAGACTGTCTCATATCAATTTATTTCAGAAGAGATTAGACAATGTTAATCAATAGAAATGCTTATTCTTGGCAAACTCCCAAGCATCTCCTCATGCTGGTATCTATTATCGTACCTATGGCATTTGCTAGCTGGCAGGCACTACTGAATAACTTTGTTATTGAAAAAGCACATTTTACCGGCGCCGAAATTGGCTTATTACAAAGTGTGCGTGAGATCCCAGGCTTTTTAGCCTTTACCGCCATCTTTGTGCTCTTATTTTTAAGAGAACAAAAGTTCATGTTGCTCTCACTCGTGATGCTCACTTTAGGCGTGGCGATTACGGGCTTTTTCCCTTCGGTGGCAGGGCTTTTATGTACTACCTTGCTAATGTCTATCGGCTTTCATTATTTTGAGACCTTAAAGCAGTCTTTATCCCTGCAATGGCTCACAAAAGAAGAAGCGCCAGAGGTATTAGGCAAGCTTATTTCCGTTGGGGCGCTTGCCTCACTCATTACCTATTCTGGGCTTTGGGTTTTATTAGAGATATTCCAACTTGAGTTTAAGTGGGTGTACCTTATTGCTGGCAGCCTCTCACTAGCCATAGTGCTATTTATCTGGCTAGCCTTCCCTAACTTTGAGGCCAAGGTGCCACAAAATAAAAAGCTAGTGTTGCGCAAACGCTACTGGCTCTATTACGCCTTAACCTTTATGAGCGGTGCGAGACGTCAAATCTTTGTGGTGTTTGCAGGCTTTTTAATGGTAGAAAAATTTGGTTATTCTGCGTCAGATATAACGCTTTTGTTCTTGATCAACTATGCCTTTAATTGGTTATTTGCGAAAAAAATTGGCAAGTTGATTGGACACTTTGGTGAACGTAATGCCCTTATTTTTGAGTACCTAGGTTTGATACTGGTATTCGTAGGTTATGCTTTTGTGGATTCGGCTATCATGGCAGGTAGCTTATATGTGGTAGATCACTTGTTCTTTGCTTTGGCGCTGGCGATTAAAACCTACTTTCAGAAGATAGCAGACCCAGCGGATATGGCCTCGACTGCTGGCGTGTCTTTCACTATCAGCCATATTGCAGCGGTCGTGATTCCAGTGACCTTTGGTTTAATCTGGCTTGTTTCCCCTGCCAGCGTATTTTTAGCGGGAGCCGCTATGGCTGTTGCCTCATTGGTATTAGCTTTTAATATTCCAGCCAAACCAGATGAGGGTAATGAAGTACGTCGATTTAAATGGGCATAAAAGAAAACTAACACGCACACCCAAAATAAGTATCAACTAGCTTGGCTTATTTTGGGTCTTCCATCGCCTAATTAACATCTATCTTGGTAGAGTCCATTTTTTTGATTACGGCTTTTTGAAGAATCAAAGTATTGGGATAAGTAATTAGATCATCACCTCGCTTTATCAATACATGAAACAAAGCAATCTCAACTATCACACCACGAATATCATCATCTTTATCCACAACTTGAATATGATCCCCTACTCGATATGGAAAACCAAAGAAGATAATTAAACTCGCTGTAATATTACTCAAAATGGACCATTGAGCAAAAAGCGCCACGCCAAGAACAGCAAATAAAGAGGATAAAAAGATAGAAATTTGAGAGTACTCTATGCCTAAAAAAGTCACGAGTAATATCAGGTAAAAAACGATTAAAGAAAGACTTAACGTTTTGGAAATATATTTAATTCGATAAGGGCTTACCGAACGGCTGATACCAATTTTTTCGATGGTTTTAGTGGTAATACGTATGCTTATAAAGAGTGCTAATAGAATGACTGATGCAATCAGGGTATTCATTTAGATTAAACCTTTTATTCATGCTAAGCGTTATCAAAGATGATCAATCTTAGTCCTAATTTTATGCTCTGAATAGATCAAAAATTAGAAAATTGGCGAATAAAAGGCTGTTTTAAGAGTGCTTTAAAGGCGAGCTTTATAGGCGTGCTTTATCAGTCTTCAATACCTGCCACTTCACCCACAGCAATGAAGCTACCCATGCCCAATAAAATCGAGCCAGAGACCTTATCCTGTATTACTTGCGCATTCTTATGCTTTAACAACCAACTGGCCACCTTGCTGGATGACACGGCCACTAAAATATCACACGGCAAGGCTGTTAATGCTGCAATCATACCTAAAACAAAAAGCTGTAACGCAATCGGGCCTGATTCAGGCACAACAAATTGTGGTAACAAAGCGATAAAGAACAAGGCGGTTTTTGGGTTAGTGACTTCAACAATAATACTTTGGATGAACACCTTTTTAAGAGGCATGCTTTTTGTTTTTTTAACAGGCAAGGCTTCATCATCAGACTTATCTTCAGAGCTAGAAGCAGAATGTGCACGCCAGTAGTTCACCCCAAGATAAATAAGATACAAAGCGCCAATTAACTTCACCATCATATACAGGGTCGGCGAATGGCTAAACAAAACTGATAAGCCTAAAACAGCAGCAGCCACATGGATTAAGCTGCCAACACCTAGACCAGCAGCGGCCACTAAGCCACCTTGTACACCTTGCGCAATGGACCTTGCCATGACATATAAATTAGATGGGCCAGGAGAGAGGCTCATTAATAATGAGGTTAGAGTAAAAGCTAATAAAATTTCGATTGATGGCATTCATCGCCCTCCAATAACATCATGATCAGAACATCATTTTCTGAACCTGATCTAATAAGAAAGAATGAAGGTTATCTGAGAAAATAAAATTAGTTAAATTAATATTATTAAATAGTCATTAATTATCTTACTAATTTATTACTAAAAAGAGGCTAAGAGATAGCTATGAAGAACTCACACCACCATAAACATCAATGGTAAAACCTCTTTCTTTCGCATAACGCTTTGGTGTTTGTCCTAGCTGCTTTTTAAGGTGTCGAATAAGGTGTGGTTGGTCACTAAAACCAAATTCAAAGGCGACCTCAACCCAATCTATGTCATGAGCTTGTTTTTGATATAAATGCTCAAGTAAAACCTCAAGCTTATTCATTGCTTGGTATTGTTTTAAACTTAACCCTGTTACCCTGATAAAACTGCGTTCTAAGGTACGCTGAGAGCAATTTAAGCTTTTTCCTAAGGATGAGATATTCGTTGTCGCAACAAGGGGGAGTGCTCTACCAACAAGCAGGCTATGCCTATCCTTTTTTACGTGATTAAGCCAAGGCAGTAAAAGCTTATCCAATTGATCACAACAGAGCTGCGGCTCTTTACGAGCTATAGAGATAAGCTCCTCAACGAATAGATTTTCTTTCGTTAATAGCTCCCCTTTAATGAGCTGCTGCAACTGAGTTGCTTGGGCTTGATTCAACACCGCTTGGCTATCAAACTCATCATTCTCATTAAGGTTTAAACGATATAAAGCACCTGGGCGAAATTTAATACCTAGGTGAACAAATGCCTGTCTATGATCTAATTGTAAAGTTTGCTGATGCGGATATAACCAGTGACTTCCAAGGCCAGATGAGACACCCGTTTGACCGGATGCCGGAGGCTCTGTTACCTCATCCTCATGTAAATCAAGCCCATAAAAATAAGCCTGATCCGAAGGTGATAATATCAAGTGTGCGCTTGGGTCTGGATTGAGTTTTGGATATGGGTAACTTGCGGCATCTTTGGTTTTTTCGATAAACCAATAACACTCTATCAAGTTACTTAATACTTCTGATTTAGGGGCTTGAATCCAATTAATCATGTCTTATTAATACTCAAGTTTTTAACTTGGCTAACACCTAAAGCTGACATCATATTTTCCACCTAAAAAAAATTAAAACTCAAATTGAAGAATACGGTGAGAGGCTGAAAGTCCCGCTTTAGATATGGCTTTTTGTGCCGCTAAATTGCCAGCTTCTGTCGAACAAATGCAGGCGAGCTCTTTTTTTGAAGCCATATTAGTTAAGCATTTCAGTACTTGAGTCGCCAGCCCTTTTCCTCGATGAGATTGACCGACTATCATACCTAAGTCAGCATACTCAGTTTGTATCTCATCAAATAAACGACACTCTCCTGTTGCAACAAGCTCATCACCAAGCCAATAGCCAAACAGCTCATTACGCCCAATTAAATTTCCATAATAGTCGTTTAACCAAGCTTTTGGTGCACCTATATTCATTGCTGCGAAACTAACAAAACGGGCTAATTCAGACTTGTTAGCCAACTGCATATCTAACTCAGTTTCAAGCACGCCCTTTAATTCTTGACGATACATAAGGGCATTAACCTTATAGCCAATCCCGTTATCTAAACATAGGTTTAAATATTGTATTTCTGCAGTACTGACAAAGGCGCCTTTTATCTCACCAATAACAGAGCTATTACCTTGGCTAATGAGTTTAAATAAATCAGGGCCATGAATATTTGATTTAGGGGAAAGGTAAAATTGAATAAGGTGTGACTCGCCATTTACACAGCAAAAACCTTCTAGCTCATCCTCAAAATAAAAGCCGAAGTGAGTGCTCATAGGAACAAAACCAAAGTGCCACATGCCATCTAAAGGGCCATTCGCTTGCTCGAAAAAACCTTGTTTTAAGACCTTTAATTCAGGCTTGCTTAGATCGTCTATAGGTTTGATTTTTAACATGCTGTTTCCCTATTATCTAAATATATATTGATAAAGAAATAATAAAAAAACAGCTTTAAGAATGATTGAATAAATACGACAACTTGATTAAATAAGGTCTCAGCAGCGACTTCCAGCTTTATTGAGCTACAGTTTCAACTTGCTTTAAATAACCAACTAAACGCTCTTTATTAGCTATAAATTTAGCACTGTGTTTGTTGGCCTCAGTTTTAGCCTTTTCAAGATTATCCAGTTTGCCTGCATAAATAACACCAAACATGCCATAGTAATAATGTGGTGCGCATTTATAGAGATACACCCCTTCTTTATCTATGGTCACGCTCACCTTTTTACCCCGTTTTCCATGCCAGGTTGCAGCGCCTGGCGGTGTATAAACAAAGACAGAATCATGCCCTCTATCTTGTGGAATAAAAGTCACTGTGTCGCCCACTGCAACCTCAAGCACAGCAGGCTCAAACACCATATTGCCCTGCTCAGACACATTCAACATTTTCACTTCATAATCAGCCGCTTGAACTACACTCGCCAAAGCCATGAAAGAAGCTATTAACAAGCCCTTCCTTAATAACATAAATTTTCCTTAATAGATTAAACCGATTGATTTAGCACAAGCTTATATAAGTAGTTGTCAAAAAAGTGTTTTTATTTACTCGTTGCCAAACGCGCTGCGAGACCAAGAAAAATCACGCCTAATATCCCGTCTATATGCTGTCCTAATGTTAACTTTTTCCCCAAAAAGCGCCCTAGTTGGCTAAAGGTAAAAGAAAAAGCCAGATTAATTAGAAAGACGAACAGACTTAAAATAAGGCCAAGTATCAGAATTTGTATCGTGAGATCGGAGCCATCATGGGTGAATTGAGGTAAAAATAAACTAAAGAATAAGAGCGCTTTGGGGTTTAATAAGTTATTGAGTAGCCCTTTATTTATCAGGCTAAAACTCGATATTTTTATGGTTTTAAAGCTCATTTCATCGTCGCTCTGAAGAGCTTGGTTTTGCTCATGATTAGCGACACTTTTATACCAAGTGAGGAGCATCTTGAGGCCGATATAAGTTAGATAAGCGGCCCCGACTAATTTAACCCCTAGAGCGATAATTGGCATGGCCATCATGAGTTCACCTAGGCCAAAGGCAACCAAGCTCGTTTGCACAACACCAGCTAATAACACACCAATAGACACCATGACACCTGCCATAAATCCCTTACTTGATGAATAGCTAGATAGCAGTAATAAATCTGGTCCTGGGGAAATTGCTAAAAAGAAAATGGTCGTAAAGAAAAGAGGTAACACGCTAAGGTCTATCATAAGGCTCCCTGATATTGTTAAAGACTAACTCACACCAAGGGGCTGCATTTAGCCATTAACGAAAGAAAGGAGCAAGCTTTTAAACCTGCGCCTTAAAATCAGCGCCTTACAAGCAAAGTTAGATATCAGCTTTGGTAAAGTATTTAATGCTGGGAGGCGTTTCAAAAAAGGCGGCCAATTGCTCTAACACACCATTTTCTTCAATATGTTTGATATAAGCATAATGCTTTTGCTCACTCACCCAGGCTTCTTCCAATAACATTTCTCCTCGCTCAGCATCAAAATAGACAGCAACGCCTAAGCAACCATCAAAACCTCTTACATTAGGCAAATTAGTGTCTAGGAAAGACATTAAGCTGTCTGTTTTATTGGTTTTTAATACACAATTTAAGGTAACTCTAACACTCATGATTCATAACTCCTGTCATTGATTTCAAACCTTATTCAATCACAGGGGCTTTATCGAACTACCCAAAAACACTCACAAATAACGTTTATGCGTCAAAGTTGTTTTTTTAATTGTTTTGGGGTGATGTCATAGCGGGCTTTAAAAGCACTAATAAAGTGGGAAACATTGTCGTAGCCAATTTCGTTAGCAATGTGAGTGACACTTAAGTCAGTGTCACTTAAAAGATCTTTTGCCTTTAACAAACGTTTTTCTTGCAACCATTTTTTAGGGGTAGTGTCGTACAAGGCTTTAAAGTCTCGTAAAAAGGTCGATAAGCTTCGCCCTGACAAATGGGCCATATCATTAATTGATAGCTTTAGAATATCGCTCGTGGAGAGTAAGCGGGATAAATTACGCTTAGGTGTGCTTGTATTTTGTGTGCTCTCAATAAGATAAGAGACTAGGTTTGGTTCGCTCAATTCGAGTAAATGTAGCAATTCTAATAGCTTCACTCGCACCAAGCCTTTAGAGCAGCGCCTTTGTAACTTTATCTCTTTAATCGACTCAAAAAATGATTGGATTAATGAATCACAAACAATGGCGCTAAAGCCTGAGTTTCCTTGGGAATGAGAATGCATCGCCTTACTGAGGAATTCAGTAATCAGCGCTTGATCAAAGAAAACCAAATGGGCCTTTAAACTCTCGGTAGACTGTACAAAATCCGAATGTAAATTTAAGCCTTGAGGTAAGAATATGGCACTGTTTTCTTTTAAAACAAGGGTTTGATTATCTACATTAGTGAGCGTTTCTTGCCCTTTTTCAATATAAACCAAGCATGGAAAATTGCTATAGAATTCAATATCTAATAAGTCGTCTTGTAAGCATTTATAGAAAAAGCCAACATTATCATCCAACAATAAGGGCTCAACATCCTGCATGCCATGAAGGGCTTGAGGTATGACTAAGATATTACTTTCACAATATTCAAAAACACTTTTCATACCGTTTCATCCATAAAGCAGAAGAGAATAAGTACGCTAACTAAAAAGTTAACTAAAAGAAAGCCATTAGTGCGAGTGACTAAAGCTCGCTTTTAACCATAAGCATTAACGACAGTTAATCACTTCGAGAGTACTTTTTTCCATAAAATAATGTTCGATGAAGGCTAACAAACGTTTTGCTCTCACATTCATCAAACGTCCACTTGGCCAAACAGCATAGATAGCTCTATCTAACCCTTGCCAATCGGCTAGCACTCTTACCATTTCCCCTTTGTTTAAATAATCCTGAACTTCGGTAGTCGGTAACAGGGAGATACCTAGACCATCTCTAACAAAAGAAGCCGCTATATTCACATCATTAACCAAGGTAGAAAGCGCCGGTGATAAACTCGTTTTTTCTTTTCCATCTGACTTTTGGAGCGTCCAACTCATAATCGCTTGAGAAGCAATTAACTTATGCTGACTTAAATCAGCTATGCTTTTAGGCTCGCCAAACTTAGCAATATAATCAGGTGAAGCAACTAACATGGTACCGACCTCTCCAAGCCTTTTTTGATAAAAAGCGGAATCAGGCTGGGGACCAACACGTATCGCTAAATCAGCTTTCTCAGCTAGCATGTCTTCAAGTTGGTTGCTCAAACTCAACTCTAATTGAATATCAGGAAATTCTTGGATAAACCCAGACCACATAGGTTGTAAAAAACCTGCCGATAAATTGATAGGTGCCATGACTTTTAGAGTTCCGCGCATATCATTTAGCTCGCCACTTAAACTCTGTTGAGTTTGTTCAAATTGATCTACCAAATGACTATAAGCTCGAAAGTATATTTCGCCTTCAGAGGTAAGCTCGAACCGCCTAGCAGTTCTATGAATTAAACGACATCTCACTGAATTTTCAAGCCGTTGCAGCCGTCTAGTAACAGTAGCAACAGGCATATCTAACTCCCTTGCAGCGGGCGCTAAACCTTGTTGCTGAACAATATGAATAAATAACACTATGTCGTCTAACATGATTCCATTTCCGGAATTTAAGATTGATTAATAAAGCATACACATCATAAGCGCAACAATACAAACTGAACCTATCTTAATTACCTAAACCTAGGAGCTTTTCATGACTGACTCTCATCTTTCAAATTCATCTTTTCTATGGGTTAGCGCAGGATTGACTGTCCCTGACGATAAAAGTCCACAAACAGCCAGTGAGGAATTAGCAAAGCTAAGATTAGCCACAATAGAAGAAACGGGATGCTTTCAGTTTGAGGTAAAGCCACACAATGACAACCCTCGTAAATTCACCCTCTGGGAAAAGTGGACTAACCAAGAAGCTCTCACTCAGCACTTTCAAGAACCCCATACTTTGCATTATTTATCCCTAGGGCTAACCCAAGTGGATTACATCGAAAAGCTCGGAGATACCCTATGAAACAACGAATTCTATTCGCTTTGCTCATGTCTCTTTTGCTCTCTTCACTTATGAGCTGCTGGGTGACTTGGATTAATCTAGGGCTTAACAATGAGTTTCTATCACATTGGCGTAAAGCCTTTCTTGGGGCTTGGCCTGTGGCAGCAATTATTGCCTTCTTTATTGGCCCAGAAGTCCATAAAATCTCAACAAAGTTAGCGGGCAAATGGGAGGCTCTAAAATGATCGATAAGGAAACAACAAAACAGAAACTCTTAAAAAATGAAATTACCGAAAGCGACATGGTGGGAAATGAATTAATAGTTAAGCCAATTAACTTTCCTGAACTTGGCCTTCCTGCTGGGCCCTATAGCCACGCCGTCATTCACGGCAACACACTTTATACATCTGGTATGACAGCATTTGGAACACAGGCACAAGAAGGCTCAATATCAGAGCAAACAAAAGAGGTTTTCAGACAAATTGACTTCATGGCAAAGGCTCTTGACAGCAGCTTAAGCAAGCTCATTAAAATGACAATTTTTGTGACTGATTTATCTGATATGCAAGCACTAAGACAAACCCTTTCAGATATTTATCAAACCCATCTGCCTGCAAGTTCTCTCATCAAGATAGAGGCGTTATTTTCGGCAGATCTCAAGGTTGAAGTAGAGGCCATTTTAGCGATTTAAGAGTAAAAGAGTCATGTAAGAATAGAAAGAGCCAAACGGATTACTCTGTTAGGCTCTTCATCTAAAACTAAAATAGTTAGATTAATTGGATCTGTTTTAAAGCGTGATCAACTAAAGACTTAGCCTGATCAATCGATACGGACTCTGCATAGCAGCGTAGCTCTGGCGCATTACCTGATGGGCGAAAGTGCACCACATCATCATTGGCTAATGTCATGCGCAATCCATCTGTCGTATCAAGAGAAGCAAGCTTGGCATCAGAGAAATTTAGGCTCTGTAAAAATGCCTCAGGCGCATCTTTCGCTTGGGCTAAAATCCCTTGGCTTTTTTGTGTAGCAAAGTTTTGAATCCTATCACTGTGAGTCACTCTTTGTGGCAGCGCATTCACTAAGCTCGCTATTCCCGTTTCTTTCGCTGCAGCAAGCAGCATAAGTGCTGGCAATACGGCGTCACGGGTTGGTAGTGCCTTAATTGTTTTATCATTCACTATGGCATCAGAACCTAATAAAAATCCACCATTGGCCTCAAAACCTGCAACACTCGCATAGTCTTTTGATAAGGGTTCAAATTCTGCAATCACATAAGGCGAACCAACCTTAGTACGAGTAATATGTTCAAACGCTTGGCTCTTCTCAATAGCGGTATTACAGCTGACAGGCACAGCCAAGGCTTCAATATCCATCGCATCAGCACAGATTAGACCTAGTACATCACCGCGTAACCAATTGCCTTTCTCATCCGATACTAAAGGACGATCTCCATCCCCATCGGTGGAGAAAATAAAATCTAAGTCATATTCTGCAGACCAGTTTTTCGCTTTTAGTTTATCCGCCTCAGAAACCGCTTCGGTATCAATAGGCACAAACTCATTACTACGCTCTAGGGCAATGACCGAAGCACCCAAGGCTTTAAACATGTCAGCATATAAATCTCTACCAGCACTGGAATGCTCATAAATACCAACACGCTTTCCTGACAATAAAGAAGAATCAAACAAAGAGGTATAACGCTCAATATAGACAGAAGCCGCTTTATGGTTAACCACCAGTTCAGGTAAGTCAGTAATCGCTTCGAACTCAGCCTCAGCAGTTAAAATGCCTTTTTCATCTGCCTTACTAATTTCCCCATCAGGGCGATAAAACTTAAGTCCATTACGGTCAAAAGGAATATGACTACCGGTGACCATGATACAAGGAACTTCATCTTGCATTGAGATGTAAGCCAAAGCGGGAGTTGGCACCACACCATAATAAATAGCTTCTAGGCCTAGTTGCTCTAGCGCCTTCACACACGCTTGCGCCATAGCAGGGCTACTTGGTCGGTTATCAATCGCAATCGCGACCTTGTCAAAATGAAACTCGCCTTGCATACAAGAAATAAAAGCATGGGTAAATGCAGCACAGGCATTAGCACTAAATTGAGTCACTAAGCCTCGCGCACCACTTGTACCAAATTGAATACCAGACTGCTGTATTTCTGTTGAACTTAGTAACATCTTTGTTTTAAATCTTATTTAATGAATTGCTTCTAGGTGAAAGCTTTAATAAGCCGCCCCATCAATTTTTCGAACTGGAATAGCATCTTTAATCTCATTATCAGCCATACACATATTGATAGCCGTCACATTGGCATCACATTTATCTGTCGTTACATAGTGAGTAATACAGCCGCATAAAGTACAGTGATGAAAAGCGACTTCCTTATCCCCCCAAATATAAGCGCCTGAGGCTTTTTGAGTGTGGGAGATATTAACATCCTTTGGCTCATAATAGGCCCAAGAAGCCGCATAACGACGGCAAATGGAACAATTACAATTGGCTATTTCTTGAGGAACATAAGCCGCTGTTAATTCGATATTGCCGCAATGACAAGTTAGTTTCATTTTAATTATTCCTTTAGCTAGCTTTCATTTCGTCCTTGCTTAAATGATGGGATGCCTTGCTGTAATTCACTCCAGTTAGCTTTATCTTCTGTATAAATTTGAGCATCAATTTTAATAGGAATATCTTCATCAAACGTTGAAATTGCTATCTCAATCTCATTAATACTCGCATTTTTAACTCTAAACCCTAAACTAGAACCACACTCTTGGCAGAAACTTCTTTGAGTCCCATTCTTTGCTGTGAAGTGCTTCATTAATTCAAAGCCTTTTAACCAAGTTAAGCCAGTCACACTCACTAGTGTTCCGTAAGCAGCTCCATGGAACTTTCGACACATAGTACAGTGGCAATTTGCTGCGCTTTCACTAAAACCAGTAACATTAAAGCTAATAGCGCCACATAAACAAGAACCATAATATTTATGAGCCATAATAACCTCTACTTCGTAATAGCATTCATAGTTTAGATAAAGCTAAATCTATCATTACCGTAACTTTTAACCCTAAACTCTTTCAAGCTTTTGATACGGTTTTTCAGGTAACTCAACCTTAATGGCATCCGCTATTAAAAGCTCCCCTCCTTTCACGACAGTCGCCATGATGCCAGCTTTACGTACGAGATTGCCCTCTTCATCTTTATCCAGCACAGCTTGGGTCAAACCTTTTTGATAATGATCCAACTGGGCACAAGGGTTTCTAAGCCCTGTCACTTGTAATACAACTTCATCACCTAGATGGAGTAAGGTATCTTTTGGTAAAGAGAGTAAATCAACGCCTTGGGTGAGGATATTCTCACCTAAAGAGCCAGCTTCAACATTAAAGACTTTTGCTTGTAACTCAGTAAAAAGCTCTGAATGAATTAGGTGAACTTGGCGTAAATTAGGCTGGGTTGGGTCTGCTTTTACTCGAGATCTATGTTTAACGGTCTCGCCACAATGGGCATCACCTTCGACGCCTAAGCCTGCGATCAAGGTAAGCTGTGTTACCGGCTTTTTAGAAAACCCATGTTTATTATCACAGCTTAAAGATAAAACTTTCATTTTGCCGTCCTTAGCATTTTATGGTTAGACTCTTCTGCCTTTTTTAACGCCAAGGCAGAGGCGAAAAGTAATCTTTTAGATAATCTATAAGCGCGCGTACCGTCGGGGATAAGTGTTTTCTAGAGGAATACAAGGCATAGGTAGTAAGCGTATTAGGTTGCCAGTCTGGCAATACTGCAACTAGTTCGCCAGACTTTATGTATTCGGTTGCCAGATAGGTTGGCTGTAGCGATATTCCTATACCTAACAAGGAAGCATGCAACAAAGCCGTTGCTTCATTCGCCGTTAAGCGACACTTTACTTCAACTGATTCGAACATGTCCCCTTGAGAAAGGTGCCAGACATTTTGCTCAAAATTTTTGTAACCTAAACAATCTTGAAACATTAAATCTTGCGGTTCAAGGATAGGAGTATTGTTTGCTAAGTACTCAGGTGAAGCGACTAGCACAGACTCACATAAAGCAATAGGTTGGCCAATGAGAGAAGGGTCTGGCGTGCTCGCAATACGAATCGCCAAATCGATACGGCTTTCAATTAAATCTGCCACTGAATCTTGCAGGTCTAAATCTATACTGACTTTTGGGTGCTTTTCCATAAAGCCTTTTACGGCAGGTACAAGCTGAGCAAAGCCAAATGACATGCTACTGGCCACACGAATTTTGCCAAATAGCTCACCATTGATTGCAGATGTAGATACGATTTCTTCTGATTGCTCCAGCCACTTTTCTATCTTACCAAGACAGGCTTCACCAGCACTGGTTAAAGAAACTTTGCGTGTTGTTCTATGTAGCAAACGCGTTTCTAGCCAGTTTTCCATTTCCTCCACATACCTTGTCACCATAGATCGAGAAATACTTAACCTATCCGATGTCGCCGTAAAGCTTCCTGAATAAGCAACATCTACAAACACCTTTGCCGCTGTGACTCTATCCATCTGTTTACCTAAATTATCTGCTCAATTTAAGAAATAATGATGCTGATTATTGTATCTTTTTCCGAACTTATCAATCTCCTATTATCTCGCTCACCCCTTACCCACATATGATAGGAAACAAAGATGAATAAGTTATCCCTTTTACTTACCTCACTCGTTTTTAGCAGTGCTATCACAGCAAATGCGCAATCTGACCTTCAGTTCGATGTTTATAATGCAGATGATAAAAGCTTTAACGTTAACTCAACCCTTATTTATGGTGAAAACGATGCCATCTTGATTGATACAGGCTTCACCAAAGCAGATGCATTAAGAATCACAGCCAAGGTATTAGATTCAGGTAAAGAGTTAAAAACCATCTTTATCAGTCAGGCTGACCCTGATTATTATTTTGGTGCCGAAGTCATTCATGATTTTTTCCCAGACGCAGACATCATCACCACTAAAGCCGTAAGAAAAGTGATTGAGAAGAAGCTTGAAACTAAACTCTCCGTTTGGGGCCCTAGAATGGGAGCCAATGCGCCTGTAAAACCGATCATGCCGGAAGTGTATGACAAGTCGTTTCTAACACTGGAAGGTCATAAAATAGAGATCAAAGGCACACAAGGCGCTCTTGCTCACCGTCCATACCTTTGGATTCCTGACAACAAAGCGGTTTTAGGCAATGTCGCCATTTATGGCAACATGCATCTTTGGATGGCTGATACTCAAACTGATGCATCTCAAAGCGCTTGGGTAGCTCAACTTGAAGAGATGCAATCACTCAAGCCAACTAGCGTCATTCCAGGTCATATGAAGGCAGGTACTGAGTTAAATTCAACAAGTATTGCTTACTCATTGCAATACATTGAGGACTTCCAACAAGCAAAAGCAGAAAGTGAAAATAGTGCTGAGCTAATCGAGAAGATGTTAGCTAAATATCCAGCGAGCAATGTGCCGATTTCACTCAGCATTGGTGCGAAAGTACAAATGGGTGAAATGAAGTGGTAGAAAGAAAGTAAATTAACTTACCTTCTTAAGCTAAAGCTAGCCATTCAAGCTAGCTTTAGTTTTCTGTCATATCTTATAGGGCTTGCTCGTACCAACCTTGAATCATCTTTTGCTCATATTCTTGCAATATGCCCTTCGCTTTAATTTCCATAATTCCTTTATTATAAATCTGCAGTATTTCATTCGCATTTTCATTCACCTTAGGAAAAAGAGGATGCCCAGTAGGTTTTAAAAGAGCCTTAGAATGATAAGTAATTTTTCGTGCTGACTCAGGAGGAAAACGGTTATTTATTAGATATAAACCCTCAAGAACGGTCATAGGGAAAATATCAATGCGACTGGCCAATAGCATATTCACATTATCTATATCACGTGTGGTGACATGGCTATTCAGCTCACCAGCATTAACTAACTTATCAAGTTCAGGTGAGTAATGGTAACCTGCCGTTAAACCAACAAAATAAGGTTCTAGATCATCATAATCTTGCCAATCAAAATCTAAGCTTTTTAGATGAAAGAAATATATTTCAGACTGTATTAATGATTCACCACAATGGAAGTCTTTTTGCCTTTCTTCAGAGCAGAACCAATAGAAGGTAAGATCATAATCTCCTTTTTGCGCACTCACCATAGCCCGCTTCCAAGGCATGAAATCTATATCCAATTTGATACCTTGGCTTTCAAACGCCAAAGTCAGCATATGAGTCGCATAACCACCATGCTTTAAATTAGCACCTATTGTTGGCGAGTATTCTCCGGTCGCTACTTTTAAAGTCTGCGAAAATCCATTTACAGCAGGGAAAAAAATCAGAATAACTGATAGGAAAAGGATATTTCTCACTTTCTTTGCCCTTTAGCATTACAAGTTAAATCAACAAAAACAAATACAAGTCTCCTACAAAGTTATAGAGAAGAAGTTCATTTCTAGCCACGTTATAACAAGTTAAATGCCAAAAATGCGCGTTTTAACACACTTATTAACAATAATGATCCCTTGAGTCGTTCAAGCTAAAAAATCTCAAATGTTAATGAGGTTTTTAGTAACAGAGCTAAGGAACCTGCGATTAAGTCACCTCTTCTCAGTCTTTTCAGAAAAAGCGTCAAGCAAGGCGTCACTTTGACGTAATGTAGGTACCTTTCGAGAAGGGACAACACAGAGAGACGCTTTTTCTGAAAGACCCAAAAGGCGTGGTCTAAAAGCCCTATCTTTAAGTTGAGGGCCTTATCAATAGAATAACTATTAAGTTACGCCCCTCGCCATAAATCTAGGCGCTTTTATCCACACGCTGAGGCGGGAGGACTTATTCGCAGGTTCCTTAAGTAAAACAATGAAATAATTAAAAAAATGATATTAAGAAAACGACATGCGCCTAAAAAAATTAAAAACTAAAATACTGATTTTTAATCCAATTTTTCGCATCCTTTAAACTAGCAACTATCTTAATCGCCTTGCTCAGATCCTGATGCTGTGACATTTTTGTTGCAATTGCGACACAAGGAACATTCGCTGCTGCAGCCGCACTGACGCCATTTGCCGTATCTTCGATAGCAACACATTCATGAGGCTCAAGCCCTAGCCTCTTTGCAGCTAATAAATAACAATCGGGTGCTGGCTTACTGTGTTCAACGTCATCCCCAGAGACGATAGTCTCAAAGTAAGTTTCTAGATTATTTTGCTTAAGCGTATTTCTAGGTGCATCTCCACCAGCGCCAGTCACAATGGCAAGCTTCACCTCTTCTTGGGCCAAACTCGTTATCACCTCTTTGGCTGCATCCACTAAAGGAAATGCTTGATTTGAAAGGTAGTTATCCGTTGCCAGAGCCTTCGCTCTATTAAGCGCCTCTGGCGTATAGGTAAGACAGTATTTTTCGACCATAGTCTTGGCATTGGCAGGGCTAGGAATACCGGCATATTCCTTGATGTAATCCTCCTCAGTTAATATCACACCATAGGGTTTTAAAATCGCTACCCACATTTGATAATGAATAAACTCAGAATCGACTAAGGTTCCATCGTGATCAAAAAGAATTGCTTTTATCGCTGCCATCACCTTTCCTCCCTTAAACTTCATACCCTTTAAAAATCAAACTTATAATCTTGTTAACAATTTATAAAAATATACTGTGCTTTCTAACTTACCATTTGAGCCAAGCGCAAATTGTGGAATTTTACCTGCTTCAATGTAACCAATCGAACGATATAAGTTTGATGCTAAGTCACCTACTCTAGTATCTAATACCAAAAGTGTTAAGCCAATTTCGACAGCGACACATTCCATCAACTTCATCAGTTTTTTACTAATACCTTGGCCTCTTGAAGTCGTTTTTACCATGAGTTTTTCAACTTCCGCCCTATGGGCACCATTAGCTTTGGCACACAAAGAAAGCTGCACACATGCCACTAGTTCATCGCCCTCGAAAACTGCAAATAATTTACGTTTCGCCAAGGCGAGGTCCGACTCAATGCCATTCCAATAGGTACTAATTTCATCGCCCTTAACAGGTGTAATAAAACCAATTGAAGCGCCATTTTCGATGCTATCAATTAACAACTCTTTAAACCCGTTTTCATGCCCTTTGATAGAGCTCAACTCTCTAAATTCCATATCTCTCTTCTTATTTGTTTTTATACTTTGAATAGGTTCACTTTGTTCCATACACAAACCTCTTGATTTAAACACATCATCAAATCGCACCGTTTTAGAGCAATGCAAAGCCGATTAGCCTTACAAGATGGCCAAAAAACCAGTATTCGGTGTAGAAAAAGCATTAAGCTAATCGCAGCAAAACCTATGCCATCAAATTAGATCGATAGAAGTCGTGCTATTGAAGACAATATAAGTAAGAGAAAAGAGTTTTTTTTAAAATGAAGAGTCGCAAATAACTTGCCTGCTTAAACAGCTCTTTCGACCCTAGACTTAGAACCAAGCCTTTGAGTCAAAAGCATTAAAAACGAATACTTAGAAGCTATGCCCTTGCCCTGATTTTTTGGTAATACATACGTTTATCAGCCACATCTAAAAGTTTATCCATATTGTGACCATCCTCAGGGTAAACACTCACACCAAAAGTCGCTGAAACCTGCAAAGGCTTATCTTCAAAGGGGATAGGTTCAAGAATCTTATCGCTCAAAAGGTTAATGATGTCCTCTGAACTCACCAGATTATTAAATACGATTACAAACTCATCACCACCCACTCTTGCCACCAAATCAGTACGCCTTATTGTGCTATTGATTCGATTCGCAATCGCCGTTAAAACCAGATCTCCAGCTTTGTGACCATAGGTATCATTAATTGCTTTAAACTTATTCAGGTCCATATATAAAAGAGAAAACTCGGTTTTTTCTCGCTCAGATCGAGCAATAGCAAAGGCGATACGTTCACTAAGAAAGTTGCGATTGGCGCAGCCGGTCAAACTGTCATAGAGAGCAAGTTGTTTAAGCTGCTCTTGCTGCTCACTTTGCTCTTCTAGTAACTTAGAAATTCTTTCATGATCAAAAACATGTTGGAGCTCACTTTCAATCACTTTTTTCAACTGACCTAAGAGTTTCACAAAGCTCTCTGAATAATCCGTTGGGGTAGTATCTATTACGCAAATTGAACCGAATAAAGAGTTATCAGGCCAAAAAAGAGGGTAACCAAGGTATGATCGAACAGGCCCTTCACTAACAGGGGGAGCACTGCACCATTCATTCGAATTTTCTGCGTCATTCACATAAAGAACACTTCGCGTTTCCATAATACGGCGGCAAAAACTTTTCATTTCCCAAGGCCAACTGGCATTCACCTCAAGAAAGCTACCGTCATTGTTACTCGCCGAAACAACATTAAAAATATCATTTCTAAACTGAACGACCACGCCACTAGATGCACCGTAAATTTCGGCCATCATATTGACTAAAACTTGCCATTTTTCAAAATCGATATTGGGTTGTTCAAGAATACAGGTATTAAGGTTAATCATAGGATGAGGCTTCCTAAGTTAAGTGCTTATCAATCACCGTCAGGCCTAATAAGTCATCCCTCTCTTACCTAACACACGTCATAAATAAGCATAGTAATTAACCCTTATTGGAGCAAATATGAAGGGTAAATAAGCGGGTAAACGATTCAACAATTATTGAGAAAAAAGAGCGGTATTTAGAAACAAAAAATACGAATTAGCCAGAGGCTCTTGCTATATAACCTGTTTTACCAATCCGTATTAGAATGCTAAAGATTTGAGCTAAGTTGCTTACAGTTTTCAATGCAACTATTTGCTATCAGTTCAGTATGAAACTGAATCAGTGATTTATTATGTTTTAGCCAGATAATATTGTTAAATTGATATACTTTCCCTACCAGCGAGATTGAGAACCTATCCTTAGACTTAGGAACCACCACTATCTCTTTATCATCTGTTATAAGAAATGGATGAGATAATTTTGTATCTACATCAGTATCTTTCACAAAATAATGATAAGTAAAACCAACTGTTCCACCCCCATTGTTATTACGGTAGCCAACTACTTCAAAGTCTTTACTCAAAGGAAGTTTAAGTACTTCTTCATCAAAATTTGTTGTATTTGAAAAGAAAAAAAAGCTAAAAACACTTACAAAAATGGCCAACAAAAGAAAACTAATAACCCTTGTTTTTCGCATACTCGATACCTAATGAAATATAGTATTGATCACTTGGGTCATCACCATAGGGCGCATCCCCCCAACAACTTCCCCAAGCATCAGTAGATGTTCCCGCTTGTGACTGAGCGCATCCAGCAGCTCTTAACAATAAGCTCTCTGGAATTCCTCCAGCATAGCCAACTGAACCGTAATGAAAATTACCATACTCTTCGAAAGAACCTTTTTGTTTAAAGTCCCAAGGACCTTTATTTTTAACTTGTTCATAAAACCAGTAATAGTCATTTGCCCCCACAATAACACCAAACTTTTCTCTGACCATTTTCATATTTACATCGACAGACACACCTTCAGGCTCCATTGGATATTCAGGCATATAAACTTCCTCTGTTATCAAAAACAGAAGACATTCTAATAGTTCCTATTTATAAAAAACTAGCGAACTAAATTCACTTTTTAAAAGTTCATAAAGAAGATGAAGTTATCTTTAAATTACTTACCTAAATGATATGTCAGCGCCATTTGAATACAGACTCTAAGCGCTTCTTCAGGCAGCTCATCATCAAGTCTAAACACCACAGTTCTTGAGCCTTCAAAGGTAAAGGTATTAGGGAAAAGAGAATTAAAAGAATTAATCAAACTGGTTTGGCAGTTCACGTAGAGGGCATACTGATCTGGGCTTTTACTCTTCCAGTCAATACGAATTGTGGTACCAGGGGCTTTTGCTTTTTTGAGTTTGCCTGATTTATCTTCATATTGGATAGGCAGGGTAATATAAGCAGGCTCACCCCATTTTAGGGTCTCTTCTACTTCTCCCACCTTATCGGTATTAGCGGCCACTTCTAGAATAAGCTGTCTTAAGTACTCAAGCTTGGCTCTCACCTTAACAGGGTAAGTGTCAAATTTTTGCTTAACTACGTCATTCATCATACTTACCCTTCAAAGTGCCCTACTTAGGCTTTTTATGTAACACAAAGTCAGCTTTCGACTTTAAGGTTTCTTTATCGCGAATTTGAGCAAAAGGATCAGGCTTGGCATCTTCTCCATCCTTTTCATTTTGAGGCTCTTTTTCAGTGGTTTTTGCTGTGACTTTCGATATGGGAATGGCACGCATTTTTGCGATTAGGTCATCTTCTAATTCATCTTCATCATTTAAAAGCTGGCCGTACTTTTTGCGCTCAGCCTTACTAAGACTTTCTTTTTTAAAACTCTCTCGTTTAAAAAACAGATTCCAAGCAGTATATAGGCCAGTCACACAAGCAAAGGCAAACCATTTAAGTCCAAAGGAAACAGCAAGAAAGCTAGTATCTTCGTTAAGTTGGCTGTAATTGACAAAGTCTTGATGAATTTTTTCGATTAGCCATAAAACTAATAAAAGTAAGGCAGTAGACAAGATTGTTTGCTTGTAACGCTTATAAATAAAGGTCACAAAGGTGATACGAAAAATTTGATTCATCATTAGAGCCAGCTCACACCTAATAAAGCTAAAACAGCCACCAGCCCCTTACTCTTAATGTCAGACTTGAGCTTATTTTCTTCCTCTTGTACCACAACCTCTAAGTCTTCTTGGCTAAATTCTTCTGGGGTACGACCAGCAATAATAATGCGTGTTTTCGCTCTTGAGATGGCCTTCTCACGGATTATTTTTTTATACTTTAGTTGCGGGTTATAAGCCTTTAAGCTTTTCACAATATCAAAATCCTTTATTGTTACATCCCTATGATATTGGTACTTTCCTTTCCAAAAACAAGGTTAAAAAAGAATCAATTAATCGCTAATTCACAATAAAGCCGTATTAAATACGGCTAAAAATTGTGCATAAGTCTGTTATTTAACCACACATTCATTCACATTCTCTGGAGTGCAGTAATAAAAGTCCTGATAGTAAATGTCTTTTTCTGGTAACTGATTCTGAGTTAAATATTGATACAGTAGCTCAGTGCCTAAGCGTCCCATTTCAAATGGTTTTTGCCCGATGTTTATATTTGATAAGTGAGCGCCCAGTGCCTTTAGCTGAATCTCTTCTGCATCAGCAGAGATAATAACCGCCTTGCCAGATTTGATTTGCGCTCCATAGGGTTTAATTCTTTTAATGTAATCAGGAGAAAACTGGGCAAAACCTGCCACGGCAAGAAAGGTAGGAGGATGCTCAAGGTTAAGTATATATTCTAACTGTCTAACGGCGTGCTCTCTTTTCCCTAAGGTATAAAACGGGCATCTTGAATACTCTGTCCAGCCATTTTCACCTTGTAATCGAGTCACATGGGTACCCGCTAAAGCATATCTAACACCATCAATTCTCGCATTCAAATTTGGCGTTGTATCATGTCCAGACTGAATGCATATCTGAGTCTCACCCGCTTTTTTAAATGCCTTTGCTTGGTTACCAAGCGCCACACCATAATCAAAATTATTAGTGCCCACATAAGCTAATCGATAGGCTTTATCTTTTGCTAATAAATCTGAATCAAAAGTAATGACGGGGATTTTTGCCTCTTTAGCCTGCTTTAATACCCGGTTAACGAGAAAGCTTGAGTCTGTGATTGAAATAAGTAAACCATCTACCCCTATCTTTAAATAAGACTCAATAATGTAAGCTTGAGAACGGATATTTTGAAAGTCTTGAGGCCCATCATAAATACAATTAATGTCACCCACAGTTTGAGCGAATTTTTGACAACCGTCAAAAGACTGTTCATAAAAACTGTCATTTTTAGTCTTGCCAATTACAACGATGTTTAGCTTTTTTTTGGCTGCATCATGGCTCGTTTCTGTTGCAGATAGTCCTGTTATATTTAATGCACAAGCAAGGAGAAAAGCACTGATAGAGTAATGAAAAGACATACACTTCCTCAAAAAAATTGCATCGAGAGATAGTAAATAAACCATTGATATTTAATACAAAGTTTAATCTACATATAAGTGAAAACTAAATTAAGACTAACACCTATCTCTCTCAATGCAACTTGAAGGGAAGAAAGATTAATTTCTCTTAATGCGCTAATTAGCGTACCAAACTGTCTTGGTTTGTAGATATTGCTCAAATGCCTCTAAACCATTATCACGACCGCCAAAGCCAGACATCTTATAACCACCAAAGGGTGTTGATATGTCCCCTTCAGAAAAACAGTTAACCGAAACTGTCCCTGCTTTAATTGCTTTAGACACCCTATGAGCACGGCGAATATCCGCTGTATATAAAGATGCCGCCAAGCCATATTCACTGTCATTAGCCAGTTTGATCGCCTCTTCTTCCGTGGCAAAACTCACCACGGCCAGCACAGGGCCAAAAACCTCTTGCTTAAACAAAGTCATCTCTGGTGTAACCTCATCAAAGACAGTCGGCTCAATACACATACCCGCCCCTAAATCAGATACCCTGCCACCCTGAATCAATTTCGCACCTTCTTGTTTGGCTATTTCTAAATGAGAAAGCACCTTATCAAAATGCACCTGTTCGACCATAGGGCCAATAGAGACATCTGGGTCTTGAGGATCTCCTAACTTCCAATCCTCTAGGCGCCTTTTTAGCACAGTTAACAGCTCATCTTTAATACCTTGATGCACTATCAAGCGAGAACCGCAGCTGCAGTTTTCTCCCATATTCCAAAAGGCTGCTGAGAGCACGTCATCAGCAATTTCTTCGACAGAATAAACATCATCAAACACCACTTGTGGGCTTTTTCCACCGCACTCTAGCACCACACCCTTTAGGTTTGATTGGGCAGCATAAATTAGGAACAAGCGCCCTACTTCCGTGGAGCCAGTAAAAGACACCATATCAATGTCAGTATGTAAGCCAAGAGGTTTGCCGACATCCTCTCCAAAGCCTGTAATCAAAGAAAGCGCCCCTTCAGGGATGCCCGCTTGATAGGCCAGTTGCACCATACGATATGCACTTAAAGAGGTTTGCTCAGCAGGTTTTGCAATCACAGAATTCCCCGCTGCCAAAGCAGGAGCGACTTTCCAAGCGAACATAAGAGCCGGAAAATTCCAAGGCAATACAGCCGCCACCACGCCAACAGCTTCTTTCACTACAAGGGCAAGATTATCCCCATGAGTGGGCGCGACCTTTCCAAAGACCTTATCTATCGCTTCTGCATACCAGGCGAAGGTTTGAATCGTTTCAGGAATATCTGTCGCTAAACATTCTGCAATGGGTTTACCTGCATCAATACAATCCAGTGCTGCCAATTCTTCAGCATGCTCCGTCAATAATGCCACCCAGTTTTGCATCACCGCTTTTCGCTCGGCCGGGTGTAAACCCGCCCATTCACCCGATTCAAAGGTTTCTCTAGCAACCTTAACCGCCTCATTAACATGCTTTTCATCACAAGATTCCACCTTACCAATGACACTATGGTCAAAAGGGTTCAGTGTCTTAAAGGCTTGCGCTTCATTACTTGCATAACCTTTGATCAAAGCACCAGCGTATAAGGCCTGTTTACGTCCAAGCTGAAACACATCTTCTTTAAGAAGCTTTGAGCTAGAAGCTGACTTAGATGTTGAATTAAATGACTGCATACTGGCCTCCTATGCCGATAAAGCTTGGTCTAATAAAGCGATAAACTCAGCTTGAGATTCAGTACTCACAGGCAGTAAAGGGGCGCGAACATTCCCCACAGGCACGCCAACATGGGCACAACCTAACTTAGCTTTTTGATTATAATCTTCCGCTTCTTGATGCTTAATCACGGGTAAAATGGCTGTCATTATGTCTCTTACTTTCGCAAGATCATCCGCTTTAGCTGCTTCAATCAAGGCGACATGTTGAGAAGGTAAGTAGTTAGCTGCACCACCTATCCAAGCACGTACACCCCAGAACAAGTAGTCTGCCGCCTGATCATCACTGCCGCACACCACTTGGAAGTTGTCTAACTTGGCATTGATTAACGACAAAGCACGGCTAAAGTCACCACTACTTTCCTTAATCCCAACAATGTTCTTATCTGTACTTAGCTCAATTACCGCCTCAACACTGATTTCAACACCAGAGCGTGCTGGAAAGTTATACATAATGATGGGCATATCAGCTTCTTGGCTGACCGTTTTATAGTGTTGAATAATTTCGTTTTCTTGCGGCAAACAATAGATAGGTGGCGCGAGCATTAAGCAGGTATAACCTAGCTCTTTTGCCTGTTTAGCCTTAAGCACAGAACCTTGGGTATATAAGTCATTCACTCCAGCAATCAACAAGGCTCTATCACCCACATGCTCAGCAATAAAGGCCATTACTTTATAACGCTCTTCATCATTGAAGGTGTAATACTCACCTGTAGTACCACAGGCAACAATACCTTTCACACCAGCATTAATTTGAAAATCCAATAAGTTAGCAAGGGCCGCAAAATCTATACTGCCATTTGTAGTAAACGGGGTAACAACAGGAACTAATACACCTTCAATATTCATTTTCTTATCCTTTTAACATGAGATTTTGGCTTATTTTAAAAGCCGATTTATACTTACAATTAAATTTATGTATATTTTATACAATTTATTTTTACAAAATTTTTTAACACCCTTTAGCTCTCAGTGAGAGATCAACTTGATGTAAGAAAGCCTCTCAAGCAAACCTGTCATGACGAAATGGCGTCATATCTAACTTAGGTTTTTGGTTATGCGTTAAGGCATCTACCAGCTCACCTGTAACCGCAGCTTGCGTTAACCCTAAATGCTGATGACCAAAAGCTAATATCACCTGACCTTTGGCGCCAACCTTATCTATTATGGGTAAAGAGTCTGGTAAAGAAGGCCTAAAACCCATCCAAGTTTGTCCAACTTGAGTATCAATTTTAGGTAACAACACTTGTGCATGCCTTGCTAGCATATGAGCTCGTTTCATATTTGGTGAGCTATGCAAACCACCAAATTCAACGGTGCCAGCAAGGCGTAGCCCATCATTCATCGGCGTCATAATGAAACGTCTATCAGCAGAAGTCACAGGCACTTTTAAACTATTATCGACTTTGGGCAACATGAGGTGATAACCCCTTTCTGTATCTAAAGGCACCTTCTTCTGAGTTAATGCCTGCACCCAATGTTTTGACCAAGCCCCTGTGGCTAAAACAAGTTTAGGGACCTGATATGAACTTCCATCAAGTTTCACCTCAACGCCATCATCATTCATGCCTAAGGCTTCTACTTCCTGCTCAATCAACTTGCCTCCCTGTTTGATAAAGTGCTCAGCTAATACACGAGTCAATTTATGAGGGTCAGCCGTATGGGCCGTATTAGGGAACAAAACCCCATGGCAAATATTGCCTGACAAGCTCGGCTCTAACTCTCTTACCTGACAACCCGAAAGGGATTGAGTTTTAATCCCTTGCTCATTCAAAAAGAGATGAGTCTCTTCATAGTCTAAAACTGACTTCTTCGATTCAAATACCAGCAGTGAGCCGTCCGCTTTAATTTGTTTTTGCTCGCCTAATTCTTCTAAAACCTTTAACCAAGCAGGTAAAGCTGCATTATTTAATCCTGTTAGGGCATCCACTCCCTGACAAAAAGGGCCGCTGCGCGTATTGAGCATAAAACGAATTAACCAAGGGGCAATTTTATGTAGATATGACCAACGGATAGACACAGGCCCTAAAGGATCAAGCAGCATTTTAGGTATCTTCCACATCAAACCAGGTGTGGCGAGCGGTAGAATTTGCTCTGTGGCAAAGTGACCAGCATTGCCTTTTGAGCAACCTTCCCCCACCCCATCCCTATCAATCAGGGTCACCTGATGACCTGATTTTTGTAAGGCGAGCGCACAACAGACACCAACAACACCCGCGCCTAAAACAGCAATATCCGCTTGCAAAGACTTCATAAAATATCCTTTCATCCGATCTATGTATATTGTATAAAATATACTTTGATCAAAATTAAAGCAACGCTATTCATACTAAAACCCCCAATAACGATAAAAATGGATAAGGAAAATAAGATGAGAGAAGGCACCTTTTTTTGCATTGATGCTCATACATGTGGCAATCCAGTACGCTTGGTTGCGGGCGGCTATCCTGACCTAGAAGGTCAAACAATGAGCCAAAAACGCCAATTTTTTCTTAATAAATACGACTGGATTCGACAAGCACTTATGTTTGAGCCAAGGGGGCATTCCATGATGTCTGGCTCTATTGTTTATCCTCCTTGTTCACAAGATGCTGATGCATCAATACTCTTTATCGAAACCAGTGGTTGCTTGCCCATGTGTGGTCACGGCACCATAGGCACAGTCACAAGTGTCATTGAAAATGGCATTATCAAACCAAAAATTCCGGGGCAGCTCATCCTCGATGTGCCGGCAGGCAAGATTAAAATTGAATACAAACAAGATGGTGACAAGGTAGAAAGCGTGCGTATTTTTAATGTGGCTTCTTATCTCGCTCACACAGATGTCGTGGTGCAAGTACCAGAATTGGGCGA
This sequence comes from Marinomonas sp. S3726, assembly GCF_000967665.1. Taxonomy (NCBI): domain Bacteria; kingdom Pseudomonadati; phylum Pseudomonadota; class Gammaproteobacteria; order Oceanospirillales; family Oceanospirillaceae; genus Marinomonas; species Marinomonas sp. S3726. The sequence goes on along the minus strand of NZ_JXYC01000024.1, from coordinate 23,162 downwards.
ACTTGTGGTCGATATTGCCTATGGCGGTAACTATTACGCTATTGTAGATCCACAAAAAAACTTTCACGGATTAGAGCACTTTAGCCCAGATAAAATTTTGCAATTAAGCCCCATCGTACGCCAGCTTGTTGATACCGCTGCAGAATGTGTTCACCCAGACGATGCCACCGTTAATGGGGTTTCCCATGTGTTATGGACAGGTACACCCACACAAGAAGGGGCGCGAGCGAAAAACGCCGTATTTTATGGTGACAGAGCCATAGACAGATCACCTTGTGGCACAGGCACCAGCGCACGCATGGCCCAATGGTTTGCCAAAGGTAAGCTCAAAGTCGGCGATGACTTTGTACACGAAAGCATTATCGGTAGCTTATTTCATGGTCGAGTTGAATCTCTTACCCAAGTCGGCAGCCAGATTGGCATCATGCCAAGTGTGCAAGGTTGGGCCAAGGTATATGGTCACAATACCATTTGGGTGGACGATGAAGACCCTTATGCCCACGGCTTTGAAGTTAAATGATCTTTACCGACAAGTGAGAGAATCACTCCTGTTAAGTGGCTACAGGTATTAAGTTTTTTTAAAAGGGCTTTTAGAAATACTAAGCTGGGGGTTATATTAAACCTCAGCTTTTTATTAAGCTTTAAAATGAAAGTGTTACAATAGAATAACTACGAGACTCCACCTTACGACCACAGCGCGGCCCCTACCTCATGATTAGAAACTCTATGCCTGTTTATAAAACACGAACTCAAATGGTTGCAGACATATTAAGGAATAAAATTCTGTCCGGTGAAATCGTGGCAGGGGAAGCATTACGCCAGGAAGCCCTAGCCAAAGAGTTTGATGTCAGCCGAATCCCTGTTCGAGAGGCCCTACTCCAATTAGAAGCCCAAGGCTTAGTGGCTTTTGAACCTCATAAAGGCGCCATCGCAACCGAACTCTCACCCGCTAAAATTCACGAACTCTTCCAACTAAGAGCCATGATAGAGTGTCATGTACTTGAACACTCTATCGATAATATGACAGAAGCCGACTTTGATGCGGCCGATAAAATAGTGCAAGCTTTTGAAACCGCCGTCGAAACAGGCGCTCAAGTAGAAAGTTGGAGTGACTTAAATTATCAGTTACATGCTGCCCTTTATAAGGCGGCTGATCTTCCTCAAGCCAAAGAGATTATTGAAAGCTTGAACCTAAAGTCAGACAGATATATTCGTTTGCAACTACTGCTTACGTCACGCATTGATAAAGCAGAACAAGAACACAGTGAATTGCTCACGCTGTGTCGTCAGCGCGATAAAGTTGCCGCCTGCGCCCTGCTTAAAAAGCATATTTTAGAAGCGGGCCAAGCCATTCATGACCTATTAGTTGAGCAACAAGAAAACGCAAAGTAAGTCATTCCTAGCCAATTTATCTCCTGATAAATTGGCTCCCTCTTCTCACAAGCACAGATTCCTCATCTACTTATTCAAATTTTAAGCAAACCAATGAATGAGTTTAAGCAAACGCTCAAACAGCAAACGCTTTTAACTTCAGTCAGTATCAAGTAATTTAGCTAATGGGACATTTTTGTCCTTTTAATAAGCTGAAAGCCTGATATATGGCACTTCAAACTTGGCATCATTCTTTCATTAGCTTTATTAGCAAAACAGCTCTTTAGTAAGCAGCTTGCGCTGACTTAATACCTAAGCTCTTCCAAAAAAATAAAAATAGGATATTTGGAAATGGCAATAAAACGATTTTACTGGCTCTCGCAGCTAGGGATTGGCAGTCGCTTATTCTTGGCTTTTGTGATGATTTCTTCCATCACCATCGTCTCTAGTGGGCTGGCAACAAACACCTATTTGCAGCTAAGCGATAGGCTAATGCTACTCAAGCATCAGGATATTCCTGGCCTAGATGCCGCAGCGCGCCTTAATGATAAAAGTCGCTTAATCGTCGCCACTGCACCTTTAATTGTCACCAGTGACTCAAATGTCAGCCGTAATCAAGCCATGGACACTTTGAACATTGCGATTCAAGATATGGATGCTTTGATGCGTAATTTACCCGACTATAACCGCTATTTTTTAGAACTTATTACGCAAATCCAAAACAACTTAACCTTGTTAAATCAGAGTGTTGAGCGTCGAGAAGTGATACGCAAAAAACTCACCCAACAGTCCAAACTCATCTTCCCTTTATTCCAAGATTTAATCGTTGAATTTGACCGTCTAGAGCAAAGTGAGCAATTGGAAGAAGTCATTAGGCGGCTTTATTACTTTTCAGGCCTTATCGAAAAAGTCAGTAACGAAGCCTCCTTTAACGACCTTGATTACACCTTTTTACGGCTTGAAGCCTTGGGCCGAGAAATCAGTGCGCGCTTACCATTTCTGCCTCAAATCCCGAGTTTAAAACGACAACTTCTTAGCCAACTATTAGAAATAAGTTCGCGCCAAGGACAGCTCTTTTTATTAAAAAATGAAGAGTTAGATTTGCTCTATCAACAGAGCTTCTTTTTGGAAAATAGCCAACAGCATATTCAGCAATTAGCGGCGCAAATAAATCAATATACCAACCAAACCAATACCAGTATTCGTGGCTCCTTAGAAGGGGCGATTAAGTCAATCAATACCAGTATTAGCAGCATACTGTTACTGTCGTTAGCCAGCCTAGCTGTGGCCTGTGCCATCTCTTGGTTTTACGTCAGACGTGATGTGTTACAGCGTATTATTGAGCTACAAAAAAACATGCGGGCCATCGCAAGCTCTAAGCTAGACACCCAGATATTAATCAAGGGTAATGACGAAGTATCAGGTATGGCCAGAGACCTGCAATACTTCCAAAAAACCGCCATAGAAGTGGAAAAAACCAACCAAAAACTCGCCGCCGAAATTGAAGAAAGGCTCGCCGCTGAAGTTCAATTAAAGAGCACCCAAAACGAGCTAGTCCAAGCCGGAAAACTTGCCGCTCTTGGTCAATTAAGTGTGGGGATCACCCATGAAATAAACCAACCTTTAACCGCGATTGCTAGCTATTTGCATACAGCTGGGCGTCATTTAGACAAGGCCCAGCCAGATAAAGCCAGACTCAATATCGAGAAGATGCGCCAGCTATTAGATAAAATCGCAGGCATTACTCGCCACCTTAAAGCCTTTGCCCGTGAGGCAGGAACAGCACTCAGCCCTGTGTTATTAGAACCCGTTATTCTTGATGCCATAGAGCTAATGTCGAATCAGATTCGAGAACAAAATAGCCACTTAGAGTATCAAAATAATGTCAAAGATCTAAACGTATTGGCCGAACCTATTCGCCTCGAACAAGTCTTGGTGAACCTCATTAGTAATGCGGTGGATGCCTTATCCAGCGCCCCTTTAAAGCAAATTCAAATAGCAGTAACAGAAGAAGAGGATCAAGTGTTCATCTGTGTTAGCGACACTGGCATTGGCATAGAAGCCGATAAGCTCAACCAGATATTTGATCCCTTTTTCACTCAAAAAGAAGTGGGCCAAGGTTTAGGGCTAGGCCTCTCCATTAGTTACAACATCATTCAAGATTTTAGTGGCCAGATCCGCGTCAGCTCGACCCAAGGACAAGGCAGTACTTTCACATTGGTTTTACAAAAAGCGAGCACAAAATGAAGCAAGCGATTCGCATTCTTATCATAGATGATGAGCAAACCATCATTGAAGCCCTGACAGAACTTTTAGAGCTAGAGGACTTTCAGGTAGACACCTTCTTAGATGCTCAACAAGCATTAGATTCTCTTAACAAAAATAGCCCTGTGGTTGTGCTTTGTGATGTAAAAATGCCCAAAATGGATGGTATGAGTGTGCTGGCCAAGCTCCAAGCTTTAGACCCTGAATTACCCATTCTCTTAATGAGCGGTCACGGTGATATACCAATGGCTATCGAAGCCATGAAAGAAGGTGCTTATGACTTTCTCGAAAAGCCACTGCAACCCGCTAAGCTGATTAGCCAATTAGAAAGAGCCATAGAGAAACGCTGTCTTATTTTAGAGAACCGTAGTCTCAAACAAAATCTTGCCAATCAAACAGGCCTAGAGAACTTTATTATTGGTGAGTCCGCTGCCATTAAAGGCATACGCCAACATGTGACAGCCCTCGCCCAAGCCAATGTGGACACCATTATTTATGGGGATACCGGCTGTGGTAAAGATGTGGTCGCCCGTGCCTTACATCAGTTTAGCCGTCGCCATGAAAGCCGCTTTATCGCCATAAATTGTGGCGGCATCAGTGAAAGCTTGATTGAGAGTGAGCTCTTTGGCCATGAGGCAGGCTCTTTTACCGGTGCCAATAAACGCCATATTGGCAAGATAGAAGCAGCCAATGGCGGTACTCTGTTTCTTGACGAAATCGAAACCATGCCCCTACCCGTACAAATCAAACTTCTCAGAGTGTTGCAAGACAGGACCATAGAAAGAGTCGGCAGCACACAGCCTATTCCCGTTGAGCTCACTGTCATAGCCGCTAGTAAGGATGACCTTGCCCAATTAGGCGAAGAAGGGAAGTTTAGAAAGGACCTCTTTTATCGTCTCAATGTGGCAAGCCTCACCATACCGCCACTCAAAGACAGACCAGAAGATGTACTGCCTTTGTTTCACTACTATGCCCGTAAAGCCGCGGAGCAATTCGACCGCCCTTTGCCTGAACTTACCCCAGAGTATCTTGCCTTTTTATTAGAGCAAACATGGCCAGGCAATGTACGAGAACTCAAAAACGCCGTGGACAGGTTTGTCTTAGGTATCACAGAAACCTCTCTCGCAACCCTTAAACGTGATGAAGATTCTAACGGAAGTTACGAGGAGCGCATGGAGCAATTTGAACGTAGCATTCTTGAGCAAGGCCTACGGGCATCGGGCGGTCAGCTTAATGAAGCGGCGGAATTATTAGATCTCTCTCGTAAAACCCTTTATCGAAAAATGAAGAAACATCAATTAGATAAGCAGGTTTTTAAGGCGACATAGAAACGTTATAAAAGGGACTCAAGGAAAAAAGACACATGTGTCCCATTTAACAAAAAACAATGAGACTAAAGCGTCCCAAAGCCGTGACTTAGATTTTTAAAAATATCGTAAATATATGAAATTAAACAACATTTTAGACTTGGTATTGCTTTTGCTCTCACTGGGTCAGATCCACAACATTGTGGGGCTGACTCATCTCCGATCAGGGTCTTGCCCAATTGGTGATAAAAATAAAAATATCTAATGAGGAAAAGTGAGATGCCAAACAAATTGCTTACCGGTTTACTTTTAACCAGTTCGTTATTCTTAGGTGCCAGCGCTGTACAAGCAGAAGACTGTAAATACCGTGGTGTATTGGACGACAAGTTTTGTGATGATAACTATGACCTTGTTGCCGACACACCAAAAGACCCTGGCAAGTGGCGTGATCCAAGCACCTTGGTGTTCACCTACACACCCGTAGAAGACCCAGCAGTGTACAAGGATGCCTTTAGTGACTTTCAAAAGTACTTAAGTGATGTCACAGGTAAAAAAGTGGTTTATTACACGGTTCACTCAAATGCGGCTGAAGTCGAAGCTATTCGTTCAGGTCGTTTACACATTGCCGGTTTCTCTACTGGCCCAACTGGCTATGCGGTTAACCTAGGTGGTTTAGTGCCAATCGCAGTAAAAGGCACAGCAGACGGTTTCCAAGGTTATAACCTGATTACTATTGCCCGTTCAGACAGCGATATTTATAAAATGTCTGATCTTAAAGGCCGTGTTGTAGCACATACATCTGCTTCCTCTAACTCTGGTAACCTAGCTCCTCGCGCTATCTTCCCTGCATTAGGTATTACGCCAGATCAAGACTACAAGGTGAAATACTCAGGTAAGCATGACCAATCTATCATGGGCGTACTATCAGGTGACTATGAAGCCGCACCTGTCGCTTCTGACGTATTTAAACGTATGGTGGCAGCAGAGCGTATTAACGAAGAAGATTTTCGTATCATCTACACCAGTCCACGTTTCCCTACCTCTTCATTTGGTTATGCCCATGACTTGAACCCAGAATTAGTGGCTAAAATCAAAAAAGCTTTCTCTGAATTCCGTTTCCCTGCGGATATGCAAGAAACCTTTGGTGGTGCGGACCGTTTCTTCCCAGTTACTTATAAAGTTGACTGGCAAGTTATCCGCGACATTGCCCACGCATCTGGCACGGCTTACACCAAAACAGGCCTAAAACGTTTGGCTGAAGCTGACGCAGCGAAAGCCGCGAAAAAGCGTGCTGCCGCAGCGGCTAAAAACAATGGTTAATGGCTAACTTGCCAATTTAACCACCTCAGTTTTACCGCACATTTAATTAATTGAAATAGCTCATCAGCGACCTGGGAAACCAGGTCGTTTGCACCTCTTATTGCTTGTAGGATACAGATTATGTCTTCAACCCAAACGGCGCATGGTCGCTCCAATTTCCTTGAAATCAAAGGATTACAGAAAGAATACGTGCCAGGCAACCCTATTTTAAAGGGCATCGACATTAACATCAGCGAACCCGGCATTGTCGCCATCATCGGTCCATCAGGCACAGGGAAAAGTACCTTATTACGTTGTATCAACCGTTTAATTGACCCAACCGCTGGGGCTATCTTGTTCGATAATGCAGACCTTAGCCAAGCTAAAGGGGGCGAATTACGCAAACTACGCCGCCAAGTCGGCATGGTGTTCCAAGAATATAATTTGGTTGAGCGTTTAACCGTGATTGAAAACGTATTAACCGGTCGCCTTGGTTATATGAGTGCATGGCAAGCTTGGCGTCGTAAATTTAGTCAAGAAGACATTAATGGCGCATTTGAATTACTCGAAGCGGTTGGTCTAAGTGAACATGCCAATAAACGTGCAGACAGCTTATCAGGTGGTCAGCGTCAGCGTGTTGGTATCGCCCGCGCCGTGATGCAAAACCCTCGTGTGTTATTAGCCGACGAACCAACCTCTTCTCTTGATCCAAAAACTGCTGTTGAGATCATGGAGCTGTTAGAACGCTTCTCAGAAGAAAAAAACATCCCTGCTCTGGTCAATATTCACGACGTTAAACTCGCCAGCCGTTTTGCCAAACGCATGATAGGCATGAGTAATGGTGTGGTCGTATATGACGGCTCTCCAGAAGGCATCACAGATGAACACCTTAAACAAATTTATGGAGGTGAATCATGGCTGGACTAAGCACCTCCAAAAAATATGAGAATCCTTTTAAGCGTAACTGGGTAAGCACTGGCATTTGGGCGCTTGTAGGCGTCTATCTGGTTTACTCTTTCAATGCCATGGGCCTCACATGGGATAGATTTTCACAAGGTTTAGGCCATGCGGACAAACTTTTAGATCGTATGTTCCCACCTAACTTTGACCGTTGGGAGCTGTTATTAAGCGGCTTAGCAGAAAGCTTAGAGATTGCGGTTATCGCCAGTGTCTCAGGCATAGTGCTATCGCTATTTTTTGGCCTCTTTGCAGCTCGTAACTTGATGCCAAACTGGGTCAGTGTGCCTATGCGAGGCTTCATTGCCTTGTGTCGTACTTTTCACCCTGTCATCATCGCTATTCTCTTTGTGAAAAGTGTCGGCTTTGGTGCTCTTGCAGGCATACTCACTCTGATCGTGGCCTCCATTGGCTTTATCGCTAAGCTGTTTGCCGAGGCCATCGAAGAGATTTCACTCAAGCAAGTAGAAGCCATTCGTGCCACTGGCGCAGGCTTTGTGAGCGTCATTCTTTTCTCTGTGATGCCACAAGTTTTCTCTCGTTTCATTGGCTTTTCTGTGTATCAGTTGGACTCTAACTTACGTAACTCCACCATGGTGGGAATCGTGGGTGCAGGCGGTCTTGGTGGCACCTTATTCTCTGCTTTCCAGCGCTTTGACTATGACTTTGTTGCTGCCATCTTAATCACCATTATTGCCTTGATTATGCTGGGCGAGTTTCTGTCTAACATAGTCAGAAACATCTTTAGATAAGCCTTTAGGAGCCAATTAAATGAATACAATGAATCATCAATGGCAGCGTTTTACCCTAAAGCAAAAGCTGTCCCGTTATGCGGTTTACCTAGTACTTATCATGGCTATGGTGCAATCGATTCAATCGGTCGAGGTCATCCCTGAGTTCTTCTTTGATGCACCAGAACAAATGGCAGACATGTTCAGCCGTATGTGGCCCATTGATTTTGCTTACTATCCTGTGACAGTCCATGACGCCATGATAGAAACCCTTAACATCGCCACCTTAGGTACGTTAGTTACCTTGATCTTCGCTCTGCCTTTGGCCTTGATGAATGCGAGCAATATTGTGGCATCCCCTTGGGTACACTGGATTGCACGATTCTTTTTGGTCTCTTCTCGCTCAGTAAACTCACTGGTTTGGGCACTCTTGTTTGTGTCTATCTTTGGCCCGGGTGTTATCGCCGGTGTGCTCGCCATTGCCTTTCGTTCTGTCGGTTTTGTCGGCAAGCTATTAGGTGAAGCCATCGAAGAGGTAAACATGGGGCCAATTGAAGCCTTAAGAGCTACTGGCGCCTCTTGGATGTCGGTACTACTAAAAGGCTATTGGCCACAAATCCTGCCCGCCTTTTTCAGCATCGTGCTATTTCGTTGGGACATTAACGTTCGTGAATCAGCGGTATTAGGCTTGGTCGGTGCTGGCGGTATCGGTGTGGTATTAAGTGATTCTATGAACCTGTTTGAATGGCAAAGAGTGGCAGTCGCATTACTCTCTATTTTTGTAGTCGTGATCATCGCAGAAATTGTCGTGGTGAATATCCGCAAACGTTTAATCTAACGATTTTAATTCACCGTTTCATTCAAAAAGGGCTCAACTTTATTTTAAAGGAGAGCCCTTCTCAGGTTTGATTAGCGCCCTAGACCATTCATCTAAAATAATTTTCCGTTTCATTTCATCACTTAAAACTAAGAGTTTTAACCCTAATGAAATAGGCCGAGTGGTTGTGGAGTTGGAAATATTAAAGCTGGATTCTAGGTACTTTTTCCTCACACTTTCATTAATGGGAAACAAGTTAGATTGCTCAGCCAAGATACGCTGCCCCTCTTCTGAAATCAGAAAGTCTAAAAAGACTTTAGCCACTTCAGGATCAGGGGCTGTCTTTGGGATAAAGGCGGTTCGCATAATGGCCATGGTGTAATCGGTTGGCAAGACCACCTTGATTTGAGGGTATTTTTTAGACCAGGATTTGGCATAAGAACCCAATAAGTTATAGGCAATAGCAATTTCATTATCAGCAAGAGCCTGAAGCATAGAAGCACTGCTTGGATAGAGGCGAACATCATGAATACCAAAGGACTCTAGCACCCGTCCATAGCTGGTTGATTGCTGACTATCATGGGACCACAGCAGATAACCTAAACCCACTTTTTCAATATCAAAGGTACCTATTTTCCCCTTGATACGCTCACTGTTTTCCCGAATGTATTCCAGCATGTGCTCACGACTTTGCAGGTCTGGGGTCAAGATACTCGAATTATGAGAAATAAAATCGTGGTTATAGGCAATGACCGCAGGCTCATAAGTAAAACCAAAGAGCTCATTTCGCCAACTGGCCCAGTCAGGTAAGGCACTGGTTTGGGCAGATCGATAGCTTTGTGCATAACCGTCGTTAATCAGCTTAATTTGTAAGTCCATGGCAGAACTTGTAATTAAATCGACTTTGGTAAATTCACCGGCAATAAAACGCTCATAAAGGCGACGTGTACCCAGCTCTTGATAATCCACCTTGATGTTAGGAAAACGCTTTATAAAGGCATTCAGCAAAGGCGCGATTTCTGGATAATCCGCTGCACCTCGAATACTCAGCTGGCGCTGCTCTAAAAATACCCTGTCTCTGTTTTCCTCTTGATTAGCAAAGCTCGCATGGCTAATCACAGCACTTAGTAACGTGAGGCTGGCCAAACACATAGCCTTCAACATAACTTTCAATTTAGCTTGCAACATAAGCTAGCCCACCAACTCAAATGTTAAGTTCACCACCAGCCCCTTAGGCTCATTATCATTAAGCTTTAGCAAGGCATTATGATGATCAGCCACTTCTTTGGCTATCGCCAAACCTAGACCCGTACCGGATCTAGGATTATTCGCACTACGATAAAAGCGCTCAAACACATGGGGCTTTTCACTATCAGGAATACCAATACCTTGATCTTTTACCGACAGACGTATCATGGGCTTTAAAGCGTGAGTAACACTTAAGATACTGACATGGACCACAGAATGGGGCGGGCTGTATTTAATCGCATTTTCCAATATGTTTCGTACCATCTGCTCTAATGCAAAGGCATCCCCTAAAATGTCACCTGCGTTTTCTTTGGCAAAGGCTTCTTCTCCATCAAAGCTAATTTCTATGTCCTGTTGTAATGCCGACACAACCACATCCTTACAGACTTTTTTGGCCATTTGCGCCAGATTAATTCGCGTCAATTGCTGGCTTTGAAAGCGGTGGGATAATGTCGCCTGTAATAACAGCTGAGAGACCGTGTGATTTAGCATGTCACAGGATTCAATCACGCGCACAAGTTGAGCATGGCGAATGGCTTCATCGTCTTCACTCAGGGCGTTTTGCGCTTGAGACTTTAGCCCTGCTAGAGGCGTTCTCAATTGATGGGCGGCCTCACTGGTAAAGCGCTGTAACTGATTAAGGTTATTATCAAGCTGGCCCATAAAATGGTTAATACTCTGAACTAAAGGGGTTAACTCAGATGGCACAGGTAAGCTGATTTTCGACAAATCAAATCCGGTACGATTAGATAAGGCTCTATTCAACTCTTTGATAGGTTTTAGAAGAGTCCATATTCCCAACACAACCAAGATAAAACCGATAAAAATAAATGGCAGAACTAACTGGATTGCGCGCCAACTAATTTCTCTGGCTAAGGCTTCACGCGCAATGACGGTTTGCCCTATTTGTATACTCACATCCCCTTGGTACAAGGTCTCGGTCAGCTGTTTGTTGAAGACCACAAACCTCACCGCCTCACCTTGATAAAAGCCATCAAAAAATCTAGGTTCTGGTCGACCTTGCTGAGTTGTTGGTTTCCCTCTGCGCTCAGTATCACTTAGTTGAGGCAAGCCTTGATAGCCTGTGATTTTATTACCCGCTTTATCACTGATTTGATAAAACACCCTATCGTTAGGCGCAGAGGAGAGAATCTCAAAGGCTGACCAAGGGAGGTCAACCAAGATTTGACCGTCTTTCATACTAATGCTTTCAGCGATTTGCAAGGCAGCGCTAGTAAGGAGACGATCAAATGAGGTTTGGGCAGAGCGTTTGCCATAACTATTGGCTAAGAAAAAAGTAATCACTGTCATGACTATTAATAAAAGCAGTGTCATGAGCACCAGCTGGCTGCGAATCGAACGGGTCTTTTTCCCGTTACTCATTAAGCTCTTCCAAGATATAGCCTAAGCCTCTTAAGGTCCGGATCTCAACAGCGCTGGCTTGCAGTTTTTTTCTAAGCCTCGCCACATAGAGCTCAATCGCATTGGGGCTAGGTGGCTCATCAAAATTATAAAGGTGATCAATCAGGTCATCCTTACTTAACACCCAGCCAGTATGGGTGACAAAAATCTCTAACAGTCGAAACTCTCTCTGTTTAAGGTCAACTAAGGTTTGATCAACATACACACGGCAGGCTTTTCTATCCAAGCTAAGATTGCCATAACTAATGACATTCTGTGCTTGCCCCTGATGACGCCTCAATAAGGCACGACACCTCGCATCAAACTCACCAAAATCAAAAGGTTTCGTCAGGTAATCATCAGCGCCTAAATCCAGTAACTGAATTCTGTCTTCCACTTGATTACGGGCAGTAAGGATAAGCACCGGCGTATTGGTTTGACGCACTCGAAGCTTATTCAACACCTGTTCGCCATTCATGCCAGGTAAATTAAGGTCGAGCACCACTAGGTCATATTCTTGATGCCTTAAAATATCATTTGCATCCGCACCACTGGTTGCCAAGTCCACCCCGTGGCCTTGCTTTAACATGCGTTGGCTAATGGCCTCACCCAGTACAGCATCATCTTCGACAACCAGTATTCTCATTTATTATTACCTGATAGAAGTTTGATTAGATTTGCTCATTTATATTCACCTACTTAGTACAAATCCTTATGCTGTAATCCCATAAATTTCTTTTCCATTCAATGAAATATTAGCAGTCAGCTATCAGGCTGTTAAGATAAATAAATTTTTCCCATGACAGCTTGGTGACAGCTTAATGTGTTATTTTGCCGCCATCTTATTGATGATAAAACAAGCGAAATAAGCCTGACTATCAAGCATAATTTTTCGTTTTATTTTCGTTTGTATAGACAGCGTTATTAAGACAACAAGATCATCAGATAACAAATTATAATAGGTGTTCTGAATGCTAGACCCCCAACTTTTTGTATTAACTTTAGCTGACTGGATATTGATAGGTACCAGCTTTTTTGCTTCTTTTATGGCGGCAGTCGCAGGCCTAGGTGGCGGCGTTTTACTCTTAGCAGTTATGGTTTCTTTCTTCCCACCCGCTGTCGTCATTCCACTACACGGGGTAATACAGTTAGGCTCAAATGGCTTTCGCGCCTTGATTATGCGTCAATTTTTCAAGCGAGATATTCTGCTTGCCTTTACCTTGGGCTCCATTCTAGCGGCCATTATTGGCTCTCAAGTCGCTGTCAGCCTAGATGAGACCTTACTTAAAGTCATACTGGGTCTCTTTATCTTGTACATGGTGTGGGGGCCCAAAATTAGCCCAGTAAATGTAAAACGAAAGTTCCGCTTCTATCTGGGCGGTTTTATTAGTACCTTTGCCTCTTTATTTATTGGTGCTTCTGGCCCAATTACCGCCGCCTTTATGAGGCGCGAGAAGATGCCAAAAGAAGCTAAGGTCGCCACCCATGCCGCTGTCATGTCGATACAACATGGTTTTAAAATCATTATCTTTGGTTTTATGGGTTTTGCCTTTTATGACTATGCTCTTCTCATCACTCTAATGTTACTGACAGGCATGCTAGGTACTTACGCAGGTCGCCATATGTTATTTAAAATCCCTGAATCTGTGTTTCAAATTTTATCCAAAACCGTCATTACACTTCTGGCATTGCGCCTTTTATATTCCGCCTTATTGGCTTGAACGCAACTTTTTTCAGGTTAAAGCACCTTACTCTCTTCTCTCAATTGGTGACAGGTTCGAGACAGCTTCTCCTCTTAAGCTGTGCTTGAGGTCGTAATAGGACGACCTAATAAGTTCACTGGTTTAGATAATGAAAAAAATAAATAATATCTATGACACCCTAGTCATTGGCGGTGGCAATGCCGCTCTTTGCGCCGCCATCACAGCGGCAGAGGCAGGCCTGAAAGTCCTCATTCTAGAAAGCGCACCTAAGCCCTATCGTGGAGGTAACTCTCGTCATACAAGAAACTTTAGATGCATGCACCCAGCACCTAAAGCTGTGCTAACAGATACCTACACAGAAGAAGAGTATTTTGATGATTTGCTCAAGGTCACTAAGGGTAAAACCGATGAAACGCTCGCTCGGCTAGTCATCAAAAATACCCATGAATGTTATGACTGGATGCAGAATCACGGAGTTAGGTTTCAGCCTTCCTTATCTGGCACCTTATCCCTATCCCGCACCAATGCCTTTTTTATGGGAGGAGGGAAGTCTTTAGTCAATGCGTATTACCGTCAGCTTGAAAAGTTAGATGTGGATGTACTCTATGAGGCCCAAGTTACCCATTTAGATTTGCGCGATAATCAGATAAAGACAGTCACCTTTGATTATCAAAATGACAGCATAGAGCTCTCACCCAAAACCGTTATTGTCGCTTCAGGTGGCTTTCAAGCAGATATCGACTGGCTAGCAAGCGCTTGGGGGCCCGCTGCCAAAAACTTTCTTATCCGTGGAACCCCATATAACAAGGGTGTGGTTCTGGCCAACCTACTTAAACAAGGTGCGACCTCTGTCGGTGATCCAACCCAATGCCATGCGGTGGCTATTGATGGCCGTTCACCTAAATACGATGGCGGCATAGTGACACGCTTAGATTGCGTGCCTTTTTCTGTCGTTGTGAATCAAAATAGCCAGCGCTTTTATGATGAAGGGGAAGATGTTTGGCCTAAACGTTATGCAATTTGGGGCAGATTAGTCGCAGATCAACCCGACCAAGTGGCCTATGCCATTATCGATGCAAAATCCCTGGACCTCTTTATGCCTTCTGTTTTCCCACCGATTAAAGCGGATTCACTAGAGGAGTTGGCATTAAAAATGGGATTAGAACCCCATGCCTTAACTCAAACAATCAATGGCTTTAACAGCTCATGTCGTACTGGAAAGTTTCACCCAACAGAGCTTGATGGTTTAGCGACACAAGATCTCACCCCCGCCAAAACCAACTGGGCCAGACCTATCGATACGCCGCCCTATTATGGCTACAGCCTGCGAACAGGCGTCACCTTTACTTACCTAGGTTTGAAGGTGGACGAAACAGCCCAAGTACAAGGCGAGAACGGCCCAATTCAAAATCTTTGGGCTGCGGGAGAAACCATGGCGGGATCCATTTTAGGTCAAGGCTATCTGGCCGGATTCGGTATGGCAATTGGTACGGTCTTTGGCCGTATCGCAGGGCAAGAGGTAGTAAAGTATGCAAACCATTGAGATCGTAAACCTAGATTCAAACACCAGCGAGCAACACGCCCTCCAACCTTTGGAACAAGCCAGACGACAACTCGAAATCTGTAATGCCTGTCGTTATTGTGAAACCTATTGTTCTGTTTTTCCTGCCGTTCACAGGGAAAGAGCATTTTCTGATGAGAACCTAAAACAGCTAGCCAACCTGTGTCATAACTGCCGCGGTTGTTTTTATGCTTGCCAGTATACGGCACCACACGAATTTGACTTAAACCTGCCACAAGCACTGGCAAAAGTCAGACAAGAAAGTTGGCAGGATAATGCCTACCCCGCCGCCTTTGCAAAGGCTTTTCATAAAAGCGGTGCCGCCATAGGCGCAGCAGTCATTATCGGCTTTGCTGCCCTGCTATGGCTCATTCAGCTGATGGGCAGCAGTACCTCTTCCGGTTCTGAAACTGACTTCTATGACCTGTTGTCACACAACCTCATGGTAGCTCTGTTTATGCCAGCCTTTTTGCTGCCTCTTGCTAGTATCGCCTTTAGTGTCAGGCGCTTCTGGCGAGACATAGGCGCAGAGCCATTACGTTTAATCCATATTAAAGGGGCTTTTGCCTCAGCAGCGAAAATGAAAAACCTCGCTGCCGGCCATGGTGAAGGCTGCAATTACGAGGATGAAGACAGGTTTAGCCAAGCCCGTCGTTATTTTCATCAGGCAACCATGTATGGTTTTTTACTCTGCTTTGCAGCAACCAGTACAGCAACGCTCATGCATTATCTACTTGCTATGGCAGCCCCCTACGATCTCACCTCTTTACCTAAAATACTGGGTATTGTCGGGGGCATTTCTCTCAGTATTGGTACTGCTGGATTAGCTTATTTAAAGCTACAAGCAGACAAGTCTTTGGGCGATGCAAAAGTTTGGGGAGGCGAAATGGCTTTTGTTCTTCTACTCTTTTTTGTTAGCACCTCAGGCTTAGTCCTATATTGGTTTGGACAAAGCCCTTGGTTAGGGGAGCTTTTAGCCTTGCATTTAGGCGGTGTGTTAGCGTTTTTCTTACTCATGCCCTACTCGAAAATGACCCATGGTTTTTATCGACTCGCGGCACTGATAAAAGAAGAGCAAAACAAGGTATAACCCATCCTTTGCTGAGCTCATCACTGGGCTCAGCTTTTTTATATTTAAACTAGAAAGTAGGCTAGAAAGTAGGTCAGAAACTAGGCCAGAATTTCCTGCTTGATCCAATCAATAAACTTCACCACATCAGCCCTTTGCGACAGACTCTTAGTACATATTAGGTGATAGTTATATTTCGCCCTTAAAGATTGCGGAAAAAGTCGAACTAAACGCCCTGTTTTTAAATCATCTGCCGCCAATACGCTGCTGGCCATTGCCACCCCTTGCCCATCTATTGCGGCCTGTAACACCATGCTCGACATACTGAATCTTGGCCCATGTTTAAAGGCATCTTTATTCAGCCCGTTATCTTCAATCCATTCAGCCCAACCGGGAAAGGATTTGTCCGCAGAACGTCGCTCAAGGTGCAATAAAGGATAATCACTTAGGGCTTCTAAACTGGCACACTGGGTCATCAGGTGAGGGCTACAGACAGGAAACAGCTCTTCATGGGAAAGAGATTCCACATGCATTCCTTTCTCCTTGATTGCCCCATAACGAATTGAAATATCCACATCATCATGGGCAAAATCGATGAGTCGAGTTGAAGCATCAATACGTAAATCAATATCAGGGTGTTTGCGCCTAAACTGCTCTAATCGAGGTAATAACCATTTCGCGCCAAAAGAAGGCGCCACGCTAATGGTAATGAGCTTTTGTTCACTATAGGTTTGTGCTTTTGCTGCGGCATCGCCTAACAATTCAAACCCTTGCTCAATGAGAGGAAGACAAGCTCTACCCGCTTCTGTTAAGCGCACAGATTTATTTAAGCGCTTAAACAGCTCAACGTCTAAATGGGCTTCCAACAATTTAATTTGCTGGCTAATCGCACCTGTGGTGACACATAGCTCATCCGCTGCTTTTTTAAGACTTTGATGTCGTCCAGCCGCTTCAAATGCCTGCATCGCTTTTAAAGGAGGTAAGCGTTTCATCGTATTTTTCACTTTTTCAGTTTAGTTATTCTATTATTTTTATAAGCGTTATTGGTAGGGATTATTTTTTTATGAGTGTTTCTAACTTATAAAACATTTTTTATTCACCATAATTTTTACTAAATCAAGATTTCGAAACCCTACAAAGAACAATCATTAAAGAAGAAAGATATTGAAAATAAATACAGTTAAAACAATAAAATAGAAACATAATATTTTTCATCAACCCTAGATAGAAATCACTTTAATTTTCATCTTATCTATTGCGCTAATTTTTCAGTGTAGTTTTTCTATACCAAATAGCTAAATCTTATCGTTTGTCAGTCAAAAGCCTCCACGTTACTTTAGCCCACATCAGCAAGTTCTAAAATAAAAAACAGCATTTTGATTTAGAAAATCTAAACTATAGTTCGAGGTGGCCTCATGCAAACATCCATTCCCTGCACCATGATGCGTGGCGGTACGTCACGTGGACCTTATTTTTTGGCGAATGATTTACCTAGGGATTGGGAAACACAAAAACAGGTTTTATTGTCAGCGATGGGATCATGTACGGGTCAACAAATTGACGGTATTGGTGGTGCCACCAGCTTAACCAGTAAAGCGGCGATCATTTCGGTTTCAGAGAGTCCAGAAGCGGATATTGATTATTTGTTTGCACAAGTCTCTATCGATGACATGTCCGTAGATACCGCGCCATCTTGTGGCAACATCCTCTCTGGCGCAGCCCCTTTCGCCATAGAGTCCGGTTTAGTTCGTGCTCAATTAGGCGAAACTTTAGTCAGAGTGCGCAACCTAAACACCAACTCTTTCATCCATGTCTTGGTACAAACACCTGATGGTTTTGTCAATTATGAAGGTGAAACTCAAATTGATGGCGTGGAAGGCAGTGCGGCACCTGTCATGCTCAACTTCTTGAATGTTGCAGGCACAAAAACAGGCAAGCTATTCCCAACAGGCCAGCTAAAGGATTCGATTCTAGGGACAGAAGTCAGTTGCATTGATGCCGCTATGCCTATGGTGCTTATCCCTGCCACAAGCCTTGGTATTAAAGGCAATGAGTCCAAACAAACCCTAGATAATAATGAAAGTTTGCTTGCGCGTATCGAAGCGATTCGTTTAATCGCAGGTGAAAAAATGGGGTTGGGAGATGTTTCCCATCAAGTGATTCCCAAAGTTGGTCTACTAAGTTCACCACAACAGGGTGGCAGCATTACTTCTCGCTATTTCGTCCCCCACAACTGCCATGCCAGCCACTCTGCTACAGGTGCTATTTGCGTCAGTGTTTGCTCCGCCATTCCAGGCACAGTTGCAGAAGGCTTAACCCCCATAGAGCTTGATAACCAAGTTAATAGCAAGGGTAGCGATAAAGCGAAGCAAGTCGTTATTGAACACCCAAGTGGCAAAATCACGATCGCGTTAAATATGACGCTTAATCAAGAGCGCTCTGAAATTCATCAAGCAGGATTAGTCCGTACAGCCAGGCGTTTATTTCGAGGCGACCTGTATGTCCCTAGCCGTATTTGGACGCCTTTAAAACTGCAAGCATCCTAATCAGTTTATCCGTTTTCAATAAAACCACACCAAGTCGTCTGTGACAGCTTGGTGACAGCTTACCTTTTTAAGGTGGAGCAATAAGAGTAAACCCGACCATAGGTATGGTCACCCTTAATACAAAAATAATTATGAGGCTTACAATGAGTTATCAACTTAAAAAACAATCAATCACACGATTGATGCAAGGCATCATCACGGGCGCAAGTATTGTGCTTGCAACACTTTCAGTACCTGCTCAAGCCACTGATTTTAGTGGTAAACGCGTTGAATGGATTGTCCCTTTCAAAGAAGGCGGTGGTTCGGACACTTGGGCGCGTTTCTATGCACCTATGATCTCAAAAAACCTACCGGGTGAACCTGTAGTCGTGGTGAAAAACATCCCTGGTGGTGGCTCTACCAAAGGGGCAAACCAATTCCAACGTCGTGCTAAAAACAACGGCCTTAACGTACTAGGCACCTCAGGTTCAACTCAGTTCCCTTACCTATTAGGCGATCGTCGCGTTAAATATGAATATCAAGACTGGCATGCAGTACTTGCCACACCAACAGGCGGTGTTTTCTATGTAAACGCTGAACTGGGTATTAATTCAGCGCAAGACCTAGTGAAATTACGCAATCAAGAACTTAAGTATGGTAGCCAAGGCGCCACCTCGTTAGACCTAGTCCCACTACTTGCTTTAGACATGTTGGACATAGATGTTAAAGCGATCTTTGGCATGAAAGGTCGTGGCGCAGGCCGTCTCGCTTTTGAACGTGGTGAAGTCAATATCGATTACCAAACCAGTGCCGCTTACCTGAAAAAAGTGACACCTTTGGTTAAAGAAGGCAAAGCGACACCTATCATGACTTGGGGTATTTTGGCTGAAGATGGTAGCTTGCAAAGAGACCCAACTTTCCCAGACCTACCTCACTTTGCTGAAGTCTATAAAATGATTCATGGCGAAGCCCCTTCTGGTACTGACTTTAAAGTTTGGAAAGCTTTCTTTGTCGCAGGCTTTGCCGCTCAAAAAGGGATTTTCTTACCTAAAGGCACCTCAGAAGAAGTGATTGAAACTTGGCAGAATGCCATTGCTAAAACCGTTGAATCAGACGAATTTAAGAGCCGTTCTGAAAAGGTTTTAGGCCTTTACCCGCAAGCGATTTATGGTGACGCTACCAGTGCCTTTAACACAGCTCTTTCTATCTCAGACGCAGATAAAGAGTGGGTCCGCAGCTGGTTGACTGAAAAGTATAACGTACGCTTTTAATCCCTCACTATCTTTACTCTTTCACTTTGATAAGCCCTGTTTTCAGGGCTTTGACAAGCTCATTTATCGGAGAGCGCACATGCCTCACCTAACCAACACCTGTGGTCGAAAAACCGTTCGCCATATCATTACTTTAAGAGGCTTGAGCGCATGATTGATGCATTCTTAATCGCCCTGCAAACCATACTCACGGGCACTCATCTTTTATACCTTTCTGGCGGCGTTTTACTGGGTCTCGCTATTGGTATTTTTCCAGGTTTAGGTGGCATAGCAGGCCTCTCTCTCCTGTTACCTTTTTTATTCGGAATGGAGCCCGTTTCGGCCCTTGCCATGTTAATCGGTTTGGTTGCTGTCATCCCAACGTCTGATACTTTCACCTCAGTATTGATGGGTATCCCCGGCTCAAGCGGGTCTCAAGCCACTGTGTTAGATGGCTTCCCCATGGCCAAAAAAGGCCAAGCAGCCAGAGCCTTATCAGCAGCTTTTTCTGCCTCTTTGTTCGGCGGTTTATTTGGTGCTTTAGTCCTAACCTTATTTGTTCTTATTGCTCGCCCAGTCATCCTAGCGTTTGGCTCGGCTGAGCTATTTATGCTGACCTTACTCGGACTGAGTATGGTAGGTGTACTAGCAGGTAATAGCCTAATTAAAGGCTTAAGCGCCTGCGGCATTGGCTTGCTGTTTGGCAGCATTGGTGGCGCTCCTGCGACCGGTGAATACCGTATGAGTTTTGATAATAGCTACCTAATGGATGGTATTCCGTTAGTGGTTGTTGGCTTAGGTATTTTCGCTATTCCCGAAATTATTGATCTATTAAGACAAAATCGCCCTATTGCTGAAGCCTCTAAATTAGGCAGTGGTTGGGTTGAAGGCATCACAGATCTAGTACGTAACAAATGGCTAGCGATTCGTTGTGCCATTATCGGTTGCATCGTCGGCGCACTGCCAGGTCTTGGTGGTAGCGTTGTCGATTGGATAGCCTATGGTCATGCGGTTCAAACCTCAAAAGACAAGTCAGAATTTGGTAAAGGTGATGTGCGTGGTGTATTAGCACCAGAGTCATCCAATAATGCCAAAGAAGGCGGTGGTCTTATCCCTACCCTGTTATTTGGTATTCCAGGTTCTGGAAGTATGGCTGTCTTCTTAGGTGGCATGGTACTTATCGGTCTTGAACCAGGCCCTGCTATGGTCAGCACAGACCTAGACATCACTTACACCATTGTCTGGTCTCTTGCGATGGCGAATGTTATTGGTGCCGGTGCTTGTTTAATCCTATCTAAGTGGGTCGCTAAGCTCACGACCATACCTTATGCCTTAATGGCCCCTTTTATGATCATGGTTATCTGCTTTGCGGCTTTCCAAGCGACCCGAGATCTTGGCGACTTGATGGCACTATTGGGTATCGGTTTATTAGGTATTTTAATGAAGCGTTTTGGCTGGCCTAGACCGGCTTTTTTAATTGGCTTTGTACTCGCTGGTGGTATGGAAACCTATTTATATCAAGCGGTACAGTTTGATGGTTGGGGCTTCTTATTAAAACCGGGCGTTATCATCATTGGCATCATGACGGCGGTTTCTATTTACTTTGCGGCGAGACACGCGAGTAAGTCAGATGATACTAGTGGCGCTGATGGCTCTGTAACAGATAGCGTTGAAAGCAATGAGAAAGACAAGCTAACTCAAACACAAGCTAAAACTCAGCACTCCATTCGCCCACAGGTAATATTTGCCGCTGCGGTTTGTCTAACCTTCGCCTATGGTTTGTACGACTCTTTACAGCAATCCTTTTTAGGGGGTGTGTTTACCGCAGGCTTATCTGGTCTCATGCTCATATTATCCAGTATTGTGCTTTATAAGCTTGTTACTAATAAGTTTGATGGCCCTGTGAACTTTGATAATGAAATCGTCGCAGGCTATAAGGGCGATCAAAGTGTTGCCAGCTTGATGCATTATATCTATTGGTTAGTTGGCCTTATCCTGGGTTGTTTTGTACTTGGCTATCTCATTTCTATCAGTCTCTTTTTTATTGCCTTCTTGGTCTTAAAAGCGCGTACATCCTTTATAAAAACCGCCTCCCTAACTATGAGTGCCGTTTTATTCTTAAGTGTTCTATCTCATGTCATGGTGTTAGATCTTCCCCGTGGCCTGCTTCAAGATCTAGTTCAACTTCCCTGGCCGATAGGCTAGGGAGTTTCTCACGGAGATATTTTATGATTACCCCAAAATCCTTATTAATGCCCCTCTCCACCAGTGGCCACATTAATGAGCGCCTTGAAGGTGCGCTTTCCGTGGCTAATTACTTTGATGGTCATTTAGAAGTGCTGCATGCTCAAGTTAGCCCAAGACAATTTATCCCAGAAGGTGCGATAGGTATTCCTACCAAGCTAGTACGAGAATTAGAGTCACTGGCGGGGAAGTTCTCTCAGTCTGAATCACAAACCCTGCAGACAGAATTCGCTAAGTTATGCCGTAAACTAGATATCAAACTGAGCGAAAAGGCATCTAGCCGAAATACCACTGCCCACTGGGTCGAAGTGAATGGTTTACGCAGTGAGCTAGTCGCGGAAAAAGGCAAGGTATCTGACCTTGTCATTATCCCTCAGTCTAAATCAGGTAGCTCTACCGCTACCTTTGAAGCCGCCATTATGCGCAGCGGCAAACCTGTTTTGCTAGTCCCTAGAACCATGACCCAATTTAAAGCAGATAAGGTATTGATTGCTTGGAATGCCAGTACTGAAGTGGCCCGAGCAATAAGCCATGCTCTGCCAATTTTAAAACGAGCCCAGCAAGTCATTATCACCACAGGTACTCGTAAGGGATATCGTCAACCAAGCCCCAATGAGCTAGCCGATTATCTTAAATGCCATGGCATCAATACCATTATTGAACAGTTCGATAATAGCCATAGCGCCACAGGTGAAGCTTTAATGAGTTTCGCTAAAAACCATCAAAGCCAACTCATCATAATGGGCGCCTACACAAGACGGCGTGTGCGGGAGCAAATCTTTGGCGGTGTTACTCGTCATATGCTGGCCAAGTCTGATCTTCCTATTTTTATGATGCACTAAAAAATAAAACAAACCTTCATCACCTAGGAGCACTAAGATGCAAATCCCTCATATCTCCATTAAAAGCAAACTCCTTTTGCTCTCAGTGCTCCCAGTGGTTGGCCTACTTATTGTGGTCGCCACCTCCTTAATCCAACTAAAAACAGCTAATCAAGGTGTCGAAAAGGTATACCAAGAGCATATGGTGCCTCTTGAAAACCTAAAGATTATTGCGGATGACTATGCCATTTATGTCACTGACTCAGTCAATAAAGCTAATGCAGGGCTGATCAATGCAACCCAAGCCTTAGAGGGTATTAACCGAGCACAAGCAGAAATAAGCGAGAAGTGGCTTGCTTATCGTAGTCGTAACTTAAGTGCTGAAGAGCGATTACTCGCTGAAGAAGCCGAAGTTTTATTTGTAAATGCCGACAAAGCCATAGAGAAAGTCACTCAAAAGATCACCAGATTAAGCGAGATGAGCCCAAAAGTCGCCTCTCGTTTAAATCGTCAAATTGGCCCTTTATATAAAGATATTGATCCCATTAGTCATAAGATTGCGGCTCTCATCATGTAGGCCGCCGCGATATTTG